>NZ_JBGFSH010000003.1:58706-447603 GCF_041365715.1 Rhodosalinus sp. FB01 | reverse complement strand
CGACGTGGGCCGGGAAAGATACCCGGTCCACCTCTCAACCGCGAAAGGCAAGACAAATGGCAGTCACAAGCCAGAATATCCGGATCCGGCTCAAGGCCTTCGACTACCGCGTGCTGGACGCCAGCACGCAGGAGATCGTGAACACGGCCAAGCGCACGGGCGCCGAGGTGCGCGGTCCCATTCCGCTGCCTAACAAGATCGAGAAGTTCACCGTCCTGCGGGGCCCGCACGTCAACAAGAAGTCGCGCGACCAGTTCGAAATCCGCACGCACAAGCGGCTCCTGGACATCGTGGATCCGACGCCTCAGACGGTGGACGCGCTGATGAAGCTCGACCTCGCCGCCGGCGTGGATGTCGAGATCAAGGTGTAAGGGGGGCTGGACGATGCGCTCTGGAGTGATCGCAAGGAAGGTCGGGATGACCCGGCTCTTCATGGAAGACGGGCGGCAGGTGCCGGTCACCGTCCTGCAACTGGACAAGTTGCAGGTGGTGGCGCAGCGCACGCCCGAAACGCACGGGTATTCGGCGGTGCAGCTCGGCGCCGGGATGGCCAAGGCCAAGCGGGTGAGCCAGCCGATGCGCGGCCATTTCGCGAAGGCCAGCGTGGAACCCAAGCGGAAGGTCGCGGAGTTCCGCGTCGCGCCCGAGAACATGATCGGCGTCGGTGAGGAAATCACCGCCGACCATTATTTCGAGGGCCAGTTCGTGGACGTGTCGGGCACCTCGATCGGCAAGGGGTTCGCGGGCGCGATGAAGCGGCACAATTTCGGCGGCCTGCGGGCCAGCCACGGGGTGTCGATCTCGCATCGCTCCCACGGCTCGACCGGCCAGTGCCAGGATCCCGGCCGCGTGTTCAAGGGCAAGAAGATGGTCGGCCACATGGGCGCGGCGCGCGTGACCACGCAGAACCTGCAGGTCGTGCGCACCGACGCGGAGCGCGGTGTCATCATGCTCAAGGGCGCGGTGCCGGGTCCGAAGGGCGGCTGGGTGACGGTGCGCGACGCCGTCAAGAAGGCGATGCCGGAGAACGTTATCCTGCCCGCGGCGCTCAAGTCCGCCGCCGACGAGGCGAAGCGCCAGGCCGAGGAAGCCGCCGCGCAGGCCGCCGCCGAGGAGGAGGAGGCCCGCCGCGCCGCCGAGGAGGCCGCAGCCGCCGAGCAGGAAGCCGCGCTCAAGGAGGCCGAGGCCGACATCGAGGCCGAGAAGAAGGACAGCGACGAATGAAACTCGACGTGATCACGCTGGACGGCGGCACGGCCGGCTCGGTCGATCTGGGCGAGGACGTCTTCGGACTGGAGCCGCGTGCGGACCTTCTGCACCGGGTGGTGCGCTGGCAGCGCAACAAGGCGATGGCCGGCACCCATAAGGTGAAGACGCGCTCCGAGACCAGCTACTCGACCAAGAAGATCTATCGCCAGAAGGGCACCGGCGGTGCCCGTCACGGCGACCGCAACGCTCCGATCTTCCGCAAGGGCGGTATCTACAAGGGGCCGACGCCGCGGAGCCACGCGCATGAACTTCCCAAGAAGGTCCGCAAGCTCGGCCTGAAGCACGCGCTTTCCGCGAAGGCGCGCGAAGGCGCCCTGATCGTCATCGACGAGGCGAAGTCGTCGGGCAAGACGGCAGAGCTTGCACGCGCGGTGAAGAACCTCGGCTGGAAGCGCGCCCTGGTGATCGACGGGCCGCAGGTGGACGAGGGCTTCGCGCGCGCCGCCCGCAACGTCGAAGGGCTCGACGTGCTGCCGTCGGTCGGGGCGAACGTCTATGACATCCTCAAGCGCGACACGCTCGTGATCACGCGCGCGGGGGTCGAAGCACTGGAGGCGCGGCTGAAATGAGCGCGAAACCCGAACATTACGACGTGATCCGCAAGCCGGTCATCACCGAGAAGTCCACCATGGCGTCGGAAGCGAACGCCGTGGTCTTCGAGGTGGCCATCGACAGCTCGAAGCCGCAGATCCGGGAAGCGGTCGAGCAGCTTTTCGGCGTGAAGGTGCGGGCCGTGAACACGACCATCACCAAGGGCAAGGCCAAGCGTTTCCGCGGCCGCCCCGGCCGCCGCAGCGATGTCAAGAAGGCGTATGTGACCCTCGAGGAGGGGAACACTATCGACGTCACGACCGGCCTCTGATACTGAGCGCCGACTCAGGCGGGGCCCCGGGACGACCGGGGCCCCGGCTTTTTCACCGGGGACCCGAGGGGCCCTTCACTCCAGGCCCGATACGGGCCGCAAAACCAAAGGCGGGGAGCGAACCCCGCCGCTGACAACGGAAGACAGAAAGCATGGCACTCAAGTCGTACAAGCCGACGACGCCGGGCCAGCGCGGGCTGGTGCTGATCGACCGTTCGGAACTTTGGAAAGGTCGTCCCGTCAAGGCGCTCACCGAGGGTCTGACGAAGAAGGGCGGCCGGAACAACACCGGACGCATCACCGCGCGGCGCCGCGGCGGAGGCGCGAAGCGTCTCTATCGCATCGTCGATTTCAAGCGCACGAAGCACGACGTCACGGCGGTCGTCGTCCGGATCGAATACGATCCTAACCGGACCGCCTTCATCGCGCTCATCCAGTACGAGGACGGCGAACAGGCCTACATCCTCGCGCCCCAGCGCCTCGGCGTCGGCGACAAGATCGTCGCGGGCCGGAAGGTCGACGTGAAGCCCGGCAACGCCATGCCGTTCGCGGGCATGCCGATCGGCACGATCGTGCACAACATCGAGCTCAAGCCGGGCAAGGGCGGGCAGATCGCGCGTGCCGCGGGAACCTACGCGCAGTTCGTGGGCCGCGACGGCGGATATGCCCAGATCCGCCTGTCGTCGGGCGAGCTGCGCCTCGTTCGGCAGGAGTGCATGGCCACCATCGGTGCCGTGTCGAACCCCGATAACTCGAACCAGAACATCGGCAAGGCCGGCCGGACGCGGCACATGGGCAAGCGCCCCTCGGTGCGTGGCGTGGTCATGAACCCGATCGACCACCCGCATGGCGGGGGCGAAGGCCGCACCTCGGGTGGCCGTCACCCCGTCACGCCCTGGGGCAAGCCCACGAAGGGCCGCCGCACCCGGGACACCAACAAGGCGTCGCAGAAGCTCATCCTGCGCTCGCGCCACGCACGCAAGAAGGGCCGTTAAGCCATGGCACGTTCCGTTTGGAAGGGCCCCTTCGTCGACAGCTACGTCCTGAAGAAGGCCGAAGCGTCGCGCGAGTCGGGCCGCAACGAAGTCATCAAGATCTGGTCGCGCCGATCGACCATCCTGCCCCAGTTCGTGGGGCTTACCTTCGGGGTCTACAACGGGCACAAGCACGTGCCGGTGTCGGTCAGCGAGGACATGATCGGCCAGAAGTTCGGCGAGTACTCGCCGACGCGGACCTATTACGGTCACGCGGCCGACAAGAAATCGAAGCGGAAGTAAAGCGATGGGCAAGGAAAAGAACCCCCGCCGCGTGGCCGACAACGAGGCAATGGCGAAACTGCGGATGCTGCGCACCAGCCCGCAGAAGCTGAACCTCGTTGCGGCGATGATCCGCGGCAAGAAGGTCGATCGCGCGTTGAACGATCTCACCTTCTCCAACAAGCGCATCGCGCAGGACGTGAAGAAGTGCCTTCAGTCCGCGATCGCGAACGCCGAGAACAACCACAACCTGGACGTCGACGAGCTTGTCGTCGCCGAGGCCTGGGTGGGCAAGAACCTCGTGCTGAAGCGCGGTCGTCCGCGGGCGCGTGGCCGGTTCGGCAGGATCGTCAAGCCGTTCTCCGAGCTCACCATCAAGGTTCGCCAGATCGAGGAGCAAGTCTAATGGGGAACAAGACGAACCCGATCGGCATGCGCGTCCAGGTCAATCGGACCTGGGACAGCCGCTGGTATGCCGACACCAAGGATTACGGCGACCTGCTTCTCGAGGACATCAAGATCCGCGAGTTCATTCGCGAGGAGGCCAAGCAGGCCGGCGTGTCGCGGATCGTGATCGAGCGTCCGCACCGCAAGTGCCGCGTGACGATCCATTCCGCGCGGCCCGGCGTGATCATCGGGAAGAAGGGCGCCGACATCGAGGCGCTGCGCCAGAAGCTCGCCCGCATGACGGACTCCGAACTGCACCTCAACATCGTCGAGGTCCGCAAGCCCGAGCTCGACGCGCAGCTCGTGGGTGAGAGCATCGCCCAGCAGCTCGAGCGCCGGGTCAGCTTCCGCCGCGCGATGAAGCGCGCGGTGCAGAACGCGATGCGCATGGGCGCTCTCGGAATCCGCGTCAACGTCGCCGGCCGCCTCGGCGGGGCCGAGATCGCGCGGACAGAATGGTATCGCGAGGGCCGCGTGCCGCTGCATACCCTGCGTGCGGACATCGATTACGCCAATGTCGAGGCCAGCACGCCCTACGGGATCATCGGGATCAAGGTCTGGATCTTCAAGGGCGAGATCATGGAGCACGACCCCCAGGCTCGCGAGCGCCGTGCCCAGGAGTTGCAGGAAGGTCCTGCGCCCCGCGGCGCCGGTCGCCGCTGAGGAGGACTGAAAGATGCTGCAACCCAAGCGCACGAAATTCCGCAAACAGCACAAGGGCCGCATTCACGGCGAGGCGAAGGGCGGATCCGACCTCAATTTCGGGACCTACGGCCTGAAGGCCGCGCAGCCCGAGCGCATCACCGCGCGCCAGATCGAGGCCGCGCGCCGTGCCATGACGCGCCACATGAAGCGTCAGGGCCGCGTCTGGATCCGGATCTTCCCCGATGTGCCTGTCAGCTCGAAGCCGACCGAGGTCCGCATGGGCAAGGGCAAGGGTTCGGTGGATTACTGGGCGGCCCGCGTGAAGCCCGGACGCATCATGTTCGAGATTGACGGCGTCGGTGAGGATGTGGCAAAGGAAGCGCTCCGACTCGCCGCGATGAAGCTGCCGATCAAGACGCGCATCATTGTCCGCGAGGACTGGTGAGATTTTCTGGACTCCCGGCGCCCGGTCGGGGGTCTGGCGTTTTGTTGGAAAAGCGCGAAGCGGGTCTTCGCGACTTCTGATGGAAGGACGATAGGCGATGGACGCCAAGGAACTGAGAGACAAGACGCCGGACCAGCTGCGCGAGCAACTGGTCGGCCTGAAGAAGGAAGCGTTCAACCTGCGCTTCCAGCAGGCCACCGGCCAGCTCGAGAGCACGGCACGCATGCGTGTCGTGCGCCGCGACGTGGCTCGGGTGAAGACGATCCTGAACGAAAAGGCCGCGCAAGCGGCCGCCGAGTGAGGAGAGCGAGATGCCCAAGCGTATTCTTCAAGGCACCGTGACCTCCACGGCGAATGCACAGACCGTCACCGTCGCGGTTGAACGGCGCTTCAAGCACCCGGTGCTTCAGAAGACCGTCAAGAAATCCAAGAAGTACCGTGCTCATGACGAGAACGGCGCCTTCAAGGTTGGCGACGCGGTGCGCATCATCGAGTGCGCGCCCAAGTCCAAGACGAAACGCTGGGAGGTGATCGCCCAGTAGGGACGACCACACCCGGTTTGATCGAAACCCTGGGGAGATAGGGCAGGACCCTCCCCAAAGGTCGGGAGAAACCACATGATCCAGATGCAGACCAATCTGGATGTCGCTGACAACTCCGGCGCGCGCCGGGTGCAGTGCATCAAGGTCCTCGGCGGGTCGAAGCGCAAATATGCCAGCGTGGGCGACATCATCGTCGTCTCCGTCAAGGAGGCGATCCCGCGCGGCCGCGTCAAGAAGGGCGACGTGCGCAAGGCCGTCGTCGTGCGCACCGCCAAGGAAGTGCGCCGCGAAGACGGGACCGCGATCCGCTTCGACGGCAACGCCGCCGTGATCCTCAACAACAACCTCGAGCCCGTCGGCACCCGTATCTTCGGGCCGGTGGTGCGCGAGCTGCGCGCGAAGAACTTCATGAAGATCATCTCGCTCGCCCCGGAGGTGCTCTGATGGCTGCGAAGCTCAAGAAAGGCGACAAGGTCGTCGTGCTGGCCGGCAAGGACAAGGGCCGCACCGGCACCATCGCGTCCGTGAATCCCAAGGCCGGCAAGGCCGTGGTGGACGGGATCAACATGGCCGTGCGCCACACCGCCCAGTCCGCCCGAAGCCAGGGCGGCCGCGTTCCGAAGGCGCTGCCGATCGACCTGTCGAACCTCGCCATCGTGGACAAGAACGGCAAGGCCACCCGCGTCGGCTTCCGTTTCGAGGACGGCAAGAAGGTTCGCTACGCCAAGACCACGGGAGACGTGATCGATGCTTGACGCCACCACCTACACCCCGCGTCTGCGCGAACTCTACGACGGCACGATCAAGGCGGCGCTGAAGGAAGAGTTCGGCTACAAGAACGACATGCAGATCCCGCGCCTCGACAAGATCGTGCTCAACATCGGGTGCGGAGCGGAGGCCGTCCGCGACAGCAAGAAGGCGAAGTCGGCGCAGGAAGACCTCTCGGCCCTCGCCGGCCAGCGCGCGGTCATCACCAAGGCCAAGAAATCGATCGCCGGTTTCCGGGTCCGCGAGGACATGCCGCTCGGCGCCAAGGTGACGCTCCGCGGCGCGCGGATGTACGAATTCCTCGACCGCCTGATCACCATCGCCCTTCCGCGGGTCCGCGACTTCCGCGGCGTGTCCGGCACGTCCTTCGATGGGCGGGGCAACTACGCGATGGGCCTGAAAGAGCACATCGTCTTCCCCGAAATCGACTATGACAAGGTCGACGAGGTCTGGGGAATGGACATCGTAATCGCCACCACCGCGAAGACCGACGCGGAAGCCAAGGCGCTGTTGAAGCATTTCAACATGCCCTTCACCAGCTGAGCGCCGGAGGAGACACGACATGGCCAAGAAAGCAATGATCGAGCGCGAGAAGAAGCGCCAGCGGATGGTGGAGCAGTACGCCGCCAAGCGCGCCGCGCTCAAGGACATCGCGAACGACGAGTCGAAGCCGATGGAAGAGCGTTTCAAGGCGCGTCTGAAGCTTGCCAAGCTTCCGCGCAACAGCTCGCCCACGCGGCTGCACAACCGCTGCCAGCTCACCGGCCGGCCGCACGCCTATTACCGGAAGCTCAAGGTGAGCCGGATCGCCCTGCGCGAGCTCGGCTCGACCGGGCAGGCCCCGGGCCTCGTGAAGTCGAGCTGGTGAGGGAGGTCGAGAGATGAACGATCCTATCGGCGATATGCTCCCCCGCATCCGCAACGCGCAGATGCGCGGAAAATCCGTGGTCGTCACGCCGGCCTCCAAGCTGCGCGCCTGGGTGCTCGATGTCCTGGCCGCGGAGGGCTACATCCGGGGCTACGAGAAGGGGACCGACGCGCGTGGCCATCCGACGCTGGAAATCGCGCTGAAGTATTTCGACGGCACCCCCGTGATCCGCGAGCTCAAGCGCGTGTCGAAGCCGGGCCGCCGGGTCTACTTGGGCGTCAAGGACCTTCCGGAGGTTCGCCAGGGCCTCGGCGTGTCGATCGTGTCGACCCCGAAGGGCGTGATGTCGGACGCCGCCGCGCGCTCGGCGAATGTGGGCGGCGAAGTTCTCTGCACCGTATTCTGAGGAGAAAGGCATGTCTCGTATCGGAAAACCGCCGGTCGCCGTTCCCTCGGGCGTGACCGCGACGATCAGCGGTCAGACCGTCGAGGTGAAGGGGCCCAAGGGCACCCGCAGCTGGACGGCCACCGACGACGTGACGATCGCGCAGGAGGACGGGCAGATCACCGTCAGCCCGCGTGGTCAGTCCAAGCGCGCGCGCCAGCAATGGGGCATGAGCCGCACCAACATCGCGAACCTCGTGAAGGGTGTGAGCGACGGCTTCAAGAAGGAGCTCGAGATCCGGGGCGTCGGCTACCGCGCTCAGGCGCAGGGCGACACCCTGAAGCTCAATCTCGGCCTCAGCCACGATGTCGATTTCCCGGTGCCGGAGGGCGTCACGGTCACGACGCCGAAGCCGACCGAGATCGTGATCGAGGGCTTCAATGAACAGCTCGTCGGCCAGGTCGCGGCGAACATCCGCGACTGGCGGCGGCCCGAGCCCTACAAGGGCAAGGGGATCCGCTACAAGGGCGAGTATATCTTCCAGAAGGAAGGCAAGAAGAAGTAAGGACGCGCAGAAATGGCTAACAGCAAACGGCAACTGTTCCAGAAGCGCCGCCTGCGCGTCCGGAACAAGGTCAAGAAGATGAACTCGGGGCGCCCGCGCCTCTCGGTGCATCGCTCGAACAAGAACATCCACGTCCAGCTCATCGACGACGTGGCGGGGCGCACGCTCGCCTCCGCCTCGTCGCTCGAGGCGACGCTCGGCGTGGTGGGCAAGAACAACACGGAGGCTGCCGCGAAGATCGGCGCCGCGATCGCCGAGCGTGCCAAGGCGGCCGGTGCGGACCAGTGCTACTTCGACCGTGGCGGTTTCCTGTTTCACGGTGGCATCTAGGCTCTGGCGGACGCGGCCCGCGAGGGCGGCCTGAAGGTCTGAGGAGACGGATATGGCTAGAGAACCCCATGGCGGCCGCGGCCGCCGCGAGCGCGACGAAGCGCCGGAATTCGCCGATCGTCTCGTGGCGATCAACCGGGTGTCCAAGACGGTGAAGGGCGGCAAGCGTTTCGGCTTCGCGGCACTCGTCGTGGTGGGCGACCAGAAAGGCCGCGTGGGCTTCGGCAAGGGCAAGGCCAAGGAGGTCCCCGAAGCCATCCGCAAGGCCACGGAGCAGGCGAAGCGTCGGCTCATCCGCGTGCCGCTGCGCGAGGGCCGGACGCTGCATCACGACCAGGAAGGCCGTTGGGGCGCGGGCAAGATCGTCACGCGCACCGCGCCGCAGGGCACGGGCATCATCGCGGGCGGTCCCGTCCGCGCGGTGTTCGAGATGCTCGGCGTTCAGGACGTGGTCGCGAAGTCGAACGGCTCGCAGAACCCCTACAACATGATCCGCGCCACCCTGGACGCGCTGCAAAAGCAGCAGAGCCCGCGCCTCGTGGCCCAGCGTCGCGGCAAGAAGGTGGCCGACATCCTCCACAAGGAGGATCAGCCGAAGGCCGAGGCCGGCGAGACCGCCGAGGCGTAAGGAGAGTATCGCATGGCCAAGACCATTGTCGTGAAGCAGGTGGGCTCGCCCATCCGCCGTCCCGCCAGCCAGCGTCAGACGCTGGTCGGCCTCGGACTGAACAAGATGCACCGGACACGGGAACTCGAGGACACGCCCTCCGTGCGCGGCATGATCGCCAAGATCCCGCATCTCGTGGAGATCGTGGAAGAGCGCGGCTGAGGCCGGGTTCGAACAAGGCCCGTCCCGGGCCTTGTCCAGGCGTTTTCCAAAACGCCTGCTCGCGCCGAAACAGGCCGGGCCCTCTGAAACAGCTGATGCCGTGTCCCTCCCGCTGCGCTTCGGGGAGGTGTTCCGGCCAAGGAGAAGCGACATGAAACTGAACGAACTGCGCGATAATCCCGGCGCTCTGCACAACAAGAAGCGCGTCGGGCGCGGCCCGGGCTCGGGCAAGGGCAAGACCGCCGGGCGCGGCATCAAGGGCCAGAAATCCCGCTCCGGCGTGGCCGTCAAGGGCTTCGAGGGCGGGCAGATGCCGATCTACCAGCGCCTGCCGAAGCGTGGCTTCACCGCGCCCAACCGCAAGCGCTTCGCCGTGGTCAACCTGGGCGCGATCCAGCAATTCGTCGATGCGGGCAAGATCGACGCCGGACAGCCGGTGACCGAGGACGCGCTCGTCGCGTCCGGCCTCGTACGGCGCAAGCTCGACGGCGTCCGCGTGCTGGCCAAGGGTGACCTGACCGCCAGGCTCGAGCTTCAGGTGACGGGTGCCTCGCGCTCCGCGGTCGCCGCCGTGGAAGGCGCGGGCGGGTCGGTCACGCTGCAGGCACCCGCCGCGACCGAATAACGGGTTGTGGCGCCTCGCGGCGCCCATTACATAACCCGAAGTTTTCCGTACCGCCGCCCGAGCTGGAAAACGCTTTGGGCGGCGGTGCCCTGACATGGGGATCCGCATGGTTTCCGCCGCCGAACAGATGGCCGCCAATACCAGCTGGGGCGCCCTGGCCAAGGCCACCGAACTCCGCCAGCGCATCTTTTTCACGCTCGGTCTGCTGATCGTCTATCGTCTCGGCACCTATATCCCGGTGCCGGGTATCGACGGGCAGGCGCTGCGCGACTTCATGGAGCAGGCCTCCACCGGCATCGGCGGCATGCTGTCGATGTTCACCGGCGGCGCGCTCGGGCGCATGGGGATCTTCGCGCTCGGGATCATGCCCTACATCTCGGCCTCGATCATCGTTCAGCTGCTGGCCTCGATGGTGCCGAAGCTCGAGCAGCTCAAGAAAGAGGGCGAGCAGGGCCGCAAGAAGATCAACCAGTACACCCGCTACGGCACGGTGTTCCTGGCCACCCTGCAGGCCTACGGCCTGGCCGTCAGCCTCGAGGCGGGGGATCTGGTCACCGACCCGGGATGGTTCTTCCGGGCCGCCTGCGTCATCACGCTGGTGGGCGGCACCATGTTCCTGATGTGGCTGGGCGAGCAGATCACCGCGCGCGGCGTGGGCAACGGCATCTCGCTCATCATCTTCGTGGGCATCATCGCCGAGGTTCCGGCGGCGCTGGCGCAGTTCTTCGCCTCGGGCCGGTCGGGCGCGATCAGCCCCGCCGTGATCGTGGGCGTGATCCTCATGGTGGTGGCGACCATCACCTTCGTGGTCTTCATGGAGCGCGCGTTGCGCAAGATCGCGATCCAGTATCCGCGCCGCCAGGTCGGCATGAAGATGACCGAGGCGCAGACCAGCCACCTTCCGGTGAAGGTCAACCCGTCGGGCGTGATCCCCGCGATCTTCGCGAGTTCGCTGCTTCTGCTGCCGACGACGATCAGCACCTGCTCGGGCCAGCAATCCGGGCCGGTGATGTCGACGATCATGGCCTATTTCGGCCCCGGACAGCCGCTCTACCTCGCCTTTTTCGGCGCGATGATCATCTTCTTCGCGTATTTCTACACCTTCAACGTCTCGTTCAAGCCGGACGACGTGGCCGACAACCTCAAGAACCAGGGCGGCTTCGTGCCCGGTATCCGGCCCGGAAAGAAGACGTCCGAATATCTCGAATACGTCGTCAATCGCGTGCTTGTGGTCGGCTCTGGCTACCTCGCCCTGGTGTGTCTCCTGCCCGAGGTCATTCGCGGGCAGCTGGCCATACCCTTCTACTTCGGCGGCACGTCGGTGCTCATCGTGGTGTCGGTGTCCATGGACACCGTCCAGCAGATTCAGAGCCACCTGCTCGCGCACCAGTACGAGGGGCTGATCCAGAAGTCGCAGCTGCGGGGACGCGGCAAGAAGAAACCCGGAAAGAAGGCGCCAGCGAGACGATGAACATCATACTTCTCGGACCACCCGGAGCAGGCAAGGGCACACAGGCGCGCCATCTCGTGGAGACCCGCGGCATGGTGCAGCTCTCGACCGGTGACATGCTCCGCGAGGCGCGCAGTTCCGGGACGGAGATGGGGCGCCGGGTCGCAGAGGTGATGGACCGCGGCGAACTGGTCACCGACGAGATCGTGATCGGGCTCATCCGGGAAAAGCTGGAGGGGACCGAGGCGCCGGGGTTCATCTTCGACGGGTTCCCGCGCACCCTCGCGCAGGCCGACGCGCTCGGGGATTTGCTCGAGGAGACGGGGCAAGGCCTCGACGCGGTCATCGAGATGCAGGTGGACGACGAGGCGCTGATCGAGCGCATCACGGCGCGCTCGACCTGTGCGAGCTGCGGCGAAGTCTACAACGACATCAGCAAGCCGATCCCGGAGGACGGAAAATGCGCCGTCTGCGGCGGAACGGAGTTCAAGCGGCGCGCCGACGACAACGAGGACAGCCTGCGCCAGCGACTGATGGAATACTACAAGAAGACCTCGCCGCTCATCGGCTACTACTATGCCAAGGACCTCCTGCACCGCATCGACGGTCTGGGCGACATCGCCGAGGTCGAGGCCGAGATCGCCGATGTCCTGGGCCGCGCCGGGGCGGGGGTTGACCCTCGGTCCGAAGTCTCTTAACCGAACTCTCTCGACCGAGAATCATTTTGCATGCCGGGTGTCGTCCCGGCTGTTTGCAACGATCACCTCTTCGCGTCGGCCCGTCGGCAAAAGCCGCGGGCCGAGTGCTGTGAAAAAAGGTTCTGGAGTTACGGAACCGCAACGAAAGGACGGACACGTGGCACGTATCGCCGGCGTCAATATCCCCACCCACAAACGGGTCCCGATCGCTCTCACCTACATCCACGGTATCGGCCCGAGCGCCGCCAAGTCGATCTGCGAAGCGACCAGCATCGACGAGAGCCGGCGCGTGAACGAGCTTTCCGATTCGGAACTGGTGGCGATCCGCGAGCACATCGACACCAACTTCACCGTGGAAGGCGATCTGCGCCGCGAGGTGCAGATGAACATCAAGCGGCTGATGGATCTCGGCTGCTACCGCGGCCTGCGGCATCGCCGCAACCTGCCCGTGCGCGGTCAGCGCACCCACACCAACGCGCGCACCCGCAAGGGGCCCGCGAAGCCGATCGCCGGCAAGAAGAAGTAAGGGAGGGCAGGACAGATGGCACGCGATACCCGCCGCACAGGCAAGCGCAAGGTCTCCAAGAACATCGCCACCGGCGTGGCGCATGTGAACTCTTCTTTCAACAACACCAAGATCCTGATCTCGGACGTGCAGGGCAACGCGATCGCGTGGTCCTCGGCCGGCACGATGGGTTTCAAGGGCTCGCGCAAGTCCACGCCCTATGCCGCACAGATGGCTGCCGAAGATGCGGGCCGCAAGGCGCAGGAGCACGGCATGCGCACCCTCGAGGTGGAAGTGCAGGGCCCCGGCTCCGGCCGTGAATCGGCGCTGCGCGCGCTGGCCGCGATCGGCTTCAACATCACGTCCATCCGCGACGTGACGCCCATCGCGCACAACGGCTGCCGCCCGCCGAAGCGCCGCCGCGTCTGAGGGATCGCCGCTTTTTCGCGGGGCCGCGCGCATCAGTCGTGCGGCCTCGCCACGTCATTTTAACCTCGGGCGTTCGGGCCTTCGGACATGGGGCCCGGACAGGAATTGAGGAGAACCGCATGATCCACAAGAACTGGGCCGAGCTGATCAAACCCCCCCAGCTGGAGATCAAGCCAGGCAACGATCCCGCCCGGCAGGCCGTGGTGGTCGCAGAGCCGCTGGAGCGTGGCTTCGGCCTCACGCTCGGAAACGCACTGCGCCGGGTTCTGATGTCGTCGCTTCAGGGCGCGGCCATCACCTCCGTGCAGATCGACAACGTCCTGCACGAGTTTTCCTCGGTCGCGGGCGTGCGCGAGGACGTGACCGACATCGTTCTCAACCTGAAGGGCGTCGCGCTGCGCATGGAGGTCGAGGGGCCGAAGCGGCTGACGATCGAGGCCAAGGGCCCCGGCGTCGTCACCGCCGGCGACATCGTGGACAGCGCCGGGATCGAGGTGCTCAACAAGGATCACGTGATCTGCCACCTCGACAGCGGTGGCGAGGTCTACATGGAACTGACCGTCAACACCGGCAAGGGCTACGTGCCGGCGGACCGGAACAAGCCCGAGGACGCGCCGATCGGCCTCATTCCGATCGACGCGATCTACTCGCCGGTCAAGAAGGTCGCCTATGACGTGCAGCCCACGCGCGAAGGGCAGGTGCTGGACTACGACAAGCTGACGCTGAAGCTGGAAACGGACGGCTCGGTCACCCCCGAGGATGCCGTGGCCTATGCCGCGCGCATCATCCAGGATCAGCTTTCGATCTTCGTCAACTTCGACGAGCCCGAATCCGCCGGCCGCGAATCCGACGAGGAGGGGCTGGAGTTCAACCCGCTCCTGCTCAAGAAGGTCGACGAACTCGAGCTGTCCGTGCGCTCCGCCAACTGCCTCAAGAACGACAACATCGTCTACATCGGCGACCTGATCCAGAAGACCGAGGCCGAGATGCTGCGCACGCCGAACTTCGGCCGCAAGTCGCTCAACGAGATCAAGGAAGTGCTCTCGGGCATGGGCCTGCATCTCGGGATGGACGTCGAGGACTGGCCGCCCGACAACATCGAGGAACTCGCCAAGAAGTTCGAGGAGTCGTTCTGAGGTCCGCGGGCGCCCGCCGCCCGCCGGCCCGGACAAGGGCAATCCCGCCCCAAGGTGAGGGCCCCGTACGCATGGGGCCCCGGACAAAGCACAAAGCGAAAGGACCGAACCGATGCGTCACGCGAAAGGCTACCGCCGCCTGAACCGCACCCACGAGCACCGCAAGGCGCTCTGGGCGAACATGGCGGGCTCGCTCATCGAGCATGAACAGATCAAGACCACGCTGCCCAAGGCCAAGGAGCTGAAGCGCGTGGCCGACAAGCTCATCACGCTGGCCAAGCGCGGCGACCTTCACGCCCGCCGCCAGGCCGCCGCACGGCTGAAGCAGAAGGCGCTCGTCGCCAAGCTCTTCGACGTGCTCGGCCCCCGCTACCAGGAGCGGCAGGGCGGGTACGTCCGCGTTCTGAAGGCGGGCTTCCGCTACGGCGACATGGCGCCGATGGCGATCGTCGAACTCGTCGACCGCGATCCCGACGCCAAGGGCGCGGCCGACCGCGCCCGCCTCGCCGCCGAAGAGGCCGCCGAGGACTGAGCCCGACGATGCCGCGGCCTCGCCGGGTGGCGGGGCCGCTTGCATCGGGCCGGAAGCGCGCGCATATCCACGTCGTGACGCTCCGACCGACCATACCCACAGCATTTGCCGCCCCGGCGCGCCCCGTTCCGGCGCGGCCAGCGTCCCGGCTCGCAATCGGGATGCAGGCCGGGTCTCGGGCCGTCCCGCGCGGTGTCGCGCCGCCGCGCGGAAACCCGGGCGCCCGGCATCGCGCCGGTGCTTCGGGGCCTGACCGGCATGGGTGACCTCTTCGACAGTTCTCCTATTTCAGACGCCGGGACGGGGGAAAACACGGCCGGTGGGACTGGTGCGGGCCGGCCCCTTGCCGACCGGATGCGGCCCGCCCGCCTTTCGGAGGTGATCGGGCAGGAACAGATCCTTGGCCCCGAGGCGCCGCTCGGCGCGATGCTGAAGGCGGCAAGCCTGTCGTCCCTGGTCCTCTGGGGGCCGCCCGGCGTCGGCAAGACCACCATCGCCCGGCTTCTGGCCTCCGAAACCGATCTGGAATTCGTGCAGATCAGCGCGATCTTCACCGGCGTCGCGGAGCTCAGGAAGGTTTTCGAGGCCGCGAAGGCGCGCGGTCGCCGCACGCTTCTGTTCGTCGACGAGATCCACCGCTTCAACAAGGCGCAGCAGGACAGCTTTCTGCCGCACATGGAGGACGGCACCATCCTGCTGGTCGGCGCGACGACCGAGAATCCGAGCTTCGAGCTCAACGCCGCGCTTCTGTCGCGCGCGCAGGTTCTGGTGCTGGAACGGCTTTCGCTCGCCGACCTAGAGCGCCTCGCGCAACGCGCGGAGGCGGTGCTCGGCCGCGCGCTGCCGCTTGACGGGCCCGCACGCGCGGCGCTGCTCGAGATGGCCGACGGCGACGGGCGCGCCGCCCTCAACCTCATCGAACAGGTGATGGCGTGGAAGGTCGAGGGCAAGCTCGACGCGCACGCGCTCGCCGACCGGCTCGCCCGGCGGGCCGCGCAATACGACAAGTCGGGCGAGGCGCATTACAACCTGATCTCGGCGCTGCACAAGTCGGTACGCGGGTCAGATCCCGACGCGGCGCTCTACTGGCTCGCGCGGATGCTCGAGGGCGGCGAGGACCCGCGCTACCTCGCGCGGCGGATCACGCGGATGGCGGTGGAGGACATCGGCCTCGCCGATCCGCAGGCCCAGGCGGTCTGCCTTCAGGGCTGGGAGACCTACGAGCGCCTCGGCAGCCCCGAGGGCGAGCTGGCGCTTGCGCAGGCCGTGCTCTATCTCGCCCTCGCGCCCAAGTCGAATGCGGCCTACAGCGCCTACAAGGCCGCGCGGCGCGCCGCGAAGTCCACCGGCTCGGCGCCCCCGCCCAAGCACATCCTGAACGCGCCCACGAAGCTTATGCGCGAGCAGGGCTACGGGGCGGGCTACGCCTACGACCACGATGCCGAGGATGCCTTTTCGGGCCAGGACTACTTCCCCGACGAGATGGAGCGGGAGGCGTTCTACGCCCCCGTGGAGCGCGGCTTCGAACGCGAGCTCGGCAAGCGGCTCGACTGGTTCGAGCGGCTGCGTGCCAGGCGCGCGGGCGAGGCGTGAACGCGCGCGAGGCCGCCCGCCGCGGGCGCTTGACAAGGGCGGGACGCCGCGCGACAGACCGGCCATGATGCTGACGCTGATGCAGGTCGCGCTTGGCGGCGCGGTGGGGGCCGCGGCGCGGTATCTTACCGTCCTCGCTGCGCTGCGGTTGTTCGGCACGGGCTTTCCTTGGGGCACGCTCTCGGTAAATGTCCTGGGGTCGTTTCTCATGGGGGTCCTCGTCATCGTGCTCGCCAACCTCCCGGCCACCCGCATCGCGCCCTTCGTCGTGACGGGCGTGCTTGGCGGCTTCACGACCTTCTCGGCATTTTCGCTGGACGCGCTGACGCTCTGGGAACGGGGCGAGACGGGCACGGCGCTGGCCTATGTCGCGGGGTCGGTCACGCTGTCGCTCGGCGCGATCGTCGCCGGGGCATGGGCCGCGCGGGGGGTGCTCGCGTGAGCGGCGTTCAGCATATCACCGTCGCGCCCGGCGATGCCGACCAGCGCCTCGACCGGTGGCTTCGCCGGCATTTCCCGCAGGTCACGCAGGGCCGCATCGAGAAGATGTGCCGCAAGGGCGAACTGCGTGTCGACGGCGGCCGCGTGAAGGCGGCCACCCGCCTCGCCGCCGGGCAGAGCGTGCGGGTCCCGCCGCTGCCCGACCCCGGTGCGCCGCCACCCGCGCCCGCGCCCGAGATCTCCCAGGCGGACGCGCGCATGATCCGCGAGGCGGTGATCTGGCGCGACTCGCATATCCTCGCGCTCAACAAGCCGCCGGGCCTTGCGGTGCAGGGTGGCAGCGGGCAGCGCCGCCACGTCGACGCGCTGGCCGAGGCGCTGCGCTTCGACGCGGACGAGGCACCGCGCCTCGTCCACCGGCTGGACCGGGATACCTCGGGCGTGCTGCTGATGGCGCGCAGCCGCGCGGTGGCCGCGGGACTGACCGCGGCGTTCCGTGCCCGCGAGGCGCGCAAGATCTACTGGGCGGCGGTGGCGGGCGTGCCGCAGCCGCGCATGGGCACGATTTCCTACGGGCTCGTGAAGGCGCCGGGGCACGGCGCGAAGGGTGAGGGCGAGAAGATGCGCTGCGTGCATCCCGGCGACATCGACGCCACGCCCGGCGCGAAGCGCGCCACGACGGATTATGCCGTGATCGAGGCGCTCGGCAAACGCGCGGCCTGGGTGGCGCTCGTCCCTGTCACGGGGCGGACGCACCAGCTTCGGGCGCACATGGCGGAACTCGGCCACCCGATCGTGGGTGACGGCAAGTATGGCGGCGGCGGGCAGGAGAACCTGGGCGACGGCTGGGGCGCGCAGCTCGGCGGCGAGGTCAGCCGCAAGCTGCACCTGCACGCGCGCTCCATCGCGCTCACCCATCCGGTGACGGGCGCGCGTCTCTCCATCACGGCGCCGCTTCCCGAACACATGCGCCGCACCTGGTCCATGCTGGGCTGGTCCGAAGCGGACGCCCCCCAAGACCCCTTCGAGGAGACGGCATGACGGACGCGCCCCGCCTCGTGGTCTTCGACGTGGACGGCACGCTGGTGGACAGCCAGGCGGGCATCCTCGCCGCGATGGACGCGGCCTTCGGCCGGGCGGCGCTGCCCGTCCCGCCGCGCGGGGAGGTGCTGGGCATCGTCGGGCTGTCGCTGGAGGTGGCGATGGCGCGGCTCGTGCCCGACCTTTCGGCGCAGGATCATGCGCGCCTGGCGGGCTGGTACCGCGAGGCCTATGCGGGTCAGCGCGCGCGAGAGGACGTGGCGATGACCTCGCCGCTTTACCCGGGCGCGCGCGAGGCTCTTCAGGCGCTGCACGGCGAGCCGTCCACCCTTCTCGGGGTGGCGACGGGGAAGTCGGCGCGCGGGCTCGACGTGCTCTTCGGGGCCCATCGCCTCTCGTCCTTCTTCGTCACGCGGCAAGTGGCCGATCACCACCCCTCGAAGCCGCATCCGTCGATGCTGCGCGCCGCGCTCGACGAAACGGGTGTCGCGCCGCGCGACGCGGTCATGGTGGGCGACACGGAATACGACATGGAGATGGCGCGCGCCGCGGGCGTGCGGGCGATCGGCGTGGGCTGGGGCTACCACGCCCCGGTGCGTCTTCGTGCCGCGGATCACGTGGTGGGCCGTTTCTCCGAGCTGCCCCGCGCCATTTCCGCGCTTTGGGAGGCGGCATGACGGGTTGGGCGGCGAAGCGATTCTGGACGCGGGCCGAGGCGATCGCGACCGACGCGGGCTACGAGGTGACGCTGGATGGGCGGCCCGTGCGGACGCCGGCCAAGGCGCCGCTCGTGCTGCCCAACGCGGCGCTGGCCGAGGCGATGGCCGAGGAGTGGGAGGCGCAGTCCGACGTCATCAATCCGCGCGCGATGCCCGTGACGCGCGCCGCCAATTCCGCGATAGACCGGGTGGTGCCGCACCGCGCCGAGGTCGTCGCGATGCTTTGCGAGTATGGCGCCACCGATCTTCTGTGTTATCGCGCCGACACGCCCGAGGAACTGGCGAGACGGCAGGCCGAGGGCTGGGATCCGATGCTCGACTGGGCGCGCGCCCGCCTCGGCGCGCCGCTTTCCGCCGCGACCGGCGTGATGCATGTCGCCCAACCCGAAGCGAGCCTCGCCGCGCTGCGCGGCGAGGTGAAGCGCCACGACGCGTTCGAGCTGGTGGCGCTGCATGATCTGGTTACGATCTCCGGATCGCTGGTCCTCGGCCTTGCCGCCTCGGCCAGAGAGGTGACGCCGGAACGGGTCTGGGCGCTCTCGCGCATCGACGAAACCTGGCAGCAGGAACGATGGGGCGAGGATGCCGAAGCCGCCGCGGCGGCGGACGCCAGGCGCGCCCAGCTTCTGGAAGCGCATCGTTTTCTCGAGCTAGCCCGCGCCGGTTGAGCCGGTGCCCCGAAAAGAGGCGGACCGGATGCCGACTTCGCCGTCCATCGTTCAGAAGTTCTGACGTTTGCCTTGACCTTCGTTGATGAATCCGACCAAACTCGTTGCCATTGAAAGGGGGGCAGCCTCTTTCAGCAAAGGAAACCCGGCCGTTGTGAGCCGGACGACCCGCACAACAGGGCGGACTTATCAGAAGAGGTAAATATGCAGAAATCCGTATTTCTCGGCGCGCTGACCGTTGCCGGCCTTGCAGCCGGGGCTTCGGCCGCCGCCACGCTGGACGACGTCAAGGCGCGCGGCACGCTGAACTGCGGTGTGACCACGGGCCTCGCGGGGTTTGCCGCGCCGGACGCGAACGGCGAGTGGGAAGGCTTCGACGTGGCCGTGTGCCGCGCTGTCGCGGCCGCCGTGCTCGGCGATCCGACCGCGGTCGAATTCGTGCCGACGACCGGCAAGACCCGCTTCACCGCGCTCGCCTCGGGCGAGATCGACATGCTGGCGCGCAACACCACCTGGACCTTCACGCGCGACGTGGACCTCAAGTTCGAGTTCGCCGGCATCAACTACTATGACGGTCAGGGCTTCATCGTTCCGCGGGCGCTTGGCGTTTCCTCTGCCATGGAACTCGACGGGGCGACGGTCTGCATCCAGACCGGCACCACGACCGAGCTCAATCTTGCCGACTTCTTCCGCAAGAACAACATGAACTACGAGCCGGTGCCGATCGAGACCAACGCCGAGGCGCTTCAGCAGTACAATGCCGGCGCCTGCGACGCCTACACGACCGATGCGTCGGGCCTGGCCGCGTCGCGCGCAACCTTCGAGAATCCGGGCGATCACGTCATCCTGCCCGAGATCATCTCGAAAGAGCCGCTCGGCCCGCTCGTGCGCCACGGCGACAACCAGTGGGGCGAGATCGTGCGCTGGACGCTCAACGCGCTCATCGCCGCGGAAGAGTACGGCGTGACCTCGGCCAACATCGAGGAGTTGTCGAACGGAACCGACAGCCCCGAGATCAACCGCATGCTCGGCACCGAGGGCAACCTCGGCGAGATGTTCGGGCTCGACGCGGACTGGGCCAAGCGCGCCATCATGGCCGAGGGCAATTACGGCGGGATCTTCGCGAAGAACATCGGCGAAAACACCCCGATCGGCCTCGCGCGAGGGCTGAACGCGCAGTGGACCGAGGGCGGACTGCTTTACGCCCCCCCGTTCCGCTAAGTCGAACCTGAAGGACGCGGGGGCAAACCCCGCGTCCTTCCCCTCTTGACGCCACGTTTCGAAAAACTTGCCGGATCGCAGGAGCGGGCGAACCCCGCCGACGGGTCGAGTCCGGCGCAGCAGGGAAATCCGGATGGCCACAGTGACCGACCCGCCGCAGGAGTCGTTCCGTCTGTCGATGCTGCTGAACGACACGCGGTATCGTTCCTACACGTTCCAGTTCATCGCGCTGCTGCTTCTGATCGCGTTCATGTCTTGGCTGGGCATGAACCTCGTTCGGAACCTCGCCCTTCTCGGCCAGGACATCTCCTTCGAGTTCCTGGGCCAGCCTGCGGGCTACGACATCAACCAGCGCCCGATTCCCTATGAAAACCAGGACAGCCACATGCGCGCCTCATTCGTCGGGGTGCTCAACACGCTGATCGTGGCCTTCCTCGGATGCCTTACGGCGACGCTTATCGGCGTGACCGCCGGCGTGGCGCGGCTGTCGAAGAACTGGCTCGTGGCGCAGCTGATGTCGATCTACGTCGAGATCTTCCGCAACGTGCCGGTGCTGATCTGGATCCTGATCATCTTCTTCGTGATGACGGCGGCGCTGCCGGCGCCGAGTGCCTACAGGGGCGAGGATCCGCAGGCATCCATGCTGTTCGATGCCTTCGCCTTCACGAACCGCGGCATCTACGTGCCCAAGCCGATCCTGGAACCGGGATCGACGGCCGTGCTGGCCGTCTTGCTCGCCTCGATCGCCGGCGTGTTCTACTACCGCCGCTACGCGACGAAGCTGCTTTACGATACCGGGAAGCTTCTGCCGATGTTGTGGCCGTCGCTGGCGATCCTCGTTCTGCCGACGCTCCTGGCCTATTTCCTGCTCGGCCGGCCGATCACGCTGGAGAATCCCGAGCTTCGCGGCTTCAACTTCCAGGGCGGGATCCAGGTCCGCGGATCCCTGATCGCGCTGTGGCTCGCGCTCGCCGTCTACACCGGCGCCTTCATCGCCGAGAACGTGCGCGCCGGCATCCAGGCGGTCAGCGGCGGCCAGACCGAGGCCGCTGCGGCGCTCGGCCTGCGCCCGAAGCGCATCATGGGGCTCGTGGTGCTGCCGCAGGCGCTTCGCATCATCATCCCGCCGCTCATTTCGCAGTATCTCAACCTCACCAAGAACAGTTCGCTCGCCATCGCGGTGGGCTACATGGACATCACCGGGACGCTGGGCGGCATCACGCTGAACCAGACGGGGCGGGCGATCGAGTCGATCCTTCTGCTGATGCTGTTCTACCTCCTCATCTCGCTCGGCATCGCGGCGGTGATGAACGTCTACAACAACGCCGTGAAGCTGAAGGAGCGCTGAGATGTCGGACACGCACGCTCAGGCCGCGCAGCTCGCCTTCGTCCGCAAGGAGCCGATCCCGGCCGCGCCGCCGCCCATCGCCGAGGCCGGGCTGGTGAAATGGGTGCGGGAGAACCTGTTCTCCTCGATCCCGAACAGCATCGTCACGCTGCTGTCGCTCTACGTCATCTACTGGCTGCTGTCGGCGACGATCCCGTGGATGTTCAACGGCGTCTGGACCGCATCGAGCCTGAGGGAGTGCCGCGAGATCCTCGCCGGGGAATCCGGGGCCTGCTGGGCGGTGCTGCGCGAGCGCTGGCCGCAACTCATCTATGGCTTCACCTACCCGTCGAGCGAATACTGGCGTCCGAACCTCGCGCTGCTGCTGCTCTTCGGGGCGCTGGCGCCCGTGCTCTTCCCGAAGGCGCCCCGCCAGTTGCTGGTTCTGACGGCGATCTATCCTTTCCTCGGCTACTGGCTGATCTGGGGTGGCTCGGTCTGGGTGCCGGTCACCGCGGCGGCGGGCCTTTTCGTCGGGTACCTCGTGTTCCAGCGTTTCGTGGCCGCAAGTTTCGCGGTCGGGTTCTTCGGCGCGATCGCCGCGGCCGTGGCGTTCTGGCTGGTCGTCGGCAACTTCGTGACGCCGGTGCTTGCGAGCACGCTCGGCATCGAGCTACTGGCCGTGCCGTCGCGCGACATGGGCGGGTTCATGCTGAACCTCATCTTGGGCACGGTCTGCGTGTCGCTCTCGGTTCCCATCGGGATCGCGCTCGCGCTCGGGCGGCAATCCTCCATGCCGATCATCAAGTGGATCTGCGTGGTGTTCATCGAGTTCATCCGGGGTGTGCCGCTCATCACGCTTCTGTTCGTGGCGAACGTGGTTCTGGCCTATTTCCTGCCGCCCAACACGACGTTCGACCTGATCCTGCGCGTGATCATCATGATCACCATGTTCGCCTCGGCCTACATCGCCGAGGTGATCCGCGGCGGCCTCGCCGCGCTGCCCAAGGGGCAGTACGAGGCCGCCGACGCGCTCGGGCTCGACTATCCGCAAGCCATGCGCCTCATCATCCTGCCGCAGGCGCTGAAGATCTCGATCCCCGGAATCGTCAACGTCGCGGTCGGACTTTTCAAGGACACCACGCTCGTCTCGGTGATCTCGATGTTCGACCTCGTGGGGATGATCCGCGGCCCGATCCTCGCCTCGACCGACTGGAACGGCGTCTACTGGGAGCTTTTCGGCTTCGCCGCGGCGCTGTTCTTCGTCGTCTGCTTCGGCATCTCGAAATCCTCGCAGTGGCTGGAGCGTCAGCTGCAGACCGACCGTCGATAAGGGACCAGACCCGATGACCGATCTTTCCCAGCCCCATCCCGAAAACCTGTCCGGCGTCGACGCCTCGCAGTTGGCGGTGTCGGACGAGATCGCTGTCGAGATCAGCAAGATGAACAAGTGGTTCGGCCAGTTCCACGTGCTGCGCGACATCGACCTCACCGTCTATCGCGGCGAACGCATCGTCGTCTGCGGGCCCTCCGGCTCCGGCAAGTCCACGCTGATCCGCTGCATCAACGCGCTGGAGGAGCATCAGGCCGGGCGCATCGTCGTGGACGGGACGGAACTGTCCTCGAACGTGAAGAACATCGACAAGATCCGGTCCGAGGTCGGGATGGTGTTCCAGCACTTCAACCTGTTCCCGCATCTCACGATCCTCGAGAACTGCACCCTCGCGCCGATCTGGGTGCGCAAGATCCCGAAGCGCGAGGCCGAGGAAACGGCGATGCACTTCCTCACCAAGGTGAAGATCCCCGAACAGGCCGACAAGTATCCCGGCCAGCTTTCGGGCGGGCAGCAGCAGCGCGTGGCGATCGCGCGCTCGCTCTGCATGCGGCCGCGGATCATGCTCTTCGACGAGCCGACCTCCGCGCTTGATCCCGAGATGATCAAGGAGGTGCTCGACACCATGATCGAGCTCGCCGAGGAAGGGATGACGATGCTTTGTGTCACCCACGAGATGGGCTTCGCGCGCCAGGTGGCCAACCGCGTGATCTTCATGGACGAAGGCCAGATCGTGGAGCAGAACGAGCCCGAAGAGTTCTTCCTGAACCCCCAGAACGAGCGGACCAAGCTCTTCCTGAGCCAGATCCTCGGCCACTGAAAGCCCGCCGCGGGACTATTCCAGGTCCCGCGGAACCACGAAATCGACCGCTCCCGCGGTTCCGAAGGCGGCATTTTCCCAGTCGTCCGTGTCGAGGTCGGCCACCAGCGTGGCCGCCGTCGGATAATCGCCGAAGCGCGGGTGGTCGGGCGGCAGGGCAACGATGCGACGGGCGAACTCGGCCATGCCGGGATTGTGCCCGATGATCGCGACGACACGGCGATGCGCGGTTCGCAACGTCTCCAGGATGTCCGACGCCTCGGCATGATAGAGCGCGGGAACATACGTCACCGGCACGTCCAGCCCGAGCCGTGCAAAGGTCTCCCGGGTGCGGACCGCGTCGGAACAAAGCACCTCGTCGGGGAGATAGCCCCGTTCCCGCAGCCAGCGACCGATGAGCGGCGCTGACCGGCGCCCGCGGTCATTGAGCGGCCGGGCGTGATCGGCGAGCGCGGCATCGCCCCAGCTCGACTTGGCGTGACGGATCAGGATCAGGCGGCGGGTCATCGGGCGGGGCCTTTCACGTCATGACCGCGGGGGCGGAGGCGCGGCCGGCTCACGCCCGACGCGCTGCGCGGGCCGGATCAGCGTGCCCGCGCCGTGCTGCGTGTAAAGTTCCAGCAGGCAGGCATTGGGCGCCCGACCGTCGAGGATCACCACCCCGCGAACCCCCCCGTCTATTGCGGCGAGCGCCGTCTCGGTCTTGGGGATCATGCCGCCGGCGATGACCCCGGTCTGGATCATGCCACGGATCGCCTCCGCGGAAAGTTCGCTCAGCACCTCGCCCTCGGCATCCTTCACGCCCTCGATGTCGGTCAGCAGCAGCAGGCGGTCGGCCTCCAGCGCCGCCGCGATGGCGCCGGCCGCCGTGTCGCCGTTGACGTTGAAGGTCTCGCCGCCGCGCCCCGCGCCGAGCGGCGCGATCACCGGTATGATCCCCTTGTCGAAGAGATCGCGCAGGAAAGAGGCGTTCACCTGGGCCGGGGTGCCGACGAAACCGAGGCTCGCGTCGGCCTGGTCGCAGACCATCAGCGACGCGTCCTTGCCCGAAAGCCCCACGGCCTTTCCGCCCTGGCTGCATATCGCCTGGACGATGCGCTTGTTCACGAGCCCGGAGAGCACCATCTCGACCACCTCGACGGTGGGCTTGGCGGTCACGCGCTTGCCGGCGACGAATTCCGAGACGATGCCCAGCTTCTCGAGCATCGCGTTGATCATCGGCCCGCCGCCATGGACGACGACCGGGTTGACGCCGACCATGCGCATCAGAACGACATCGCGCGCGAAGCTTTCCATCGCCTCGTCATCGCCCATGGCATTCCCGCCAAGCTTGATGACGACCACCGCACCGTCGTACCGCTGAAGCATCGGCAGCGCCTGGTTCAGCGTGCGCGCGGTGGCGATCCAGTCGCTGGTCATTTCCCTTTGCGTCATGGGCGGACCTCCTCGCGCCGCGTTATCCCCGCGCCCGCCGCCGGGCGCAAGGCCCCTAGGCCAGTCCCGCCACGACCGCGCGGAGCGTCGCGAGCCCCTCGCCGGTCTCGGAGGATGTGAGCAGGATCTCGGGAAACGCCGCCGGGTGACGGGTCAGCGATTGGCGCACCTGCGCCAGAACGCGTTCGCGGTCCTTCGGCTTGATCTTGTCGGCCTTGGTGAGCACGGCCTCGAACGTGACCGCCGCGCCGTCGAGAAGGCTCATGATCTCCTCGTCCACGGGTTTCACACCATGGCGGGCGTCGATCAGCACGAAGGCGCGGCGCAGGCTCGCCCGACCGGCGAGATACGTCTTGAGCAGGCTCTGCCAGCGCGCGACGATCTTGACCGGCGCCTCGGCGTAGCCGTAGCCCGGAAGATCCACGAGGTAGTGGCCGTCGCCGAGGGTGAAGTAGTTGATCTCTTGCGTGCGGCCGGGCGTGTTGGAGGCCCGCGCCAGCCCCTTGCGGTTCGTGAGCGCGTTGATGAGCGACGATTTTCCCACGTTCGAGCGACCGGCGAAACAGATCTCCACCCGGTCGTCCGGCGGCAGCCCATCCATCGCGACGACACCTTTCAGGAACTCGATCGGCCCCGCGAAGAGCTTGCGGCCGCGTTCCGCCGCGTCGGGCTCGGGCGCGTCGGCGAGGGGGAAGGGCAGGGCGGTCAAAGCGGCGCCACGCGGTCGCCCGGCCCGACGGCGCCGCCCCTGAGAACCTCGGCGCGGACGCTGAAATCGCGGTGGCCCCAGCTGTCCAGCGCGCCCAGCGTGTCGGCGTCGCGCCGGCCGGTCTCCGGGTTCGCGGCGGTGGCGAGGCAGCGGTCGGTCCGCTCGCGGACGCGCAGCACCGCGTCGCCAAGCTGCACCTCGCGCCCGATCCAGTCGAACTCTTCCCAGGGCGCCAGGCCATCAATCCAGATGTTGCCGCGCCAGCGGTGGATCGAGAGCGGGCGGCCGATCCGCTGTTCCACCGCGCGGTGCGAAGCGAGGTTGCACAGCGTCACCGAGGGGAAATCGCCGTCGGTCATGCCGCGACCCGGCACGCGCACGATCCGGGCCGGCGCGGCACGGTCGGCGGGCATCAGCGGTGCGACCCAGTCGAGGAGCGCTTCCGGCTCGGCGTCGGGGTCGAAGGCGAGCGTGGCTCGCTCAGGATGGGTGAGCGTGACGGTGCCCGCGGCCTCGTCGTAGCGCGCCGTGACGGCCATGAGCGCGGGCGCCTTGGCGACTCGGGTGAAATTGACGCAGGACGCCCATGCCGCGCTTGTCGCCTGCGACGCATCATGGGCTACCGCCCAGACTCGATCGCCGGGCATGGTGCGCCCGGCCACGAGGGTCACGGCGTCGACCTCCTCGCGCCCGTGGCTCTTGATCGGGTGGCGCCAGAGACTGGCGACCGTCCCGCTCATTTTCCGTCCTCTTCCGCCTTCTTCCGGAAGCCCGAGAGGATGTTGCCAAGCACGTCGGGCTTGTAGCCCTGGCTGCGCATGATGCCGTATTGCTGCGCGAAGGTGATCGCGTTGTTGGCGATCCAGTAGAGGACGAGGCCGCTTGCGAAGCTGCCGAGCATGAACATGAAGACCCAGGGCAGCCAGGCGAAGATCATCTTCTGCGTGGGGTCCGTGGGCGCCGGGTTCAGCTTCTGCTGAAGCCACATGGACACGCCGAGCAGGATTGGCAGGATGCCGATGAAGACGAGCGAGAGCAGCGAGCCGGGTTCGGGCGCGGCCCAGGGCAGCAGGCCGAAGAGGTTCACGATGGAGGTCGGGTCCGGGGCCGACAGGTCGCGGAAGGGGCCGAACCAGGGCGCGTGCCGAAGTTCGATCGTGACGAAGATCACCTTGTAGAGCGAGAAGAAGATCGGGATCTGCATCAGGATCGGCAGGCAGCCGGAGGCTGGGTTCACCTTTTCCTTCTTGTAGAGTTCCATCATCTCCTGCTGGAACTTCTGCCGGTCCTCTCCGGTGCGCTCCTTGATCTTCTCCATCTCCGGCTGAAGCTCCTTCATCTTCGCCATGGAGACGTAGGACTTGTACGCGAGCGGTAGCAGCGCCGCCTTGATGATGAGTGTCAGACCGATGATCGCCCAGCCCATGTTGCCGATGATCAGGTTGATCTCGTGCAGCAGCCAGAAGATCGGCTTGGTCAGGAAGAAGAACCAGCCCCAGTCGATGGAGTCGATGAAACGGTCGACGCCCTCGCGCTGGTAGTCGCGGATCGTATCCCATTCCTTCGCGCCGGCGAAAAGACGCGTGGTGCGGGTGACGGACTGGCCCGGGCCGAGCCGCTCCGTGGGCAGCACGGCCTCCGTCTGGTAGATGTTGCGCGCGTCGTCGTACTTGGCGGTGGCCTTGAAGGCGCTTCCGGCCTCGGGGATCAGCGTCGTCATCCAGTAATGGTCGGTGAAGCCGATCCAGCCATCCTCGGCGACCTGCATCACCTCGGCGCGCGCGGCTTCGCGCGGGTCGAAGTCGAAATCTTCCATGTCGCCATAGTCGATTTCCGAGAGCTTGCCATCGGCCATGGCGATCGCGCCCTCGTGCAGGATGAAGAAGTTCTTCAGGTTCTCCGGCCTGCCGTGCCGGGCGATTATGCCGTAGGGCGCCAGCGTCACAGACCCCGCGCCCTCGTTCGCGACGGATTGGGTTACGGTGAACATGTAGTCGTCGTCGATCGCGATCTCGCGGGTGAAGACGAGGCCCGCACCGTTTTCCCACCGGAGCGTGACCGGACTACCGGGCGCGAGGCGCTCGCCGGAGACGAGTTCCCACGGCGTGTTCGCGCCGGGCACGTCCTCGAGGCCCAGTCCGCTGCCGGGCGCCCAGCCGTAGAGCGCGTAATAGGCCTGCGCGCTGCCCACGGGGGCCAGCAGGTCAACGGTGGCAGAGCCGGGATCGACGCTTTCGCGGTAGTCCTTGAGCGCGAGCGTGTCGATCCGGCCGCCCTGAAGCGAGATGGAGCCGCTGAGGCGCGGGGTTTCCACCGAAACGCGCGGTGCGCTCGCGGCGCTTTCGACGACGGCCTCCCCGCCGTCACCGGCGGAGGCGGCCGGGGCCTGGGCCGGGGCGGTGGCGACCGGGTCTGTCGGCGCGGGGGTCTCGGAAGAGGCGGCTTGGGGCGCGGTCTCGGGCACGGGCCGCTCTTCGGGCGGCGGGAACAGCAGGAACCAGATCAGGATCACGCCGAAGCTGAGCGCGGTCGCAAGGATGAGGTTCTTGTTCTGATCGTCCATGAAACACCGGCCCCGGTAACGTCTGATGCAGTGCAGGGTTCAACAGACCGTGGGCCGAAAGGTCAAGGTGAATCGGGCCGGCGCGGTAAAGGGCCGCCCTGTCGGGCGGCGGGCATTCGCCGCGCGGACGGGGCGCCGGGCGAGCTCGGGCGCGGACAGTTGCGTAGGCTGCCCGGGCAGGGCGGGCCGATGTCAGCCCACGTTCCGGCCGACCCAGGGCGCGGCCTCCACCCGGGCGGTCTGGCTGGCGATCCATTCCGATGTCTGCTCGAAGGGCATCGGCCTCGCGATCGCATAGCCCTGCACATGGCCGCAGCCGAGCTGGGCCAGAAGGGCGTGTTCGCCCGCCGTCTCGACCCCTTCGGCGAGGGTGTCGAGCCCGAGCTGTTCCGACATGGACAGGATCGCCATCACCATGCGCTGCTGCTCGGGATCGCGGTCGCACTTGGCGACGAGGGACCGGTCGATCTTGACGCGGCTCACATCGAAGCGGCGCAGCGCGGTGATCGAGGCATGCCCGGTGCCGAAATCGTCGAGGTCCACGGCGCAGCCCATCCGCCCCAGCGCCCGGATGCCGCGCGTCGTCGCGTCTTCGGGAGAGCGGGCGATCACGGTCTCAAGCACTTCCACCCCGAGCCGGCAGGGGTCGAGGCCGAAACGGTCCAACTCCCACGCGATGCGGTCGGGCAGGCGCGGGTCGCGCAACTCGGCGGCGGAGAAGTTCACGCTGACGCGCGGCACGTCGAACCCCGAACGATCCCAGGCGCGCAGGGCGGTCAGCGCGTGATAGAGCATCGTCTCTCCCAGCTGCGCCATCAGCCCCGCCGACTCGAGCGCGGGAAGGAATTCCGAAGTCGGCACCGCCCCGCGTTCGGGATGCGTCCAGCGCGCCAGCGCCTCGAAACCGCTGATGCGGCCGGTTTCCGTGGAAATCTGCGGCTGGAACCAAGCAACGATCTGTCCCGCCTCGAGCGCCGCCGCGACCTCTGCACCCGCCACCCCGGTCTTAGCGCGGCGCGGCATGCCGTGGGCGAAGGCGCGGATGCCCGCAGGGCCCGCCGCCTGCGCCTCGGCCAGTGCCACGCTGGCGGCTTCGGTGAGCGCCTCGGCGGCCGAGCCTGGCAGCCGGGCGGCGAGGCAGAACCCCGCCGACGCCGTCATGTAGATCGACGTGGCGTCGAGCGGGACGGGCTGCTCCACCGCCCGCTGAAGCCGTGCGGCAAGCTGGATCGCGGCTTCCAGATCGAGGCGGGGCGCGGGCGCGCAGGCGACGGCAAAGCGCGCTTCGCCGATCCGGGCGAGGGTGTCGCCGGTGCGCAACGCCCCCCGAAGCCTGTCGGCCGCGGCCCGCAGCACTTCCTCGGCGGCGGCGTCGCCATGCCGGGCCCCGAAATCGGCGAAATCGTCGATCTCGAGCACGACGCAGGCGGTTTGGCTGCCCTCTGCGGCGGCGGTGGCAAGGGCATGGTCGAGCGCATGCAGGAATTCCGACCGCTCGACCAGCCCGGTGAGACGGTCCAGCCCGACCGAGCCCGACCGGGAGATCGCGCCAAGCGCGCAATAGAGAGCGGGAAGCGCCAGCGCGACCGAGACCAGCGCGCCCTCTCCGCCAAGCCAGAAGGCAGCGAGCGAGAGCGCGGGGATGAAGGCGAGGAACTGCGGCCCCTCCAGCCCGCGGCACATCCGGCGCGCGAAGGCGACAAGGTCGGTCCGGCGGCGCTTTGCCATGCTGCGATCTCCCAGGTGTTCCGTCACGCGCATAGACGCGACGGATACAGCCTAGGGGCGTTTCGTCATCAGCACGTTAACGCAGGACGGGAATTTCCCCGGGCTCCTCCCCGGCCGGGCCGCGCCGCTCGAGCGCGGCGAAGTCGAAGAGCCGCGGGTCGAGAAGATGCGAGGGCCGCGCGTTCATCAGCGCCCGGAACATCACCTGCCGGCGGCCGGGGCTGTTCTTTTCCCAGCCGTCCAGAAGCGCCTTCACCTGCCTCCGCTGAAGGCCGTCCTGGCTGCCGCAGAGGTCGCAGGGAATGATCGGGTAATCCATCGCGCGCGCGAAGCGGTCGCAGTCCGCCTCGGCCACATGGGCGAGCGGGCGGTAGACGAAAAGGTCGCCCTCCTCGTTCACCAGCTTGGGCGGCATGGTGGCGAGGCGCCCGCCATGGAAGAGGTTCATGAAGAAGGTCTCGAGGATGTCGTCGCGGTGGTGGCCGAGCACCACCGCAGAGCATCCCTCCTCCCGCGCGATGCGGTAGAGGTGCCCGCGCCGGAGCCGGGAACAGAGCGCGCAGAAGGTCTGGCCCTCGGGCACCTTGTCGGTCACGATCGAATAGGTGTCCTGATACTCGATCCGGTGCGGCACGCCCATCCGCTCGAGAAAGGCGGGCAGCACCGTGGCCGGAAAATTCGGCTGGCCCTGGTCGAGGTTGCAGGCCAGCAGATCCACCGGCAACAGCCCCCGCCATTGCAGTTCGGTGAGCGCGGCGAGCAGCGTGTAGCTGTCCTTGCCCCCCGACAGGCAGACGAGCCAGCGCGCGCCGCGCTCGACCATACCGTATTGTTCCACGGCCTCGCGCGCCTGGCGCACGATGCGCTTGCGCAGCTTGCGGAACTCGGTGCTCTGCGGTGCGCCCGCGAAAAGCGGGTGGATGTCGTCGGCGGTGTCCTTCATGCCTGCCGATTACCCGATCTCGCGGCCTCTGCCTAGCGCCGGATGCGGGCGACGCGGCCTCGCCGCTGCCGCCCGGTCCGCTATGTTCCAAGAGAAAGCCCAGCCCTGCGGAGCCACCATGCGCCTTCTTGCCCTGATCTCGTTGTTTTTCCTCGCCGCCTGCGCCGGGCGTCCGTCGCTCGACGACCCGAAGCTCAGCGACCGTGCGCTCGACCTCGAGCGGTTCTTCGACGGCGAGCTGGTGGCCTACGGGCAATTCCAGGACGTGTTCGGCACGGTGCGCCGCCGTTTCGAGGTCGAGATCGACGGGCGCTGGGACGGCCGGACGCTGACGCTCGTGGAGGATTTCGTCTACGAGGACGGTTCCACCGAGCGTCGCGTCTGGGAGCTGGTCAAGACCGGGCCGCAGACCTGGCGCGGCACGGCGCCCGGCGTGATCGGTGCGGCGCTCGGCGAGGAGCGGGGCGATACCTTCAACTGGCGCTACACCATCGACCTGCCGGTCCCGGGCGCGAACGGCGATGCCGAGACGCTCCGCGTGAGTTTCGACGACTGGATGTGGCTTCTGAGCGAGGACCGGCTTCTCAACATCGCCTACATGCGGCGTTTCGGCGTGCCGATCGGTCAGGTCGTCATCACCTTCGAAAAACGCCGCTGAGAGGCCCGGCGCATAGCGACATCGGCAAATTCGCGGTGTCGTGGCGCGTGCCCGCCGTCGGGGCCGCCGCGAGCCGGTATCCGCTTCGGGCCTCAGCGCTCCTTGGGGTCGGGGACCGGGTCCACGCCCTGTCCGCCCCAGGGGTGGCAGCGCCCGATCCGCCGTGCGGCGAGCCATGTGCCCCGAAACGCCCCGTGCCGCTCGAGCGCCTCGAGCGCGTAGGCCGAGCAGGTCGGATGGTAGCGGCAGTTGAAGCCCACCCAGGGCGAGAAGATCAGCCGATAGGCCCGGACGGGCAGGGCGACGATGCGCGCCAGCGGGCTCATCCGCGGCCCCCGTGAAGCCGCGACAGCGCGGAGCGCAGGTCGTCGAGGAGATCGGGGAACGGGCGCGCGACGGTGACATCGGGGCGACCGACGAGCACGTAATCCCAGCCGGGGCGGCCCTCGTCGGCCAGCACCTCGCGCGCCACGGCGCGCAGCCGGCGCTTGGCGCGGTTGCGGGTGACGGCGTTGCCGATCTTCCTGGAGCAGGTGACGCCCCAACCGATCGCGTCCCGCCCGTCGTGCCGGTCGCGGGCCTGGACCAGCATGCCGGGCATGGCCTGACGTCGGGCCCTGGCGCAGGCCAGGAACTGGGCGCGCTTCGTCAGCCCTTCCAGACGCGGGGACAAGGCCGCCGCCCCTCCGGCGTCGGTCGTCAGGCCGTGCAGAGGGGCCTCCGGCGGGGTCATGCCACGCCCGGGCGCGCCGTTCAGGCGGTCAGCTTCTTCCGGCCGCGTGCGCGCCGGGCATTGACGATCTTGCGGCCGGCCTTCGTGGCCATCCGCGACCGGAACCCGTGGCGCCGCTTGCGGACCAGGTTCGAGGGTTGATACGTGCGTTTCATCGCGCTCTCTCCGTCCTCGCGCAGGCGGGGCGCGCGCCGGGCCTGCATGGAATGTCGAAGCCCGCCCTTTACCGACGCGTGCCCGGCCTGTCAAACGTCAAAGCCCGGGGGGCTTGTAACAAACAGCGTATCACGCGGCGGCTTTCGGCCGCCGCCATTTTTCAGGTCCGGCCGCGTGGCGGCCTGGCCGTCACCTTGGTTCAAGCGCGCGTGAAGCCCCTGTCGCGCGCCGCGTCCGTGCCTCATGTTGGCCGGGTGACACGCCCTTGCCCGAAAGGCCCGCCCGAGTGAGTGAAATGACGACACCCAGCCAGCGTGGCGGCCTCGTCCGCCGTCTTCCGCTCATCGCCATTCTCATCGTGGCCGTGATCGGCGCGGTGGCGTTCCGCGACGTCCTGGACTTCGATGCGCTCGCCCGGCACCGCGAGGCGCTTCTGGCCTATCGCGACAGTCATTACTGGGCCGTGCTGGGCCTTTTCCTGCTGTCCTACGTCGCCATCGTGGCCTTTTCGCTGCCGGGCGCGACGGTGGCCACGCTGACCGGCGGGTTCCTTTACGGGACCTTCCCCGGGGCGCTCTTCAACGTGCTGGGCGCCACCATCGGCGCCACGCTGATCTTCCTCGCCGCGCGCTGGGGGCTGGGGGAACGCTTCGCCGCGCGGCTCAACGCCTCCGAGGGGCTGGTGCGGCGCATCAAGGCCGGGCTGGACGAGAACCAGTGGTCGATGCTGTTTCTCATCCGCCTCGTGCCGGCGGTGCCGTTCTTCCTGGCCAACATCGTGCCCGCCTTCCTCGACGTGCCGCTCCGGCGCTTCGTCATCACCACGTTTCTGGGAATCATTCCGGGGGCGGTGGTCTACACTTCGGTCGGCGCGGGGCTGGGCGAGGTTTTCGCCCGGGGCGAGCGCCCCGATCTGGGCATCATCTTCGAGCCCCGGGTGCTCTTGCCGATTCTCGGGCTCGCGGCGCTTTCGGCGCTGCCGATGCTGCTCAAGGCCGTGCGCGGCCGGAAGGGGATCTGAGTCATGGCCGTGATCAGCACCGATCTTCTCGTCATCGGCGCGGGCTCTGGCGGGCTCTCGGTGGCCGCGGGCGCCGTCCAGATGGGGGCCGACGTCACGCTGGTCGAGGGCGGCGAGATGGGCGGCGACTGCCTCAACTACGGCTGCGTCCCTTCGAAGTCGCTCATCGCCTCGGCCAAGGCGGCCCACGCGATCGCCCATCCCGCCGCGCCGGGCGTGACGCCGGGCGCGGCGGATCCGGATTACGCCGCGGCGATGGCGGGCGTGCAGGAGGTGATCGCGCGGATCGCGCCGCATGACAGCCAGGCGCGGTTCGAGGATCTGGGCGTGCGCGTGATCCGCGCCTGGGCGCGCTTCCGGTCGCCCCGCGAGGTGGAGGCGGGCGAGCACGTGATCCGCGCCCGGCGTATCGTTCTCGCCACCGGGTCCTCGCCGTTCGTCCCGCCGATCCCCGGCCTCGCGGAGGTGCCCCATCTGACCAACGAGACGCTGTGGGACCTGCGCGAGCGTCCGCGGCACCTCATCGTCATCGGCGGCGGCCCGATCGGCATCGAGATGGCGCAGGCCCACCGCCGCCTCGGATCCGGGGTGACGGTGCTCGAGGGCGCCCGCGCGCTGGGCCGCGAAGACCCCGAGGCCGCGGCGCTGATCCTCGACCGTCTGCGCGCGGAAGGCGTCGCGATCGAGGAGAACGCGCCGGCCGCGGAGGGGCGCGGCAGCGACGGGGCCATCGAGGTGGTCGCAGAGGATGGACGCGTCTGTGAAGGCAGCCACCTTCTCGTCGCCGTGGGGCGGCGCGCCAACACCGACCGGTTGAACCTGGGCGCGGCCGGGATCGAGACCACCCGCGCCGGGGTCAGGGTGGACGGGCGGCTTCGCACCACGAACCGCCGCGTCTTCGCCATCGGCGACGCGGCGGGCGGGCTGCAGTTCACCCATCTCGCGGGCTACCACGCCGGCATCGTGATCCGTCAGGCGCTTCTGGGGCTGCCGGCCCGCGCGCGCACCGACCACATCCCCCGCGTGACCTACACCGCGCCCGAGCTTGCGCAGATCGGCCTTACGGAGGCGGAAGCGCGCGAAGCGCATGGCGCGCGCCTTGAGGTGGCGCGGTTCGACTATTCCGGCAACGACCGCGCTCTTGCCGAACGCAAGCCCGAGGGATTCATCAAGGTGATGGTCGCGCGCGGCAAGCCCGTCGGCGTCACCATCGCCGGACACCAGGCCGGCGAACACATCAATCTCTGGGCGCTCGTCCTCGCGAACGGGGTGTCGATGAAGTCCGTCACCGCGATGGTCTCGCCCTATCCGACGGTGGGGGAAATCTCGAAGCGCGCGGCCGGGGCCTATTTCTCTCCGAAGCTCTTTGATAATCCTCTGCTGAAACGCGTCGTGGGCATGGTGCAGCGTTTCCTGCCCTGACGCCCCTCGACGGGACGGCCATGCTCAGCTCGCTTTCGGGACGCTTCCTGATCCTCACCGTCGTCTTCGTGATGATCGCGGAGGTGCTGATCTTCGTGCCCTCGGTGGCGCGCTTCCGCGAGGACTACCTGCTCGCCCGGCTGGAGCGGGCGCAGATCGCATCGCTCGCACTGCTGGCCGACGACATGATCGACCCGGAGCTCGAGGTCGAGCGGCTGGAGAATGCCGGGGTGCTGAACGTGGTCCTGCGCCGCGACGAGGCGCGGCAGCTCGCGCTTTCCTCTCCGGTCCCGGCGCCGGTCGCGGCCACCTACGATCTGCGCGATCCCTCGCCCCTCGTGCTGATCCGCGACGCGCTGGCGCGGCTCGCGGACCCGGAGGAACGCGTCATCCGGGTGATCGGCGCGCCGCTGCGCGAGGCGGGGCAACTGATCGAGGTGACCATGCTCACCGCGCCGCTTCGCGCGGCGATGATCGACTACGGCCTGCGCATCCTCCTGCTCTCGGCGGTGATCTCGTTCGTCACCGCCGGGCTGCTGTTCCTCGCCGTCCGCGCGATCCTCGTGAAGCCGATCGAGCGTCTCGTGGGGCACATGCGCCGCTACGCGGCGGCACCGGAGGACGCCAACCGCATCATCCGTCCCGGCAACGGCGTGCGCGAGCTGCGCGAGGCCGAGGACGCGCTCGCACGGATGCAGACGGAGCTGACCCACGCACTGCGCCAGAAGGCCCGCCTGGCGCGGCTCGGCGAGGCGGTGGCCAAGATCAGCCACGACCTGCGCAACATCCTGACCTCCGCACAGCTTTTCACCGACCGCATCGGGGGCAGCGAGGATCCGATGGTGCGCCGCATGGCACCGAAGCTGGTGAATTCGATCCGCCGCGCGGTGGCCCTTACCGAAAGCGTCCTTGCCTTCGGGCGGGCCGAGGAGCCGCCGCCCGCGCTGACCCGCGTGCCGCTGGCCGAGGTCGTCTCGGACGTGATCGACAGCGAGCGCCTCGCGGTGGAGGACAGCCAGGAGGTCAGTTTCTCGGAGGACATCCCGGCCACGCTCGCCGTGCGCGCAGATCCCGAGCAGCTTCACCGCACGCTCGCGAACCTCGTGCGCAACGCGCGTCAGGCGATCACGGGGACCGGACGTTCCGGAGAGATCTGCGTCTCGGCGCGGGAAGAGGACGATTGCTGGATCATTTCGGTCACCGACACCGGCCCCGGCCTGCCGCCCAAGGCGCAGGAGCACCTCTTCAGCCCCTTCCAGGGCGGCGCGCGGAAGGGCGGATCGGGCCTCGGCCTCGCGATCGCGGCGGAACTGATGCGCGGACATGGCGGAACGCTGGAACTGACGCGCACAGGACCGGAGGGCACCCGGTTCACCATCCGGCTGCCCACCGGCGATTGGGGCTGAACGGGATTTTCCGCTTGCACCCCCGGGCACCTCCCGTTATCCCCGCCACCCGTGCACCGGTAGCTCAGCTGGATAGAGTACCTGACTACGAATCAGGGGGTCGGGGGTTCGAATCCTCCCCGGTGCGCCATTAGCCTTTGCCTGCATGTTGTGCCGATGGTGTTGGCCCGCAGTCTCGGCGCCCTCCTGCGAGTCCCCCAGCAAATGGTGACGGCCAGCGGCTTATGGCGGCGGCTCGGCATGCTGCTGTCGGGCACTCCCCAGTCGGGGCCGACCGGCCGCGACAGGCTTGTGGCGAAGCCCGTCGTTCGCCGCGCCGACATGCCGAACAGCGTCTTCGTCGTCAGGCGGGTCCGGATCGCGGTGTCGCCTTGTCGCGGCGGACGGCCTCGCCTGCCGATCGGTGGCGGCATCCGGACGATGTCCGGATCGAACCGGTTCGTCAGGGACGCACGCCGCGTCAGCGCGTTCACCATTCTAATTGGACTACTGTCGCATCGACGGCTCACGCCCGGCCGGCCAGTTCTGGTCTCGTGGCCCTGCGGAATGGATCTGCTCAGCCAGCCCGGCTGACATATGCAGTCACAGGATGAAGCCCAGTCCGCCGCTGAATGACAAATCCGCCACAGCGGCATGGCGGCGTTGTCGAAGTCCGCCTGCCGGGATGGGCAACGGGCGAAGTCGAGGTCAAGGCGACACGGCCTCCGTCATGCCCCCAGGCACTGCCGGTTCCACCGACGGAGCTCAGAAGATTCCAGAAAGCTTGGGCAACTACGGAAAATTTGGTAGCGGAGGAGGGACTTGAACCCCCGACACGCGGATTATGATTCCGCTGCTCTAACCGACTGAGCTACTCCGCCACGGCGACGTGGTGACTAGGCGAGCGGGCGGGGGGCGTCAAGTGAAAACGAGGACGCAGGCGCGGGTTCCACGCGCCGCGCAACCGCGCTAAAGGGCGGGCATGCGCTGGACACTGCCCAACATACTGACCGTGTTCCGGCTCGTCGCGGCGCCGGGGTTGGCTGCGCTCTACCTGCTGTTGCCGCATCCGCTGGCGGACTGGGCAGCGCTCGTGCTTTTCCTCGGCGCCGCCGCGACCGATTGGGTGGACGGGCGGCTGGCCCGCGCCTGGGGGCAGGTCTCCCGCATGGGCGCCATGCTCGATCCCATCGCGGACAAGGCGATGGTCGCGGTGGCGCTTCTGGTGCTCGTGACCTTCTCGTCCTACTCCGCCTGGATCGTGCTGCCCGCGGCGCTCATCCTTTTCCGCGAGGTCTTCGTCTCGGGCCTGCGGGAGTATCTCGGCCCGGCGGTGGGCAGTCTGCAGGTCACCCGGCTGGCGAAGTGGAAGACGACGTTGCAGATGGTGGCCGTGGCCGTGCTGTTCGCCCACGGGATCTTCGAGCATCACGTCGGCATGATCGCCATGGGGATGGATCGGACCCTGGTGGAGGATATATTGGATGGGCGCGAGCAGGATCTGCACGGCCTGCGCGCCCTCCTCGCCGGCGCACTCTGGACCGGACAGGGGGGCGTCGCGCTGCTGTGGCTGTCGGCGGTGCTGACGCTCTGGACCGGCTGGGAGTATTTCCGCAAGGCCGTGCCGTATCTGAAGGACTGAACCGCCATGGATGTTCTCTATTTCGCCTGGGTCCGCGAGCGCATCGGGCTGCCGCGAGAGACCCTGCAGACCGAGGCCGCGACGGTGGCCGACCTTGTAGACGAGGTGCGCGCGCGCGAAGAGCGTTACGCCGCCGCCTTCGCCGACACCTCGGCGCTGCGTGTCGCCGTGGACCAGGAACTCGCCGATTTCGACGCGCCGCTCGCCGGCGTCCGCGAGGTCGCGTTCTTCCCGCCGATGACCGGGGGCTGAACGCCATGCGCGTGATCGTGCAGGACGGCCCCTTCGATTTCGGCGCAGAGGCCGGCGCCTTCTCCGGCGCGCAGCACGGGCAGGGCGCGGTCGTCACCTTCGCCGGGATCGTCCGCGACACGGAGGCGGGCGACCTGAAGGCGATGGAGATCGAGCATTACCCCGGCATGACGGAGAAGGCGCTCGCGACGATCGCGGAAGAGGCGCTGGCCCGCTGGAGCCTCGGGGACGTTCTCGTGATCCACCGTCACGGCCGGCTCGCGCCGGGCGAGACGATCATGATGGTGGCCACCGCCGCGCCGCACCGGGCGGACGCCTTCGCGGCGGCGGAATTCCTGATGGATTACCTGAAATCGCGCGCGCCCTTCTGGAAGCGCGAGATCACCGCGCGAGGCGCGGACTGGGTCGCGGCGCGGGAGGAGGACGAGGCCGCGCTCTCGCGCTGGTGAGGCGCGCGCGCCCGGCCTTGGATCAGCCCGCTTCCATCCGCTCGAGCCGGTTGCGCAGCTCCTCGGCCTCGTGCCGCGCATCCCGCAGGCCGTCCATGGCGGCGCGCAGTTCCGCCTCTGTCTGCGAAAGCTGGTTGGTGAGCTCGGCCTCGCGCTGCTGAAGATAGGTGATCGCCTGATCGCGCGTTTCCTCGGCGGCGTGCAGTTCCTGCGCCATGCGCTCCAGCTCGCCCATGTCGGCGCGGGAGACCCGCGTGAAGCGGTGCACCAGCCAATGCGCGAACCAGCCCACCGCGAAGGCGACGAACAGGATGATCGCGGTGACGATCACGAATTCCGTGCGGGTCATTGGCTTTCTCCGGCCGCGGGCTCTGCATCGGCGTCTTGCCGGTCGTCGTCCGCGGCAAGGCGCTCCAGCACGGCCTCTACCTCGGATACGGGGTCGGCGGGAAGCAGGCTGAACTCGATTCGCCGGTTGGTCTCCCGGCCCGCCTCGGTTCCGTTGTCGGCGATCGGGTCGCTCTCGCCGTAGCCGCGGGGCACGAAGGACGACGTCAGAACCCGGCGGTCGCGAAGCTCGGCCAGGACCGCCTCGGCGCGCTGCTGGCTCAGATCGAGGTTCATGGACTCGCGCCCCTGGCTGTCGGTGTGGCCCGCGATCTCCAGCGGCAAGGGGCCGCAGTCCCGCAGCACTTCGGCGATGTCGTCGAGGATGAGCCGCGCCGCGGAGTCGAGCGTGGCCGAGCCCGGCTCGAAGTTGATCTTCCGGCCCTCGGTGATCTCGTCGATCATCGCCACGCATTCCGCCGGGGTCGGCAGCGCCGCCTCGGGATCGAGCGCTTCGCGGTAGGCCACCTCGATGGAGAATTCCGACGACGCCCCCAGCTTCTCGGAAAGAAGGGAGGCGATCTCGGCGCTGGCCTCGGCCTTTCCGGTCTCGCCGCGGACGCGGATCGAATCGGGGCGGATCGTCACCGCGCCGTTGGCGAGCCGGGCGAGCGCCTCGAGCCCGGCCAGCACCCGCACCTGCCATTCGGCGGGCAGGCTGTCGTCCACCACCGCGGCGGTGTAGACGGCCGCGCTGCCGAACCCCGCGCGCGCGAAACTGTCGGCGATCGTGCGATTCGTCTCGCTCGAAATGCGCCCGCGCAGCTGCACCGAGCCTTCCGGGCTCAGCGTGGCGATGAATTCGCGCGGGCCGGTGTCGGTCTCGTCGGGAACCTCGGGCAGAACCGCGTCGAGCGCGAAGATGTCGGGCAGATCGGCGCCCAGCTCACCGGACACGCGCTCGAAGAGGGCGGGATCCGTGCCCTCCGCCGCGACGAGCGCCACGTCGGCATCGGTGATCGTCACCGAGCCGCCGTCCAGTTCGGCGAGCGCGGCAATGGCGCGCTCCGCCGCCTCGGGCCAGGCGCTGGAGGGCACGCCAAGCCCGATGCGGCAGTCCCCCTTTCCGTCCATGCCGGCGGCGGCGGCGGCGGCCAGGATCCGCGCGCGCCCCTCCTCGGTCGAGGCGGAGCAGGCATCGAAGCGCGCGCCGCCCTCGTGGAGGACGAAGCGCAGCGTGAAGGGGCTGATCACCGGCCGCGGCGCCGAGATGTCGAGCGCGAGGCGCAGCGTATCGGGGACCTGGCGGGCGAACTCGGCCTCGAGGCTGCGTTTCTCGGCCGCACTGTCGCTCATCGCGGTGATGGCCACGGCGCCCGCCTCTATCGAGATCTTCGCGCGGGGAAGACGCTTGAGCGTGGACAGGCCGAAGTCGAGCGCGTCGTCCCAGCCCTCGGGCGTGGGGTAGTCGGCCACCTCCATCAGATCCGAGACGCTGCCCCCCGCCACGCTCCCTTCCAGCCGCGCCACCATGCCCTCGCGATCCGTCGCCGCCGGCACCAGGCCGATCACCGAGACGCCGTCCTCGTTGCGCAGGATCTCGATGGAAAAGCGCGGGGGCGCCGGCCGCGAGGCTTCGGCCACGTTCACGTTGTCTATCACCCGCGCCGCGTCCACCACGCGTCCGGCGGTGGACAGCGCCCGGAACCGCTCCGCCTCGTTCGGGGCGGTGCCGATCAGGTAAAGCTGAAGGCCGTTGGCATCCACCTCCGCCCAGTGCAGCCCGGCGCGCGTGAGCTCGGTGCGCACCCCCTCTTCCGAGCCCTTCTCGATGATATCCACCGAAAACACCGCGGCGAGCGCCGCCAGCAGGCCGGCGACGGTGAAGGCGAGAACGGGAAGGGCGAGGGGTTTAAGTCGCATCGAGCCTGTGCCGGGTGGCTTCGGACCGCACGGTGATACGCGCTGCCGGGGGCGGATTCAATCAGGCCAGAAGCGCGGCGGCGAAAAACAGCACAGGCAGCAGCCCGGCATCGCGGTTCGAGCGGAAAAGCGCCAGCAGCCGGTCGTTGTCGCCCAGGTCGAGCCGGCGAAGCTGCCACGCCATGTGCCAGCCCATCGCCCACGGCCCGCCGATCGCGATCACGAGGGCGAGGATCTCGCCCGAGGGCGCGGCGCCCAGGATCGCGAGCCCCATGAGGACGACGCTCGCCACAAGGAAGCGGCGCAGCCAGCGCGGCGTTTCGCCGCCGAAAAGCCGCGCGGTGGACTTCACGCCGATGAGCGCGTCGTCCTCCTTGTCCTGGTGGGCGTAGATCGTGTCGTAGAAAAGTGTCCAGGCCATGCCCGATGCGTAAAGCGCCAGCGCCGGCCACTGGAGCGCCCCGGTGTGCGCCGTCCAGGCCAGCAGCGCGCCCCAGTTGAACGCGAAGCCGAGGAAGATCTGCGGCCACCAGGTGAAGCGCTTGGCGAACGGGTAGATCGCCACCGGCAGCAGCGCGAGAATGCCCAGCGCGATCGCTGCGGGCGGAAAGGTGGCGAGGATCAGGAAGGCGAGGATGGCCTGCGCGCACATCCACGCCACGGCCTGGCCCAGCGTGACCTGGCCCGACGGGATCGGCCGGAGCGCGGTGCGCGCCACGCTGCCGTCGATGTCGCGGTCGGTGATGTCGTTCCAGGTGCAGCCCGCCCCCCGCATGAGCCAGGCGCCGATGCCGCAGCCCGCGAAGATCCACAGATCCTGCCAGCGCGCCTGGCCGGTGGACAGCATCGCCAGCGTCAGCCCCCACCAGCACGGCAGCAGCAGCAGCCAGGTGCCGATCGGGCGGTCGGCGCGCGACAGGCGCAGGTAGGGCCGCGCCGCGGGCGGCGCGAGGCGGTCCACCCAGTTGCCCGTCACCGCGTCGGCGACGGGGCCGGTCTCGGCGCGCTCTGGCGTCTCGCCGTTGGCAGGCATAGAAGGGCCTCATGGCATCCGTTGTCCGGCTCTATGTAGAGCACCCGCTGGGGGCGGGGCAAACCGTTCCTCTGGAACGCGCCCAGGCGCATTACCTCTTCAATGTCATGCGGCTGGGCGAGGGGGCGGAGCTTCGGATCTTCAACGGGCGCGACGGCGAATGGGCGGCGCGCGTGACCGGGGCGGCCAAGCGGGGCGGCACACTGCAATGCACCGGGCAGACCGCGCAGCAGCGCGACCCGCCCGATCTCTGGCTGCTTTTCGCGCCGATCAAGAAGGCGCGCACCGACTTCATCGTCGAGAAGGCCGCCGAGATGGGCGCGGCGCGGATCCTGCCCGTCCAGACCGACCACACCAATGCCGAGCGGCTGCGCCGAGACCGCCTTCAGGCCCATGCCGTGGAGGCGGCGGAACAGTGCGGCGGCACCTTCGTGCCCGAGGTTGCGGACCTCGCACCACTGTCGCAGATCCTTCGGGGCTGGCCGGAGGGCCGGCGCCTTCTCGTCTGCGACGAAGCGCGCGCGGGAGAGGGGGAGAGCCTCGACGCGTTTCTCGGCAGGCGCGCGGTCGAGGCGCCCGACCCCTGGGCCGTGCTGGTGGGCCCCGAAGGCGGCTTCTCGGAGGCCGAGCGCGCCCGTCTCGCCGGGCTGCCCTTCGCGGTGACGGTGAGCCTCGGGCCGCGGATCCTGCGCGCCGACACCGCGGCCGTGGCCGCGCTCACCCTCTGGCAGATCGCGCTGGGGGACTGGCGGTGATCCGGCCGGAGGTCGCCGACGCGCTGGGGCGGTGGCGGGAGGCGCTTGCCGGCGCGGCGCTGGCGGCGCTCGGTCTCTGGGCGGCGCTCGCGGGCCTGGGCCTCCTCGCCTGGCTGGGGTGGATGGCCGTCGCGACGGGGCTCGCGCTCCTCTTCGCGGGCATCCAGCGCGGGCGGTTCCGGCGGCCCGGCGGCGGGCCGGGCGTGGTGGAGGTCGTCGAGGGCCGGATCGCCTATTTCGGGCCCGTCTCGGGCGGCGTGGTGGCCCTTTCCGAGCTCTCCCAGCTGCGCCTCGACCCTTCGGAAGATCCGCCGTCCTGGGTGCTCGTGCAGCCCGGCCAGCCGCCGCTGTCGATCCCGGTGACGGCGGCGGGGGCGGATGCGCTCTTCGACGCCTTCGCCGCCCTTCCGGGGATCCGGACCGGCCACCTCGTCGACGCGCTGCGCGGGGGCGGCGCCGCGCATCCCGTGGTCGTCTGGGAGCATCCCGCGGCCGCGGACGGGCGGCCCCGGCTGCATTGACACCCGCGCCGTTCCGGCCCATCCCTGTCGCCCACCGATCCAGCCTAGACCACCGGAGCAAAGCGCAATGTCCATCCCCCAGTCCGGCGGCGGGCCGATCGAGCACCAGGACCAGCTTGCGCAATACCTCGAGGCCGGCTGCAAGCCGCCCGAGGCGTGGCGCATCGGCACCGAGCACGAGAAGTTCGGCTATGTCCGCGAGACGCTGGCGCCATTGCCCTACGAGGGCGCACGCTCCGTGCGCGCGGTGCTGGAGGGGCTGCGCGACCGACACGGCTGGCGCCCCGTCGAGGAAGGCGGCAACCTCATCGGGCTCGAGAAGGACGGCGCGAACGTCTCGCTGGAGCCCGGAGGCCAGCTCGAGCTTTCCGGCGCCCCGCTCGAGAACATCCACCAGACCTGCGACGAGGTGAACGCCCATCTCGCCGACGTGAAGGACATCGCCGACGCGCTCGGCGTGGGCTTCATCGGGCTCGGCGCCGCGCCGGTCTGGCGCCACGAGGACATGCCGATGATGCCCAAGGGGCGCTACCGGCTGATGACCGACTACATGGACCGGGTCGGCACGATGGGAAAGTCGATGATGTACCGCACCTGCACGGTGCAGGTGAACCTCGACTTCGCCTCCGAGGCCGACATGGTGCAGAAGCTTCGCGTGGCGCTGGCGCTCCAGCCCGTCGCCACGGCGCTCTTCGCCAACTCCCCCTTCTTCGAGAACCGTCCCACAGGCTACAAGTCCTGGCGGAGCCGGGTCTGGCGCGACCTCGACGACGCGCGCACCGGCATGCTGCCCTTCGTCTTCGAGGACGGTTTCGGCTTCGAGCGCTGGGTCGACTACGCGCTCGACGTGCCGATGTACTTCGTCTACCGCGACGGGCGCTACATCGACGCGCTCGGCCAGTCCTTCCGCGACTTCCTGAAGGGCCGGCTGCCCGCGCTGCCGGGCGAAACGCCGACGCTGTCGGACTGGGCCGACCACCTTACCACGATCTTCCCCGAGGCGCGGATCAAGAAATACATCGAGATGCGCGGGGCCGATGGCGGGCCCTGGCGGCGGCTCTGCGCGCTGCCGGCGCTCTGGGTGGGGCTGACCTACGACCAGGGCGCGCTCGACGCGGCCTGGGATCTCGTGAAGGGCTGGAGCGCGGCGGAGCGCGAGGCGCTTCGCATCGCCGCGGCCGATCAGGGCCTGAAGGCGCGGGTGGGCGACCTTTACATGCACGATCTCGCGCGCGAGGTGCTGGACATCGCGGAGGCCGGGCTGCGCGCCCGGGCGCGCGAGGGCGCGGGCGGGCTGCTGCCGGACGAGACGCATTTCCTCAACGCGCTGAGAGAGAGCGTGGAGAGCGGGAAGATCCCGGCCGACGAGCTTCTGGAGCGTTACCACGGCGACTGGCAGGGCGATCTCAGCCACATCTACGCCGAATACTCCTACTGAAGGGCAGGATGCCCGCGCCGGCGGGGCCGCGCTACCAGTAAGCAGGATCGTCGAAAGCGGGCACGCAGCGCGCGCGGCCCTTCAGCGGATCGAGGGGCCGGGTCGTGAGGTTTTGCGCCAGCCACCCCTCGGGCTGCTGCAGCGGGTGCGGCGGCGCTGCCGTGTCCTCTCCGATCGGGGCGAATCCGACCTTGCCGTAATAGGCCGGGTCGCCGTAGGTGATCGCCACGTCGGCCCCCCGGTCCCGCATCGCGGCCAGGCCATGGTTCAGAAGCGCCTGCCCGATCCCCTGGCCCTGCCGGGTGGTTTCCACCGCGACGGGCGCCAGAAGGAAGACGATGCGCGCGTCCTCGTCATAGGCGAGCCGCGAGAAGATGATGGCCCCGGCCAGCACACCACCCTCCCGCGCCGTGAAGACGGCGAGGTCTTCGTCCTTCGTCGTCTCCAGGAGGTTCTTCACGAGCGTCCCGATGAGCCGTCCTTCCTCGGCGCCCTCGGAGGCGCCGAAGGTTGACTCGAAAAGGGCGATGATCTCCTCCGCCCGGTCCCTGCTGTCGGCGGAAAATTCCATGCCCCTCTCCTTCGCGCCTGTCGGCTTTCGTTAGCGCGGCCCTTCAGGCCCGGCCCTGCGCGATCGCCACGAAGCGGTCGATGTCCGCGTCCGTGATCGACCAGTCGCAGACCATCCGCGCGGTGAGGGGCTCGTCGGGGTCCGCGCCGTCGAGCGATCCCTCCCAGAGGTAATACTGCGCGCCGGCCTCGTGCAGACGAAGATGGGTGGCCCGCGGCATCTCCGCGAAGAGCATGTTGGCCGCGGGCTCACAGAGGAAGCGCACGCCGGGCACCGCGCGCAGCCCGGCGGCGAGGCGTGCGCAGGCGGCGTTGGCGCGCCGCGCGCTCTCGAGCCAGAGATCGCCCTCGAGATAGGCCGCCATCTGCGCCGAGAGGTAGCGGTGCTTGGAGAAGAGATGCGCCCCCCGCTTGCGGCGCAATTCGAATTCCCACGCCGTCGCCGGGTCGAAGAGGATCACCGCCTCGACGCCGAGGCAGCCGTTCTTGGTGGCCCCGAAGCTCACCGCGTCCACGCCGGCCTTCCAGGTCATCTCGGCGGGCGTGGCGTCGAGCGCCACCAGCGCGTTGGCGAAGCGCGCCCCGTCCATGTGCAGCGGCAGGCCGAAGCCCTTCGCCACCTCGCCGAGCGCCCGGATTTCCTCGAGCGTGTAGACGCCGCCGCGCTCGGTCGCCTGCGTGAGAGAGACCGGCCCGCGCTGCGGCCCGTGCACGCCGCGGCTTTCCTCGCGCTCGATCGCGCGGTGGAGCGTTTCGGGTGTCATCCGGTCGTCGTCGCCCACCAGCGTGAGCTTCGCGCCGCCGGAGTAGAATTCCGGCGCGTTGCACTCGTCCTCGTGGATGTGCGCGACCGGCGAGCAGAAAACGGTCTGCCACGGTGCGCCCAGCGTCGCGAGCGCAAGCGAATTCGCCGCGGTGCCCGTGGCCACGAGATAGATCGCGGCCTCCGGCGCCTCGAAGATGTCGCGCAGCCGCGCCGTGACCGCGGCCATGTCCGCATCGGCGCCATAGGGCATGGCATAGCCGGTGTTCACGCGCGACAGCCCCTCGATCACCTGAGGGTGGGCCGGGCCTGCGTTGTCGGAGGCGAGATGCATCAGACGGGCTCCTCGATGATGAAATCTTCCCAATCGTCCTCGTCCACCTCGAACTCGGGCACCGTCATGCCGTGCGCCGAGACGCCGGCGCGGTGGACGCTTTCGGGATCGCCCGAGATGAGCGGATGCCAGTGGTAGAGCGGGCGGCCCTCGTGCAGCAGCCTGTAGGCGCAGGTCTGCGGCAGCCAGTGCATGTGATCGTCGAGCGTGTCGGGCGTGAGAACGATGCAGTCGGGCACGAAGCGGTGACGGATCGGATACTGCGTGCAGCGGCAGCTTCCGTCGTCGAAGAGCCGGCAGGCCACGCGGGTCAGCCAGACCTCGCCCGTATCCGCGTCCTCGAGCTTGTTGAGGCAGCACTTGCCGCATCCGTCGCAAAGCGCCTCCCACTCGGCGCGGGTCATCCGGTCGAGGCGCTTTCGCTCCCAGAAACGGGGCGCGAGGCCCGAACGGTCGATCGGATCGTCGCTCATGGCGCCTCCAGCACGGCGCGGGCGCGCGCGACGTCCGTCTGCATCTGCGCGACGAGTGCCTCGACGCTTTCGAAGGCGGCCTCGGGGCGCAGGAACTCCACCAGGGCCACGGACATGTGCGTCCCGTAGAGATCGCCTGCGAAGTCGAGAAGATAGGTTTCGAGATTGGGCGTGTTGACGCCGAACTGCGGCCGCACGCCGAGGGACGCGGCCCCCATGTAGTGACCGGCATGGGGCCCCTCGGCCACGTCCACGAGTACCGCGTAGACCCCGAACCGGGGCGGGTGCAGCCCCTCGATGGACATGTTCGCGGTCGGATAGCCCAGAAGCCGCCCGCGCTGCTCTCCGCCCACCACGGGCCCTTCGATCCGGTGCCAGTGGCCGAGCAGTTTCGCCGCGTCGCGGGGCCGGCCCTCGGAAAGCGCCGCGCGGATGGCGGTGGAGGATACCCGCGTCGCGCCCTCGAGATGCATCGGCGCCACGGTGACGCCGAAGCCCATCTCGCTTCCGAAGCGCTGCAGCTCGGTCACGCTTCCCGCGCGCCCCTTGCCGAAACAGAAATCCTGCCCGACCACCACATGGGCGAGCGCAAGCCCGTCCCGGATGACCTCGCGGGCGAACGCCTCGGGCGAGAGCGCGGCGAGACTCGCGTTGAAATTGAGTTCGTAGAGGATCTCCACCCCCAGCTTCTCCAGGCGCGAGGCGCGCGCCTCCGGTCCGGTCAGGCGGAACGGGGGCGCGTCGGGGGCGAAATACTCCCGCGGATGCGGCTCGAAGGTCAGAACGCCCAGGGGCGCGCCATGGTCGGCCGCCCGCGCCCGCGTCAGGTCGAGCACGGAAAGGTGGCCGAGATGCACGCCATCGAAGTTCCCGATCGCCACGGCCGCGCCGCGATCCTCCGGGCTGGTGAACTGGTAGTCGCGCACGATCCGCATGCGCGCTCCCCTAGCGCCGGGCGGGGCCGGGCGCAAGCGCGCCCGCGGATCGCCTGCCGGTCAGTCGAACTTGCGCGAGGGCGCGAGCACCGTGGCCTCGCCGATGAGAACCTTCTTGCCGTCCACGCGGCAGCGGCAATCGAGCTGCACCCGCCGCTTGGCGTGGTCGATCGCGACCACCTCCACCTCGGCCTCCACCATGTCGCCGGGGCGCACGGGGGCGAGAAACTTGAGCGTCTGGCCCAGATACACCGTGCCGTGGCCTGGAAGCTGCTCGCCGATCACCGCCGAGATGAGCCCCGCGGTCAGCATCCCATGGGCGATGCGACCCTCGAAGATGGTGTCCTGCGCGTAGGCGTCGTCGAGGTGCACCGGGTTCCGGTCCGTCGAGACCTCGGCGAACATCTCGATGTCGGCGTCCGTCACCACCTTCCGCAGGTGACGGGTCATGCCCATCTCGATGTCCTCGATGCAGATCGTGCCGCGCGGCATGTTGTCCAACATCCGACCCTCCCAACGCAAGAGCAACAATCGGACTTCGTGATGCCCGAGTTCGCAACTTTATTGCTTTGCGCGCGCAGAAACGCAAGCCTCGATTTTCAGCGGAGCCGTCCGATCGCGTATGTGGGCGACACCTGCTCCCGCCTCAGATACGCCCCGAGCGCGTCGGGATCGGGCTGACGCTCCGTGCGCGTCTCGCTCTGGGCGAGGCCGCCCGAGATGAAGAGCGAATCGATATCCTCGCCCATGGCGCCGCGGATGTCGGTCTGCGCCCCGTCGCCGATGGCCAGGATCTCGCCGCGGTCGACATCCTGCCCGAGCGCGGCGAGACGCCGGCGCGCAAGGTCGTAGATCGGCGGGTGCGGCTTGCCGAAATAGAGGCTTTCACCGCCCATCGCCGTGTAGAGCGCTGCCACCGCGCCGGCGCACCACTCGCGCCGATCGCCGCGGTCCACCACGATGTCGGGATTGGCGCAAAGAAACTTCAGCCCCTTCTGCTTGGCGTAAAGCAACTCCGGGCGCAGGGCCTCGGGATCGGCCATCGGGTCGAACGGCCCGGTGCAGACGATGCCCTCGGCGCTCTTAAGCTCCACCCGTTCGATCTGCGCCGGCGCCTCGATCAGGGCGAGCGGCTCGAAGAAGCCGAGATCGCGGTCCTCTCCCATGAAGAACACCTTCTCGCCCACCGCGCCACGGAACATCGCTGCGCGCGCGCTGTCGCCCGAGGTGGCAATCGTGTCCCACGCGTCGTCCGGCACGCCGAAGCGTTCGAGCTGGGATTCCACCCCGCGCCGGGGCTTGGGCGAATTCGTCACCAGCACGACGATGCCCCCGGCGTCGCGGAAGCGGCGCAGCGCGACCACAGCCTCCGGCAGCGCGCGCACGCCGTCATGGACGCAGCCCCAAAGGTCCACGAAGGCCGCGCGGTAGCGCCCGGCCACCTGGTCGAGCGAATCGATGAGTTCCGTCATGGTGTCGGATGTCCTTCGTTCCAGCGGGAAAGAGGCGCCGCGCGGGCGCCCCGATGCGCCGGTTGCGCCCCGTCGGGGGCTCAGACGGTCAGGTTGGGAATGATCTGCTTCTTGCGGCTCACGATCCCGGGCAGGACGACGGTATCGCCCTCGACGGTCGCGCCGAAACTCTTCTCGGCCACGCGCTTCACCAGGTCGTTCGGCACCAGCAGCGTGGCCTCTTCCCGCAGGATGTCCACGACGAAAAGCAGCACCTCATCCACGCCGTCCTCCTGCGCGACCTCGGGCATGGCGGCCATCAGCGCGTCCTTGCGTCCCAGCACGGCGTCGGGGCTCGTGGTCTCGAGCACGCCGACGCGGAATGACGTGCCGCCGACCTCGTACTGCTTGCTGTCCATCCGCAGAAGCTCGGCCTCGGAAAAGGCCGAGACGTCGGACTTAGCCGCGAACATCTCCGCGGCGTAGTCGGAAATCGAGATCCCGAGATCCGCGGCGAGCGTCTCCGCCAGCGCCCGGTCATGCCCGGTCGTGGTGGGGCTGCGGAACTCGAGCGTGTCGGAAAGGATGCAGGACAGCATCGCGCCCTTCATCGCCTCGGGCATCTTCCCGGCATCCGCGCCCATGAGATCGTGAAGCAGCGTCGCGGTGCAGGCGAGCGGCCGCACGGTCAACTCGATCGGCGCCTTCGTCTCGATGCCACCGGTCAGCCGGTGGTGGTCGATGATCGCCTTGATGTCGAGCGCATTCACGTTCTCGGGCAGTTCGGACGGATTGTTGGTGTCGAGGATCACAACCGGCGCGCCGTCCTCGAAGCCCTCGGCGATGCGCGGCTTCGCCAGGCCCCACCGGTCGAGCATGAAGGCGGCTTCGGTATTGGGCTCGCCCAGAAGCACCGCCTCGGCGGGCTCGCCCTTCACCTCGTTGAGGTACCAGGCCCAGACGATCGGAGAGCCGGTGGAATCGGTGTCGGGGGCCTTGTGGCCGAAAACCTGAATCGTCATCGAAAGCGGTCCTGTCCCTGGTCTGGAATCTCGCGCGCCTTATAGGAGCCGCGACCGGCCTTGTCACGAGGCCCTCGGCGCGGCGCCTTCTTCTTGGTGGAAATACTCCGGGGGTGAGGCGCGGAACGCGCCGAGGGGGTAACGCCCCCTCGCAACGCCCCCTCCCGCGCGCCCGCGCGCGATACGGGCCCCGTCCCCGGCGCTGCGGGCCGTCGCGCTCAGATCGTCTGGTCGTAGTCGCCCACGGCGGGTTCGCTGCGGATCACCGCGTCGATGTCGTGGAAGATCGCGCGCATTTCCTCCTCGCTTTCGGGGCTTTCGCACACCACGACGAGGTTGGGCGTGTTGGAGCTCGCCCGCACGAGGCCCCAGGCGCCGTTGTCGAGGATCACCCGCGCGCCGTTCACGGTCACGATGCGGTCGACGGGCCGGCCGGCGATCGGCTCGCCCGCCGCGGCGCGGGCTTCCAGCTTGCCGACGATGCGGGCGAGGACCTCGTATTTCTCCCCGTCCGCGCAATGGGGCGACATGGTGGGCGTGGACCAGGTGCGGGGGAGCGCGCGGCGCAGGTCGGACATGGCGCTGTCCGGGTTGCGGTCGAGGATCTTGCAGATCTCCACCGCCACGCGCATCCCGTCGTCGTAGCCGCGCCCCACCGGCTCCGCGAGGAAGTAGTGCCCCGATTTCTCGAAGCCCGCGAGCGCGCCGATCTCCTTCACGCGGCGCTTCATGTGGCTGTGCCCGGTCTTCCAGTAATCGGCCTTCACGCCGAGCGCCTGAAGCTCCGGGTCGGCGGCGAAGAGGCCCGTGGACTTCACGTCGGCCACGAAGGTGGACCCGGGATAGAGCTTGCCGAGGTCGCGGGCCATGATCACCCCCACCTTGTCGGCGAAGATCTCCTCGCCCGCGTCGTCGACCACGCCGCAGCGGTCGCCGTCGCCGTCGAAGCCCAGCGCGAGGTCCGCGCCGGTCTCGCGCACGACGCGGGCCATGTCGTGCAGCATCTCCATCGCTTCCGGGTTCGGGTTGTAGTTGGGAAAGCCGTAGTCGAGTTCCGTGTGCAGCGGGATCACCTCCACCCCGATCCGCTCCAGCAGCGCGGGCGCGAAGGCGCCGGCCGTCCCGTTCCCCGTCGCGCACACCACGCGCAGCTTGCGCGACACGCGGAAATCGCCGGCGAGATCGTCGAGATAAGCCTCGCGCACCCCTTCGACCGCCTGCCAGCGCCCGCCCGGCCGCGGGGCGCCTTCGCCCTCCATGACGATGCGCTTGAGTTCCGCCATCTCGTCCGGGCCGTGGGTGAGCGGGCGCTCGAAGCCCATCTTCACGCCGGTCCAGCCGTTCGGGTTGTGGCTCGCCGTGACCATGGCCACCGCCGGCACGTCGAGGTGGAACTGCGCGAAATAGGCCATGGGCGAGAGCGCCGTGCCGATGTCGCGCACGTCGATGCCCGCCTGCACCAGCCCGAGGATCAGCGCCTGCTTGATGGCGAGCGAGTAGTCGCGGTAGTCGTTGCCCACCGCGATCACCGGCTCCAGCCCGCGCCGGTGCATCTGCGTGCCGAGCCCCAGGCCCAGCGCGGTCATGCCGGGCAGGTTGATCTCTTCGGGATAGCGCCAGCGCGCGTCGTATTCGCGAAAGCCGGTGGGCGCGATCATCGGCTCGCAAAGGAACTCCCAGGTGTTCGGTCGGCTCTGGGCGGAGGGGCGGGTCATTCTGGTCTCCGGGCTGCGGGGAATTCCGGGCCGGTCGGGCGGCCCGCTTTCATGGCGCGGCGCCTCAGGAAGAGAGTTGCTCGCGCAGGATCGAGGCGGTCAGCGATATCATCAGGTAGATGCCGGAAAAGATGAGGAACGCCAAGACGGTGTTCTCGAAGGCGCGGGGGTAGGTCGGATCCTCGGGCGCGACGGGCCTCACCGAGGTGGTGAGGTAGCGCACCTGCGCGTTGGCGTCGCGGCGGCTTTGCTCGAGCTGCTCGAGCGCGGATTGCATCATCAGGTCGCGGGTCGCCACGTCGGCCTGGGCGAGCTGGATGCGCGCGGCGAGCGCGGCGAGCGAGTCCTGCCCCTGGCTGGCTTCGGTCATCTGCGCGTTGACTTGCGCCAGCAGGCTTTCCAGCCGGCGGATGTCGCCCTCGACCCCGTCGAGCTTGGCGGCGTTCGGCCGGGCGTTGTCCAGAAGGGCGGCACGCTCGAGCTGCTTTTCCTGAAGCTGCACCTCGATGTTGTTGATCTGTCCCCGAAGCGCGGCGATCCGGCCTTCGGGGTCCAGCACCGCCCCCTCCTGCTGGAGCGCCACGAGGCGTTCCTGGGCCGCGCGCCGGGCTGCGTCCGCCTCCTCCAGGCTGCGCCGGGCGTCGGCCACCTGGTTTTCGCGCTTGCGCTGCGACAGGCTGTCCACCCGCTCTTCCGCATAGCCGATCAGCGCCGTCGAAAACCGCGCGGCAACCTCCGGGTCGGCGGCGGACACCTCCATCCGTATGATGCCCTCGGTCGGGTCGAAGCCGATCTCCACGCTGCGCTGGTAGACCTTGTAGGCCTCCTCGGTGGAGGCGTCGTCGGGCATCCGCTGGATCGGGTCGATCCAGGGCTGCGAGAAATGTGCCTTGAACCCCTCGTCGGCGTCGAGCCGCAGCATCGCGTCCTTCGATTGCAGGAAGGACTGCACGGCGATCGCGTCCTGGTTCGTGGCGAACTGCGTGCCCGACAGAAGCCCGCCCATCCCGGCCTCGGACCCGCCATCGGCCTTCAGGATCAGGAACTCGGACTTCGTGGCGTACATCGGCGTCGCGATCGCGTAGAAATACCACCCGGCAAGCAGCGTGGGCAGGAGCACGAAGAACGCGAGCCGCGTCAGCAGCAAAAGCGACTTGCGCCGCCGCCGCCGCGCGATGTCGCGCTGCACGCGCGTGATCTCCTGCGCCCGAAGCTCCGCCGGGTTGAGCCCGGTCGAGGGCAGCCCGGCCTCTCCCGGGCCCGTGGTCGTCTGCGGCAGCTGGATGCGCGGCGCCGGGCTGTCGCCGCTCTCCGTGCCCCCTGTCGCGTCCTGCCCCGGCACCACGAGGGCGAGCATGTTGGCGCGCTGGAACGGGTCGACCCCGCGGGCGCGCAGCTTGCGCACCGCGTCGAAGTCCGACGCGACCGAGAGGCCGTGTTTCTGCGCGACGCGGCGCGCCATGCGAAGCTGCCGCCCGGTCAGGCCCTCGCGGCGGATCGCGTCGATCTCGGCGGCGGGACCGTCCGACGGACCGGCCGTGTCGCCCGCGCCGGGGGTCCGGGCTTCGGGGGTGGGGCCCGGCGCGTCCGCCTCCCTGCCCGGGGCCGCCGCCGTCCGCGCCGGTGCGCCGGGCGGCATCCTTGGGACGCGGAACTTCCTAGCCTTGGGCTTCGTAGTCATAGAGCTGCTTTGCTTCTTCGAGTGTGTCGAACATGTAGAGCTGGCCGTTGCTCAGCACCGCCGCGGAGGCGGCGAAACGTTCGAGGATGTCGGGCTGGTGCGACACGATGACGAGCGTGGTCGTGCGCAGCCGCTCGCGCAGGATCTCCCCGGCCTTGCGGTTGAACTCCACATCGGTCGAGGACGGCATGCCCTCGTCGATGAGGTATATGTCGAAATCGAGCGCGAGCATGAGCGCGAAGGAAAAGCGCGCCCGCATCCCCGACGAGTAGGTGCCGACCGGCTGGTCGAAGTATTCCTCGAGCGCGCAGAGCCAGCGGCAGAACGCCTCCACGTAGTCCGGGTCGAGGCCGTAGAGCTGCGCGATGTAGCGCGCGTTCTCCCGCGCCGAGTGTCGCGAGACGACGCCGCCCATGAAGCCGAGCGGAAAGGACACCGAGGCGTTGCGGCGGATCTCGCCCTCGTCGGGTTTCTCGAGTCCGGCCATCATGTTGATCAGCGTGGTCTTGCCCGTGCCGTTGGGCGCGAGGATGCCGAGCGAGCGGCCGATTTCCACCCGAAAGGACACGCGGTCAAGGATCACCTTGCGCTGCGTTCCCGTCCAGAAGGACTTGCTCACGGTGTCGAACTCGATCATGGCGTCCTTCGATGCGGTGCCGGTTACTCTTTACGCGCGATTTCGCTGCGAGGGAATTAATCGTCGATGTTGGCTTCAGTATGTCGGCCCCATGGCGGGCGCGGCAAGCCGGCCGCACAATGCTGCCGCATGGGCGATCTGCCGGGCGGGCGGCTTTGCGCTCGCGGGCCCGCGGCCCTATGTCGGTGGCCATGGACGCAACACTCGATCGCATCCGGTCCTGTCGCCTCTGCGAAGACCGTTTCGCCGCGACCGCCACGGCGCACGCTCCGCGCCCGGTGTTGCAGGCGCGCCCCTCCGCGCGGCTGCTGATCGCCGGTCAGGCGCCGGGCCGACGCGTGCACCGCTCGGGACGGCCCTTCACCGACCCGTCTGGGGACCGCCTGCGCGCGTGGACGGGGCTCGACGAGGCCACGTTCTACGACGCCGACCGGGTCGCGATCCTGCCGATGGCCTTCTGCTTTCCGGGTTATGACGCGAAGGGCGCGGACCTGCCGCCGCCGCCCCTCTGCGCGCGCACCTGGCGGGAGGAGGCGCTGGGCGCGCTGCCCGGGCTGCGGCTCGTGCTGCTGGTGGGCGGGCACGCGCAGCGCTGGCATCTGGGCACCCGCGCCGGCGTGACCGAGACGGTCGCCGACTGGCGGCGCCACCTGCCGGGCGCGCTCCCGCTGCCGCACCCCTCATGGCGCAACACGGCATGGCTCAAGCGCAACCCGTGGTTCGAGGACGAACTCGTGCCCGAGCTTCGCCGCCGCGTGGCCGAGGCCCTGGCATGAGCCGTTTGGAACCGCCGCTCGACCATGCCCACGCGGCGATGGACGCCGCGCCGGAGGACGCCGCCGCGCGCCTGCGCTTCTACGACCGGCTGGCGGCGGCGGAACTCGTGCTGATGCTCGATGGCGAGCCCGAGGGCGACGATATCCGCCCCGCGCTTTTCGAGCTGGAGGAGGGCCCGGTTGCCCTCGTCTTCGACCGCGAAGAGCGCCTCGCGGCCTTCGCCGGGGCGGCCGCGCCCTACGCGGCGCTGCCGGGGCGGGCGCTTGCGGGGATGCTTGCGGGGCGCGGCATCGGGCTGGGCCTCAACCTCGAGGTCGCGCCGTCCTCGATCCTGCTGCCGGCGGCGGCGATCGACTGGCTGGCCGAGACCGCCGCCGCGGCGCCGGCGGAGATCGAGGCGCGGCCCGAGGCGATCTACCCGCCGGGCGGCCTGCCCGAGGGCCTTCTGAAGGCGCTCGACGCGCGGCTTGCCGCGGCGGCCGGGCTCGCCCGCGCCGCCTGGCTGGCGCGCGCCGACTATGCCGGCGGCGGGCAGGGTCACATCCTCGCCTTCCTCGGCGCGCGCCCCGGGGCCGAGCCCGCGCTCGCCCGCTCGGTCGCCGAGGCGCTGGCCTTTTCGGGCATCGAGGCGGGTTGGCTCGACGTGGCGTTCCTCGACGACGCCGATCCGCTCGCGGCGCGGCTCGCCGACTGCGCGCTGAGGTTCGACCTGCCGGAGCCCGCGCCCGCCGAGCGCCCCGCGCCGCGCCCGCCCGGCTCCGATCCCGACGCGCCGCCGCGACTGCGCTAGCGGCTCAGTACCCCAGGGCGCGGTCCACGAGGTGCAGCAGCGGCTCGCCCGCCTCGCCGCGGCGGATGTTCTCCGCGATGACCCGGGCGGCCGAGGCGGGCCGCGTCTCCGACGCGATGTGCGGCGTCACCGTGACCTTCGGATGGGCCCAGAACGGATGCTCGGGCGGCAGCGGTTCGGTACGGAAGACGTCGAGCGTCGCGTGGGCGAGCCGGCCGCGGTCGAGCGCGTCGATCAGCGCGTCGTCGTCGACGAGCGCGCCGCGCCCCGGGTTGATCACGACCGCGCCCTCGGGAAGCCGCGCGATGCGGCGCGCGTCGAGCAGGTTCTCGGTGGCCGCCGTGAGCGGCAGGAGCAGCACCAGGATCCGCGCCCGGGCGAGCGCGTCGCGTAGCCCCTCCTCGCCGTGCAGCGCCTCGACCCCGTCCACCTGCTTGGGCGAGCGGCTCCATCCCGTGACCGGGAAGCCCAGCCGGGCCAGCGCCTGACCGCAGGCCTTGCCCAGCGCGCCGAGCCCCAGGACGGTGACGGGGCGTTCGGTGGCCAGCGGCGGGGCGCCCGTGCGCCACACCCCGTCCTGGCCCATGACATGACGGTCCGTGCCGAGGTGATGGCGCAGCACATGCCCCGCCACCCATTCGACCATGCCCTGGGTCAGGCCCTCGTCGTCCACCATCCGGGCGAGAGGCTGGGTGAGGGTGGGGTTCTGCACCACGTCCTCGACCCCGGCCCAGAGGTTCAGCACCGCCTTGCAGCGGGTGTAGGGGGTGAAGTCGTCGAGCCCGGAGTTGGGCGCGTATATGATGTAGTCGACCTCTTCCGCCGCCGCCTCGGTCACCAGCCTGTAATCGAGACCCGTCGCGTCGAGCGCGGCGGTCAGGTGCGGCGCGTACTGGTCCCAGCGCTCGGATCTGGCGGAAAAGAGGACGGTGGTCGGCATGCGGCGCTCCCTGTGGTCCCCGTCACCGGGGGCGGTGGATGTGCGCGCTCTGTACCAGCCCGAAGCCCAGCATCAAGACCAGCATCGCCGAGCCGCCGTAGCTGACCAGCGGCAGCGGCACGCCGACGACCGGCGCGAGGCCCATCACCATGGACATGTTGACCGCGAAGTAGAGAAAGAAGGCGATCGCGACGCCGAAGATCATGAGGGAGGCGAACCGGTCGCGCGTCTGCAGCGCCGACACGATGCAGAAGACGAGGATCAGCGCGTAGAGCGCCAGAAGCGAGATGCCGCCGAGGAAGCCGAACTCTTCCGCGAGGGTGGTGAAGATGAAGTCGGTGTGCTTTTCCGGCAGGAAGTTGAGGCGCGTCTGCGTGCCCTGCATGAAGCCGCGCCCGCCCCATCCGCCCGAGCCGAGCGCGATCTTCGACTGGGTGATGTGGTAACCCGCGCCCAGCGGGTCCGAGGCCGGGTCGAGAAACGTGTCGATGCGCCGGAACTGGTAGTCCTTGAGAAGCTGCCAGTCCGTTCCCCGGCTTCGCAGGACGGCCGTCACGAGCCCGCCGCCCGCGGCGAGGACCCCGGCGAAATAGGCCCAGTGAACCCCGGCGATGAACATCACCAACCCGCCGCCCGAAAGCAGCAGGATCGCGGTGCCGAGATCCGGCTGGGCCAGCACCAGGGCGGTCGGCAGCAGCACGAAGAGCACGGGCACGATCACCCAGACCGGGTGCGACACCTTGTTGACCGGAAGCCAGTCGTAATAGGCCGCGAGCATCAGGACGAGCGTGATCTTCATGAGCTCCGAAGGCTGCAGCCGCATGAAGCCGAGGTCGATCCACCGCTGCGCGCCCATGCCGGTCACGCCGACGAGTTCCACCGCCACCAGCAGCAGGACCGAGATGGCATAGGCCAGCACCGACATGTTGCGCCAGAACCAGATCGGCACCATGGCCACGGCGATCATCAGCACCAGTCCGGCCGCGAAGCGTTTCATCTGCGGCTCGGCCCAGGGCGACAGGGAGCCGCCGGCGACGGAATAGAGCATCACCGCCCCGATCAGGGCCACCGCCACCAGCACCACGGCGAGCGGCCAGTTGAGATAGAGCAGCTTGCGCGGCCCCGAGGGCGTCGTCTTGACTGTATATTCGAGGTAACTCATGCGCGGTTCTGCCCCTCGCTGTCGCGGTCCTCGCGTTCGCGGGCGAGCCGCTCCTGCTGGGCGCGGATCCGCGACCGGTCGGCGGCCGGATAGGCCTCGAGCGGCGGGGCGCCGCCATGCAGGGCCTGCAGCGTCACGTCCCGCGCGATCGGCGCCGCCGCGGTCGAGCCGCCGCCGCCATGCTCGACGACGACGGCGACGGCGATGCGGGGCGCCTCGAAGGGCGCGAAGTTCACGAAAAGCGCGTGGTCGCGCCGCTTCCAGGGCAGGTCCTCGTTCCGGGTGACGCCGGCGCGCCGCTCCGCGGCGGTGATGTTGCGCACCTGGCTCGTGCCCGTCTTTCCGGCCATCCGCATCGCGTCCGCGACGATCCGCGATCCGAAGGCGGTGCCCCGCCGGTTGTTCGTGGCCGCGAACATCGCGGCCCGGATCCGGCGCAGGTGGTTCTCGTTGAGGCCGAGCGATGCGCCCGTCCGCGCCGCCTCGTCGACCCCGTTCACCGATTTCAGCAGCCGGGGGTCGATCTCGCGGCCGGTGGCGAGCCGCGCGGTCATCACGGCAAGCTGAAGCGGCGAGGACAGCACGTAGCCCTGCCCGATCGAGGCGTTGACCGTGTCGCCGATGCGCCATTGCGCACCCCGCGTGCGCGCCTTCCAGTCGCGGTCGGGCACCAGCCCCTCGGCAACGGCGGACATCGGAATGTCGTAGGCCGTGCCCAAGCCCAGCTTGCGCGCCATCGCCGAGATGTTGTCGATGCCCACCTTGAGCGCGAGGTCGTAGAAGTAGACGTCGCAGCTTTCCTTCAGCGCCTCCTCCAGGTTCATGTGCCCGTGGCCCACGCGCTTCCAGCAGTGAAAGCGCCGCCCGCCCACTTCCATGTGGCCGGGGCACCAGACGGTTTCCTCGGCCGACATGACCCCGGCCTCCAGCGCGGCGAGCGCCGTGACCATCTTGAAGGTGGACCCGGGCGGGTAGGCGTCCTGCACCGTCTTCGAGGCGAGCGGCCGGCGCTCGTTGTCGCGCAGCGCGGCATAGTCGGCCACCGAGATGCCGCGCACGAACTTGTTGGGATCGTAGGAGGGCGCCGAGGCGATGGACAGAAGATCGCCGTTCGTCACGTCCATCACCACGACGCTCGCGCTTTCGTTGCCGAGGCGCGCGCGCACGTAGCCCTGCAACGCGCTGTCGAGGGTCAGCTGGACGTCGGCGCCCGGCTCGCCGTCCCGGCGGTCGAGTTCGCGCATCACGCGCCCGGCGGCGTTCACCTCGACGCGGCGCGTGCCCGCGCGGCCGCGCAGCGCCTGTTCGAGGCGCGCCTCGACGCCCACCTTGCCGATCTGGAACCGGGGGATGCGCAGCACCGGCTCGGGGTCGGCATAGCGGGCGAGGTCGCGGTCGCTCACCGGGCCGACATAGCCAACGACATGGGCGAAATCCTCGACCGAGGGGTAGAGCCGTGACAGGCCGACCTCGGGCGTGACGCCGGGCAGCGCCGGGGCGTTCACCGCCACGCGGCTGATCTCTTCCCACGAGACGCGGTCGGCCACCGTCACGGGCAGGAAGGGGGCGGAGCGGGCCATTTCGGCCATCGCGCGCTCTAGCGCCTCGTCCTCGAGCCGCACGATCCGGGCGAGCCGGGCGAGCACCGCCTCGACGTCGCCCGCGTCCTCGCGCACGATCGTGATGCGGTAGGACGGCTCGTTCACGGCCAGCGCGCGGCCCTCGCGGTCGTAGATCCGGCCCCTGCGGGGCGGGATCAGCCTTATGTTGATCCGGTTTTCCTCGGCCAGAAGCCGGAACTCATCGGCTTGATCGACCTGCATGTAGCGCATCCGCAGCGCCAGCGCGCCGATGAACCCGGCCTGCAGGCCGGCCACGACGAGGCCACGCCGGGTGATGCGGCGCACGCTGAGGTCGGTGTCTTTCTGCGAGCGTCTCATGCGCCGATCCCCCGCGTGTCCAGGTCGGATGCCGCCGGCTTCTGCAGCCCGAAGAACAGATAGCAGATGCCGACCACCACGGGGTAGACCGCCATGGTCATCAGCAACTGCATCAGGTGGAGGCCGAGCGGGGGCTGCGCGACCGCCAGCAGGTTCAGCACGACGCGGTAGCCCAGCGAAACCACCACGATCACGGAGGCGACGCTCAGCCATTCGGTCAGGAACGAATCGTCGCGCAACTCCGGCGCGCGGCGCTTCAGCCACTCGGCCCCGAGCACGACGAGCGCGGCGAGAAGGCCGGGCGGGCGCTGCAACAGAAGATCCGCGAGAAGCATCATTGCCGCCACCGACAGGGCCGGCACGAAATCGGGCCGCCGCACCGCCCAGGCGAAGGTGAGCGCGACGAGAAGATCCGGCGGCGCCCAGCGCGGTGTCCCCGTGTCGAGGGGCAGGAGCTGGAAGAACAGGATCAGCAGGCCGAGCGCCAGGTAGCTGGCGCGGCGCATCCAGAGACCGAAGCCGCGCGTGTCAGCCATCGCCGCCGGCCTCCGCCGCCGGGTCGGCTGCGCGCGCCTCAGGCCTCTCGGCGCCGGCCACGGGCTCGGGCGCGGGCCTGGCCTCCGGCACGATCAGCGCGCCGGTGCCGCTGATCGTCCGTGCGTTGTGGTTGCGCAGCACGCGCAGGAACTCCAGCCGCTGGTAGTCCGCGGCCAGACGGACCCGCAGCCGCCCTTGCGGATCCTCCGCGACCTGGCCGATCAGCAGCCCCGGAGGGAACACGTCGGCATCCCCGGAAGACACGATCCGGTCGCCCGGACGCACCGCCGCCTCGTTCTCGATGAAATCGAGAAGCGGCGCGGCGGAGTTGTCGCCCGCCACCAGCGCGCGCTGGCCCGAGGGCTGGATCACCGCCGGGATGCGCGAGGAACTGTCGGTCAGCAGGATCACACGGCTGGTGCGCTCGCCCACGCCCGAGACGCGGCCGACGAGACCGAGACCGTCCATCGTGGCCCACCCGTCCATGATGCCGTCCCGCGCGCCGACGTTCAGCAGGACCGACTGCCGGAACGGCGAGCCGGAATCGGCCAGCACCACGCCGGTGACATGGGTGAGGCGGGGATCGATGCGGACGTTGTTCAGGTCGCGCAGCCGCGCGTTCTCCTGCTCGAGCTGGAGCGCCGCCTCCTTCCAGGCCTTCATCTGCTGAAGCTCCCGCCGCAGCTCGCGGTTCTGGGAATGGATGCGCTGGTAGCTCTGGAAGTCGCGGAAGAGGTTCACCGTGGCAGTGACCGGCGCCATCGCCCAGTCGAAGGAGGGCATCACGCTGTCCACCACGTCGGCGCGGAAGCGCTCGACCCTCGGGCTGTCGATGCGCCAGACGAGGAAGATGCCGAGCAGCGAAAACAGGATGATCCCGAGAAGCAGACGCCTCAGCGGGTTCGCGAAGTCCTCGCCGTTGCCCTTTTCCCTTGCCAAGACGCTTTCGCCTCCGTGCGGTGCGGGCTGCCCCTGCTCAGTCTAGCGCCCCGCGCCGCGCCTGCAAAATCACGATGGGCCGCGGCCTAGCTGTCGTAGTCGATCGCGTGGCGAAGCTGCTTTTCGTACTCGAGCGCCTTGCCCGTGCCGAGCGCCACGCAGTTCAGGCTTTCGTCGGCGATGGAGACGGCGAGCCCCGTCTGCTCGCGCAGCGCGAGGTCGAGATCGCCCAGAAGCGCGCCGCCGCCGGTCAGCATCACGCCCCGGTCCACGATGTCGGCCGCAAGGTCGGGCGGCGTTGCCTCGAGCGCCGTCATCACCGCCTCGCAGATCTGCTGCACCGGCTCGGCGAGCGCCTCGGCCACCTGCGCCTGGCTGATCTCGGTCTCCTTCGGAACGCCGTTCAGAAGGTCGCGCCCGCGGATCTGCATCGACGCGCCGCGCCCGTCGTCGGGCATCCGCGCCGTGCCGATGGAGGTCTTGATGCGCTCGGCGGTGGACTCGCCCACGAGGATGTTCTGCTGGCGCCGCAGGTAGTTCACGATCGCCTCGTCCATGCGGTCGCCGCCGACGCGGATCGACCGGGCGTAGACGATGTCGCCCAGCGACAGCACCGCGACCTCCGTGGTGCCGCCGCCGATGTCGACCACCATGCTGCCGGTCGGGTCGGTGATCGGCATGCCCGCGCCGATCGCCGCCGCGATCGGCTCGGCGATCAGCCCCGCCTTGCGGGCGCCGGCCGACAGCACCGACTGCCGGATCGCGCGCTTTTCCACCGGGGTGGCGCCGTGGGGCACGCAGACGATGATCTTGGGCTTGGAGAAGGTGGAGCGCTTGTGCACCTTCCTGATGAAGTGCTTGATCATCTCCTCGGCCACGTCGAAATCGGCGATCACGCCTTCGCGCATCGGGCGGATCGCCTCGATCGAGCCCGGCGTGCGGCCGAGCATCAGCTTGGCGTCCTCGCCCACGGCGAGCACCTTCTTGACCCCGTCCTTGACGTGGTAGGCCACCACCGACGGCTCCGAGAGGATGATCCCGCGTCCCTTGACGTAGACCAGCGTGTTCGCGGTGCCGAGGTCGATGGCCATGTCCTGAGAGAACATGCCGGTCAGGTTTGACAGTCCGAACATTTGCAGCCGGGGACCCCGCTCGATCTATTGCAGACGGTCCGCGTCCCCGAGGGGCGCGGACCACGCGCCGTTATAGGCCCCGCGCTCCTGCAAGAAAGGGCCAGCGCACGCGGGGGCGGCGCGAATTTGCCCAGAGCCCGGAAATATCACATATGCGATCCCATATGCCCAAAATGCCCCGATCAGAGGGGGTGGGAATGCAGAATCCCGACCTTGTACCTCAGGCGGTCTTGGGCGCGACCGCTCGGTCGGCGCTGTCCCGGCGAAAGGCTGATCAGGTCCAGGGACCGCTGCGGGCGGGTCTGGCGGGGCCCGCGCCCGCCGAGCCCGCGGCCATGGCCTTCAACGCGGCGATGCGATTCTCGGTCGCCGGGTGCGTCGCAAAGAGGTTGTCGTGTCTGTGGGCGTGCAACGGGTTCACGATGAACATGTGCGCGCTGCCCGGGTTGCGCTCGGCCGAGTTCATGTCGATGCGCGCGGCCAGGCCCGAGATCTTCGCTAGCGCCGAGGCGAGCCAGAGGGGTTGGCCCGCGATCTCAGCGCCAATGCGGTCGGCCTCGTATTCCCGTGTGCGGCTGATCGCCATCTGAACGAGCCCCGCGGCGAGCGGCGCCAGGATCATCGTGGCCAGCACGCCGAGGATCCCCATCCCGTTGTCGCGGCCGCCGCGGAAGAAGAAGGCGAAATTGGCCAGCATGGTGATCGCGCCGGCGAGCGTCGCCGTCACGGTCATGATGAGCGTGTCGCGGTTGCGGATATGGGCGAGTTCGTGCGCCATCACGCCGGCCACCTCTTCACGCGAGAGGGTGCGCAGCAGGCCGGTAGTGGCCGCCACCGCCGCGTTTTCGGGGTTGCGGCCCGTGGCGAAGGCGTTGGGCTGATCGTCATCGACGAGGTAGACGGCGGGCATCGACATCCCCGCCCTCCCGGCGAGGTCCTCCACCATGCCGACGAGATCCGGCGCGGACGCCTTCGTCACCAGACGCGCGTTGTGGGCCCGCAGCACGGCCTTGTCGGAGCCCCACCAGGCGTAGAGGTTCATGCCCGCGGCGATGACGAGCGCGAGCACCATCCCCGCCTCTCCGCCAAGCGCGAGCCCCGCGAGACCGAAAAGCGCGGTCATCGCGGCCAGAAGCATTGCGGTGCGGACGAGTGCCATCTGCGTCTCCATGCGTGTCTCGCTGCAGATATGGAGAAACCGCCATGCTTTCCAAGATCGGGACACGTCGCTTTTTCCCTCCCGGGCGTCGCGCGTGCGCGCTGTCCGCCGTCCTTGCGGCGCTAGGAAGCGACAAGTTTCAGAAGGAGTGACGGCATGAAGACGGATGTGAAGGCGCTTGTCGTCGGTGGCGGCGCGATCGGCGCCTCGATCGCCTATCACCTCGCCCGTGCGGGGTGGTCCGACGTGATGCTGCTGGAGCGGGACGAGCTGACCTCGGGCTCGACCTGGCACGCCGCGGGGCTGCTGCCGCTCTTCAACATGTCCTACGCCGTGAGCCACATCCACGACTACAGCGTGAAGTTCTACAAGACGCTGGAGGAGGAGACCGGCCTCAACGCCGGATTCTATGTCGTGGGCAACCTGCGCATGGCCCAGACCGACGCGCGCATGGACGAGTACATGCTCTATGCCACGACCGCCGAGACGGCGGGCATCCATTACGAGTGGATGACACCGGCCCAGATCAAGGAGCGCTGGCCGCTGGTCAACACCGAGGACCTGAAGGGCGCGATCTACCACCCCGAGGACGGCTACATCAATCCGGCCGACGTGACCCAGGCGATGGCCAAGGGCGCGCGCCAGCGCGGCGTCACCGTGGAGCGCAAGTGGCAGGTCGACGGCTACGCGTGGCGCGGCGATCACTGGGACGTCACCTGCACGAAGATGATCGAGAAGGGCGGCAACCTCGTGCCCTCCGAAGAGCAGGTGGTGGTGAAGGCCGAGCATGTCGTCACCGCGACGGGCAACCACGCCCAGCGCACCGCGCGCCTTCTCGGCATCAAGATGCCGGCCATCCCGGTGGAGCATCAGTACATCGTGACCGAGCCCGACCCGGCGCTCGTGGAGTGGCGCAAGGCCGGCAACCCCGAGCACCCCGTGCTGCGCGATGCCGACGCGAAGTGGTATGTCCGCGAGGAGCGCGGCGGCTGGATCCTCGGACCCTACGAGCGCAATGCCCCCGCGTGCTTCGAATACGGCGTGCCCGACAGCTTCCGGGCCGATCTGTTCCCCCTCGATCTCGAGCGGATCGAGGAGGAATACATGTCCATGATCCACCGCATCCCGTCCTCCGAGACGGTGGGCCTCAAGGACGACTACAACGGCCCGATCTGCTACACGCCCGACGGCAATCCGCTTGTGGGCCCCGCGCCTGGCCTGCGCAACATGTGGCTGGCCGAGGGGTTCAGCTTCGGCATCACCGCCGCCGGCGGCACCGGCAAGTATCTCGCGGACGTGATGGTGCATGGCGAGGCCGAGATCGACATGGCCTCGCTCGACCCGCGCCGCTATGGCGACTGGATGACGACGGAATACGCCGCCCGCAAGAACGAGGAGGCCTACGAGCACGTCTACATCCTGCACCACCCCGACGAGGAGCGGGCGGCCTGCCGCCCGCTGCGCACCGCGCCCGCCTACGACCGTCAGAAGGCCCGCGGCGCGCAGTTCGGCCACGTGAACGGATGGGAGCGCCCGAACTATTTCGGCCCGCTGGATGCGCCCGAGGATTTCGATCACGACGCCCGCAGCTTCCGCCGCGGCGGCTGGTGGCCCCATGCCGTCGAGGAGGCGAAGGCGATCCGCGAGGGTGTCGGCCTGATCGACGCCACGGCCTTCACCAAGCACCTCGTGCGCGGGCCGGGCGCGACGGCCTTCCTCGACTGGTTCACCTGCAACCGGCTTCCGAAGGTGGGACGCATCAACCTGACCTACGCGCTGACCGAGGCGGGCACGACGCACACGGAATACACCATCGTGCGGCTGGCCGAGGACGAGTACTACCTCGTCTCCGCCGGGGCGTGGACCGCCTATGACGGGGATTACCTGCGCAAGTCTGCCCTGGACAAGCGCGAGGAGTTCGGCTGGATCGACATCCACGACGTCACCACGCAATGGGGCGTCTTCGCCGTCGCGGGGCCCAAGTCGCGCGATCTGCTGCGCGAGGTAGTGAAGGACGCCGACCCCGCGACCGTGCTGGGCAACAAGCGCTTCCCCTGGCTTTCCATGCGCGAGATCGAGCTCGGCATGTGCCCGGTGCGGGCGATCCGCGTGGCCTACACCGGCGAGCTCGGCTGGGAATTGCACCACCCCGTGGAGATGCAGAACTATCTTTTCGATCTGCTGGAAAAGGCGGGCGAGCCGCACGGGCTGAAGCTTGTCGGCGCGCGGGCGCAGAACTGGCTTCGCCAGGAGAAGAGCTACCGCGCCTTCGGCCATGAGCTGGGCCGCGACGCGACCCCGCTCGAGGCCGACCTGCCGCGCTTCGTGGACCTGTCCAAGGAGTTCCGCGGCAAGGCGGCGCTGGAGGCCACCGGCATTCGCTCGAAATGCGTGACCGTTCTCGTCGACGGTCCCGAGGATGCCGATCCCTGGGGGCGCGAGGCGCTTTACGCGGGCGAGGAGCGCGTCGGCCGGCTGACCTCGGGCGGCTATTCCGTGGCCTTCGGCAAGTCGATCGGCATGGGCTACGTCAAGCCTGAACACGCCGCGCCCGGCACGAAGCTCAAGGTCCGGATGCTGGACCGGCTCTGGGACGCGGAGGTTCAGCCCGACAGCCCCTTCGATCCCGAGAACGCCCGCATCCGCGTGGACGGCTGAGACCCCGACGAAGGCGCGCGCACCCGATACCGGGCGGCGTGCCTTCGTCGCGACAGCGCCAGCCCGTCGTTGACAACGGTCAATGATCGGGGCGCAGCGGCGCGACTAGCTTTCGCGGGTGGCCGGGGTTGCCGCTTTCGAAGGAATCGACGTGATGAAACTGAAGCAGGTTCTGGCCGCAGGCTTCGCCGCCGCAGCCTTCGTATCGGGCGCGGCGGCGCAAGACATGACGCTGGGCGAACGGGAATACATGGAAAGCTGCGCGGTCTGTCATGGCGCGGGCGGCAAGGGGGATGGCGTGCTCGCGGGATACCTCAACACGGGCATGCCGGATCTGACGGCGTTGCAGACGGCCAATGGCGGGGTGTTCCCGGTGCGGCACGTCTTCGACGTGATCTCGAACTCGGTGGAGGTGGGCGCCCACGGCACGACCGACATGCCCGCCTGGGGCACGCGCTACAAGTATCGCGCCGACCGGGCGCTGGGCGAATTCGCGGGTCTCGCGGACCGCGAAGCCTTCGTGCAGGCCCGCATCCTCGCGCTGGTGGAGCATATCGCATCGCTCCAGGCGGAGTAGCGGGCGATCATGGCGGTGGGGCGGCGCTCACCGGGGACGCGCCGTCCGCCGCCCTTTCATGCCGCGCATGCCGCCCGGTGCGCCGGTGCTTTCAGCCCTCGGCGAGCGCGTCGTAGACGTCGAGCGCCTTGGCCGCGTACATCATCGAGGGCCCGCCGCCCATCTGCACGCACATGCCGAGGACCTCCGCGATCTCGTCGCGGGTCGCGCCTTCCTTCACCAGCGCCTCGATGTGAAAGAGGATGCAGTCCTCGCATTTCGTCGCCACCGCGATGCCGAGCGCCACGAACTCCTTGGTCTTGAAATCTACGGCCCCGCTTTCCTTCACGGATTTGCCCAGCGCGCCGAAGGCGCGCGCCGTTTCGGGGATGGCCTTGTTGAGGCTGCGCAGGTGCTCGCGGGTCCGGTCGAGCTTGGCGGTCCAGTCCATGGGCGGGGTCCTTCTTTCCTGGGGTTCGCCCGGTCCAGACCACGCCGCCGAAGTCGCCGCCTTGCTCCTGATCAGGAGTCGCGCCCGGCGACGAGGCCGAGCTTGTTGGCGGGCATCTCGATCGCCGCGCGGGGCGTGAGGCCGGCCGCGATCATCATGTCGAGCGTGTCGAAATCGTCCTTGTAGCCGATCTCGGGGTCGGCGGCGGCGAGCCGCGCGTGAAAGGCGCGGTCCCCCTCCGACGTCAGCTCGCCCGCGCGCATGAACGGCCCGTAGACGATGAGCGTGCCCCCCGGGGACAGGGCGCGCGCGGCTTCGTGGACCAGCGGTTCGCGCTCCGGCGACGAGACGAGGTGGAACAGATTGATGACGACGACGAGGTCGCGCGGCCCGTGCGCGTCCGCCCAGCCCGGCGCGGTCGCGTCGAGGGTGACCGGGGCGCGCAGATTGGGCCGCGCGGCCTCTGCCGCCCAAGCGCGGATCGAGGCCAGCCGGGCCGGGTCGATGTCGCTCGGCTGCCAGTCGAGCGCGGGCAGGCGTCGCGCCAGCGCCACGGCGTGCTGCCCGGTCCCCGACGCAAGCTCGAGCGCGCGGCCCGAGGCGGGCGCGAACTCGGCCACGAGGTCCGCGATCGGGCCCGCGTTGCGTTCAGCGGCGGGTGCGCAGAGTTTCTCGCCGTCTTGCGGGGCGGCGACGGAGGCGGCATCGGGAAGGTTGGATCGGCGGGGCATCGCGGCGGTCCGTTGCGGCTGTGGCGGGACGATCTGGCCGGAGGTCGCGGGCAAGCGCGAGGGGCGCCCGCGACCGGGCGCCCCCTGGCCATGGAAGGGCGATCAGTTCGGGATGTCGCCGGTCAACCCCTCGACGTAGAAGTCCATGCCCAGCAGCGTGCCATCGTCGGCCACCTCGCCCTCGGCAAGCCAGGCGGTGCCGTCCTGCCGGTTCAGCGGGCCGGTGAAGGCATGATATGCGCCCGACGCGATCTCGTCGCGCAGCGCCAGCGCCTCCGCGCGCACCTCTTCCGGGACGGCGTCGGTGATCTCGCCGATCACGACCATCTCGTCGCCGATCCCGTGCCAGGTGTCGGTGCTCTCCCACGTGCCGTCCAGCACGGCCTGCACGCGGTCGATGTAGTAGGGGCCCCAGTGGTCGATGATCGACGACACGCGGGGCGTGGGCTTGTACTCGGCCATGTCCGAGGCCTGCCCGAAGCCGATCACGCCGCCCGCGCTTTCCGCCGCGGCCAGCGGGGCGGTCGAATCGGTGTGCTGCAGGATCACGTCGGCGCCCTGCTCGATCAGCGCCTGCGCGGCGTCGGCCTCCTTGGCAGGGTCGAACCATGTGTAGGCCCAGACGACGCGGAACTGCACGTCCGGGTTGGCCTTCCGCGCGTGGATGAAGGCCGAGTTGATGCCGCGGATGACCTCGGGGATCGGGTAGGAGGCGATGTAGCCCACCACGTCCGACTCGGTCATCCTGCCCGCGATGTGGCCCAGAACCGCGCGGCCCTCGTAGAACCGGGCCGAGTAGGTGGAGACGTTGTCGGCCCGCTTGTAGCCGGTGGCATGCTCGAACTTCACGTCCGGAAAGCGCTCGGCGACGTTGAGCGTCGGGTCCATGTAGCCGAAGGATGTGGTGAAGATGAGATCCGCGCCGGACAGAGCCATCTGGCTCATCACGCGCTCGGAATCCGCGCCCTCGGGCACGCTTTCCTGGTAGACGGTCTCGACACGGTCGCCGAAATGCTCCTCCACCGCCAGTCGCCCCTCGTTGTGGGTGTAGGTCCAGCCGCCGTCGCCGATCGGGCCGACATAGACGAATCCCACCTTGAGGGGGTCGTCCTGCGCGGACACGGGAAGCGCGAGCGCGATGGCCGCCGCTGCGGAAAGAAGGGTTCTGCGGTTCATGAGATGTCTCCCTGTTGCTTTTGTCGAACGCCTCAGTTCGAGGCGTGGAAGATGCGGCCCAGCGCCGCCGGGGCGCCATGCGTCCCGCGCGCCGAGATGAGCACGAGCACGAGGATCGTTACCAGATAGGGCGAAGCCGACAAGAGCGCGACGGGCACGTCCGCCCCGGCGGCCTGCAGGTTCAGTTGCAGCACGCTGACCCCGCCGAAAAGATAGGCGCCGATAAGGATGCGCCCGGCCCGCCAGGACGCGAAGACCACGATGGCGAGCGCGATCCACCCGGCGCCGGCCGTCATGCCCTCGGTCCATTGCGGCACGCGGACGAGCGAAAGATACGCACCCCCGAGCCCGGCGCAGGCGCCCCCGAAAAGGATCGCGAGAAGCCGCACCCGCACGACCTTGTAGCCGAGCGCGTGGGCGGCCTCGGCGCTTTCTCCCACGGCGCGCAGGACGAGCCCGCCGCGGGTGAGGCGCAGGAAGACCCAGACCGCGGCGACGATCGCGAGGCTCAGATAGACGATCGGATCGTGCGCGAAGAGCGCGCGGCCGAGATACGGGATCTCGGAGAGCGGCCCGAGATCCAGCCGCGGCGTGGGCGGCGCCTTCATCCCCTCGAACGGCGTGCCGATGAGCGCCGACAGCCCGAGCCCCGCGAGCGTCAGCGCGAGGCCGGTGGCCACGTGATTGGCGAGGAAGAACTGCGTCAGCACGCCGAAGGCGAGGCTCAGGCTCGCGCCCGCCGCGGCCGCGGCCAGGAAGCCGAGCGCGGGGTTGCCGCTCGTGACCGCCACGGCGAAGCCCATCACCGCGCCGGTGATCATCATCCCCTCCACCCCGAGGTTCAGCACGCCCGACCGCTCGGCCACGAGTTCCCCGATCGCGGCGAGCAGGATCGGCGTCGCGGAGACGATGATCGCCGCGGTGAACACCGCCGGCTGGATCGCGCCGAGATCCATCACGCCACCTCCCGCCGGCCGATCCGGATCCGGTAGTTGGCGAACACGTCCGCGGCCAGCAGGAAGAAAAGCAGCATTCCCTGGAAGAGCTGGATCGCGGCGGCGGGCAGCCCGAGCATCAGCTGCGCGAGTTCGCCGCCGATGTAGGTGAGCGCCATCAGAAGCCCCGCCGCGAGGATGCCGAGCGGGTTGAGCCGGCCGAGGAAGGCCACGATGATCGCGGTGAAGCCGTAGCCCGAGCCGAAGTCGATGGTGATCTGCCCGGCGGGTCCCGTGACCTCGAAGAGCCCCGCCATGCCGGCCAGCGCGCCGGCAAGCCCGAGGCTGACGAGGGTGATGCGCGCCGCGTTCACGCCCGAAAACCGCGCCGCGCGCGGCGCCGCACCCATGAGCTGGATCTGGAAGCCGAGGATATGGCGCGCCATCAGCACCTGCGCCGCGATCACGGCGACGAAGGCCGCGACGACGCCCCAATGCATGCCGGTCCCGGCGACGAGTTCGGGATTGGCGGTCGCCTCCCACTGCGCAAGGTTGCGCGAGCCCGGAAAGCCCATGCCCTCGGGGTTCTTGAGAAGGCCCGAGGAGGCCGAGGCCAGCACCGCCTCGGCCACATAGACCAGCATGAGCGACACGAGGATCTCGTTGGTGCCGAAGCGCACGCGAAGCAGGGCGGGGATCATCCCCCAGGCGAAGCCGCCCGCCGCGCCGGCCAGAACGGCAAGCGGGAAGATGAGGGGCGAGGCGGACGGGTAGAAGGCCAGCGCCGCGCCCGCCCCGCAGATCGCGCCGATGATGTATTGCCCCTCGGCGCCGATGTTCCACACCCCCGCGCGGAAGCCGATGGCAAGCCCGATGGCGATCAGGATGAGCGGCCCGGCCTTCACCAGAAGTTGCGGCCGCGAATAGGTGGCGAATTGCGGATGGAAGAGCGGATCCCAGAAGATGACGCGGATCGCCTCCAGCGGATCCGCGCCAAGCGCCGCGAAGAGCGCCCCGCCGGCGAGCATGGTCAGCGCGACCGCGATGACGGGTGCGCCCGCGGTCCAGCCGCGCGAGGGCTGCGGGCGTTTTTCCAGCGCGATCATGAGCCGGTCACCTGGCGCGTCCGCGGTTCACTGCGCCACATGCGCCACCTCCATGTCGTGGGCGCCGCCCATCATCAGGCCGATGCGTTCCCGGTCGAGTTCGCCCACGGGGCGCACCGCGCTCAACCGTCCGGCGTTGAGCGCGCCGAAGCGGTCGGATATCTCCATCAGCTCGTCGAGATCCTGGCTGATCGCGAGAACGGCCGCGCCCCGGGCGGCCATGTCCATGAGCGCCTGCCGGATCGTCGCGGCCGCGGCCGCGTCGACGCCCCAGGTCGGCTGGTTCACGACAAGCGCGACCGGCGTCTGCAGCAACTCCCGCCCGATCACGAATTTCTGCAGGTTGCCGCCCGAAAGCGCCCGCGCCGCGACCTCGGGCCCCGGCGTGCGCACGTCGAAGCGGGCGATCACCTCCTCGGCGAAGCGGCGCGCGGCGCCCCAGTCGATCATCCCGCGCGGCGCCAGCCCGCGTGTCGCGGCCGCGGTCAGAAGCGCGTTGCGGGTCAGGCTCATCTCGGGCACGGCGGCGTGGCCGAGACGTTCCTCCGGCGCGCTGGCAAGGCCGAGGGCCCGGCGCTGGGCGGGCCCGAGCGCGCCTACGTCGCGGCCCTGCAGGAAAACCGCGCCCCGCGGCGCGCGCCGTTCGCCCGAGAGCGCGGCAAGAAGCTCTTCCTGCCCGTTGCCGGCCACGCCGCCGATCCCCAGAACCTCACCCTGCCGGAGGGCGAAACTCACGTCGCGAAGCGCGGTGCCGAAATCCCCCGGCGCCGGAAGCGAAAGACCGCGTGCCTCCAGCGCGACCTCGCCCGTGTCGCGGCGCGCGCGGGCCGTGGCATCGAAGGCGCCGCCCACCATCGCCTCGGCCATCTCGCGTGCCGTGCTCTGCCGCGGGTCGGGGCGGGCCACCACCCGCCCGCGACGCAGGAGCGTCGCGCGGTCGCAGAGCGCGCGGATCTCCTCGAGCTTGTGCGAGATGTAGAGGATCGACGGCCCCTCCGCGGCCAGCTTGCGCAGCGTCTCGAACAGGATCTCCGTTTCCTGCGGCGTCAGCACCGATGTCGGTTCGTCCATGATCAGAAGCCGGGGCTCCTGCAGCAGGCAGCGCACGATCTCCACGCGCTGCCGCTCGCCCGCAGAGAGCGTGCCCACGGTCCGCGCCGGGTCGAGCGGCAGACCGTAGAGCTGCGAGACCTCGGCGATCCGCTGCGCCAGCGCGCGGGGCGGCGGCGCAGTCTCCATCCCGAGCGCGATGTTCTCGGCCACCGAGAGCGCGTCGAAGAGCGAGAAATGCTGGAACACCATGGCCACGCCCGCCGCGCGGGCCGCGCGGGGTTCCGGCGGGGCGTAGGGGGCGCCGCGCAGCGTCATGCGCCCCGCGTCGGGCTGCACGAGCCCGTAGATCATCTTCACCAGCGTCGTCTTGCCGGCGCCGTTCTCGCCCAGGAGCGCGTGCACCTCGCCCGCCGCGATCTCTAGCGAGACGTCGTCGCAGGCGCGCACGCCGGGATAGATCTTGGTGAGCCCCTCGAGGCTCAGAACGCTCTGGCCCGCCCTGGTCAAATCTCTGGTCTCCGCCGCGCCGGTCACGGTCCGCTTTAGCCCGATCCCGCCACGCTCCGCAATCGCGCTGCCGCCTGCGCGCGGTCCCCGGCCACGCCGGTGTGCGCGAAACGGGCGGCGCGCGGCGGCGGGCGCTTGCGCGCGCCGCCGCTTTCGGTGAGTCTCTCGCCATGACCGAGCCGCTCTTCGTGCACCTGCGCCTTCACACCGAATCCTCGCTTCTCGAAGGCGCCGTGCGGCTCAAGAAGCTGCCGGAGCTCTGCCGTGCCGCCGGGATGCCGGCGGTGGCCGTGACGGACACCAACAACCTCTGCTGCGCGCTTGAATTTTCCGTTTCCGCGCAGGGTGCGGTGATCCAGCCGATCCACGGCTGCCAGATCGATCTCGCCATCGCGGAGGCGGATCCGCTGGTGGCGCGCGGACAGCGGCCGAGGCCCGCGCCGCTGGTGCTGCTCGCGCAGTCCGAAGAGGGCTACGGCAACCTCATGAAGCTCAATTCCTGCCTCTACCTGCGGGGGGACGGGCAGGCGGCGCATGTCACGCTGGACGAGCTTGCACGCCACGGCGCGGGGCTCATCTGCCTTTCCGGCGGGCCGGAGGGCGCGGTGGGGCGGCTTCTGGCGCAGGGCAAGCGCGCCGAGGCGGAGGCGCTGATGCGCCGCTTGCGCGACATCTTCCCGAACCGCCTTTACGTCGAGCTCCAGCGCCACCCGGGCGAGCAGGGGCTGCCCGAGGCCGAGCGGCTGACCGAGCGCGGATTCGTCGAGATGGCCTACGGGATGGACCTGCCGCTCGTGGCCACCAACGACGTGCATTTCGTGAAGGAGGAGCATTACGAGGCCCATGACGCGCTGATCTGCATCGCCGATGGCGCCTATGTCGACCAGCGCGAACCGCGCCGCCGCCTCACGCCGCAGCACTACTTCAAGTCGCCGCAGGAAATGGCGGCGCTTTTCGCCGACCTGCCCGAGGCGATCGAGAACACCGTCGAGATCGCCCGCCGCTGCGCCTTCATGGTCGAGAAACGCGACCCGATCCTGCCCCGCTTCGCCGCGGACGAGGTCGAGGAGCTGCGCCGCCAGGCGAAGGAAGGCCTTGCCGCGCGGCTTGCCGTGATCCCCCACGCCGCGCCCGTGGAGGACTACGAGAAGCGCCTCGAATTCGAGCTCGGTATCATCGAGAGCATGGGCTTTCCCGGCTATTTCCTGATCGTGGCCGATTTCATCAAGTGGGCCAAGGATGAGGATATCCCGGTGGGGCCGGGACGCGGGTCGGGGGCGGGCTCGCTCGTGGCCTACGCGCTCACCATCACGGACCTCGATCCGCTGCGCTATTCGCTTCTCTTCGAGCGATTCCTGAACCCCGAGCGGGTTTCCATGCCCGATTTTGACATCGACTTCTGCATGGACCGGCGCGAGGAGGTCATCGCCTACGTGCAGGAGAAATACGGGCGCGAGAAGGTGGCGCAGATCATCACCTTCGGCGCGCTTCTGTCGAAGGCCGCGGTGCGGGACGTGGGCCGCGTGCTGCAGATGCCCTACGGGCAGGTGGATAAGCTGTCGAAGCTCATCCCCATCGAGGGGGTGAAGCCCGTCTCCATCGAGAAGGCGCTGGAGGAGGAGCCGCGCCTGCACGAGGCCGCCCGCGCCGAGGAGGTGGTGGACCGGCTGCTGACCTATGGCCGCCAGCTCGAGGGGCTGCTCCGGAACGCCTCCACCCACGCGGCGGGGGTGGTGATCGGCGACCGGTCGCTCGACGAGCTGGTGCCGCTCTACCAGGATCCGCGTTCGGAAATGCCGGCCACGCAGTTCAACATGAAATGGGTGGAGCAGGCGGGGCTGGTGAAGTTCGACTTCCTCGGCCTCAAGACGCTTACCGTCATCCAGAACGCCATCGACCTCATCCGCGCCTCGGGGCGCGATCTGCACGTCGCCGCCGACGGGAGCGCGATCTACGAGCCCTTCGAGGGCGCGGAGAACGACATCGGGCAGATCCCGCTCGACGACGAGAAGACCTACGAGCTTTACGCAAGAGCGCGGACCGTGGCGGTGTTCCAGGTGGAAAGCTCGGGCATGATGGATGCCCTGAAGCGCATGAAACCCACCTGCATCGAGGACATCGTGGCGCTCGTGGCGCTCTACCGTCCGGGGCCGATGGAGAACATCCCGAAATACTGCGAGGTCAAGAACGGGCTGCGCGAGCGGGACTCGACCCACCCGCTGATCGATCACATCCTCGACGAGACGCAGGGCATCATCGTCTACCAGGAGCAGGTGATGCAGATCGCCCAGGAGATGGCGGGCTACTCGCTCGGGGGCGCGGATCTTCTGCGCCGCGCCATGGGCAAGAAGATCAAGGAGGCGATGGACGCCGAGCGCCCGAAGTTCATCGAGGGTGCGAAGAAGAACGGTGTCGACGACGCCAAGGCGCTCGAGGTCTGGAACCTTCTCGAGAAGTTCGCCAATTACGGCTTCAACAAGTCCCACGCCGCCGCCTACGCGGTGGTCAGCTACCAGACGGCCTGGCTCAAGGCGAACCACCCGGTCGAGTTCATGGCCGGCGTGATGAACTGCGACATCCACCTCACCGACAAGCTCGGCGTCTATTTCGAGGAGGTGAAGAAGGGCCTCGGCCTGCCCTGGGATCCGCCCTGCGTGAACCGCTCCGAGGCCACCTTCACCGTGCGCGAGGGCCGGCTGGTCTATGCGCTGGGCGCGCTCAAGAACGTGGGCGTGGAGGCGATGCGCCTCATCACCGAGGCTCGGGACGGGACGCCCTTCACCAGCATCTTCGATCTCGCACGCCGCGTGGACCTCAAGCGCATCGGCAAGCGCCCGCTCGAGATGCTGGCGCGCGCGGGCGGCTTCGACGCGCTCGACCCGAACCGCCGGCGCGTCCTCGAGAGCCTCGACGCGCTCGTCGCCTATTCCGCCGCGGTGCAGGAGCAGAAATCCTCCGCCCAGGTGTCGCTTTTCGGCGAGGCGGGCGAGGACCTGCCAGAGCCGCGGCTCGCGGGCGTGCCCGACTGGCTGCCCGCCGAGCGGCTGAACGAGGAGTTCGCGGCGGTGGGCTTCTACCTCTCCGGCCATCCGCTCGACGACTACATGGCGCCGCTGCGCCGCAAGGGGGTGCTGACGCTGGACGAGGTGACCGCGAAGGCCGGGCGCGGGCCCTGCCTGGTGAAGCTCGCCGGCGTCGTGGCAGGCCGGCAGGAGCGCAAGTCCGCGCGCGGCAACCGCTTCGCCTTCGCCCAGCTTTCCGACACCACGGGCGCCTACGAGGTGACGCTCTTCTCCGAGGCGTTGGAGGCCGCGCGCGAACACCTGGAGACGGGCGCGAAGGTGGTGGTCAGCGCCGAGGCGAGCCTCGAGGCGGACCAGTTGAAACTTCTGGCCCGCGGGGTGACGCCGGTGGACGCGGCGGTGGCGGACGCGGGCGCCTCGTCGCTCAGGGTCTTCGTGGAGGCCGAGACGGCGGTGGGCGCGGTGGCGAGCGTGCTCGAGCAGGCCGCGCGCGAGGCGCGGCGCGCGGCGCGCGGCCAGGTCTACCTCTGCCTTCTCGCCGACGGCCTTCCGGGCGAGGTGGACGTGGAACTTCCCGGCGAGTTTCCCGTGACGCCGCAGGTCAAGGGCGCGATCAAGTCGCTTTCCGGCGTTCTGGATGTCGAGGAGGTCTGACCGCCGCACCGCGGGCGCGGCCGCGCTCGTGGCGCTGGCGGTCCTTGCAGGCTGCGGCGGCGACGCGCCGCGCGCCGAGGCGCCGGGCGCGGCCGCCCGCGGCGATGGCGACGCGAGGGCCGCCACCGCGGAGGAAGGCGGGCGGGGTGCGGGCCTTCTGTCACGGCTCTTCGGGAGCGGGGCCGTCGGCGCGGCGCAGGACGGGGAGGCACCGGCCATTGGCGGGCCCGGACCAGGCGGCGGCGAAAGCGATCCGGCCACCGCTGCGGAAAGCCGGGCGGCGGCGCCCGGCGGCGGCCTTTTCGCGCGTCTCTTCGGGGGCGGGGAGGCGGCCCGCCCCATGCCGGAGGGGGCTGCGTTGCCGCCGGCCTCCGACGGGCCCGACGGGCGCGACGTGGCCTTCGGCACGCGCCTGGCCTACGGCGAGCTCGCCCGGGTCTGCGACGCGCCGCGCCGGTCCCTCGGCGCCGAGATCGAGCGGGCGGCAGGCTGGCGGCTTCACGACAGCGATCCCGGCAACACCGGGGCCCACACATTTTACCTGACCGGTTTCGACGATGGCTGCCCGCGCCAGTTCACCGCCGCGCTCGCGCTTTTCGGCGCGCCCTCGATGCACGAGCAGATTCGCTACGGCCTGCCCGCCGAGGCGCAGCCCTATTCGGAGACCGACAGCGCCTATGAGCGTCTCAAGTCGCGCATCTGCGGCGTCGCGCGGAACGAACCCTGCGGGCGGCGCATCTCGCGGATGGAGCGCGACACCGTGTTCGTCAGCATCTATGAACGCTTCGGCGAGAACCCGGTCTGGAAGAACCTGCTGCTGCACGATGGCGCGGCGCTGGCGCTCGACATCAAGGGGGGCTGAGGCGCCGCCTCACCAGTGCGGCGGGCGCTCGTCGCCCAGCACGACGGACCCGGCCTCCGCCTCGCGCTCGGCCTCGCGTTCCATCAGGCGCGCGACCCGGCGCGACAGCCGGTCGATCTCGTCGCGCTGGCGCGTCACGATCTCCGACAGCGTCTCCTGCGCGCGCTCCAGCTCGGCCACGTGCCGCTCCAGCCTGTCGATGCGGGTTTCCTCGTCGCTCGTCATGTCGCGCTCCGTGCTCCTGTCCACATTTGCACCGGTGCGCCGGGCGGGGCAAGCCGGGCCCGCCTTGCCCCGCCGCGCCCCTTCGGCTAGACCCCGCCGCGACCCGACCCCGGAGTGATCGTTCCCATGGCCAAGGAGAAGAAGCAGCCGCGCCCGAAGGCGGAGAACCCCAAGGGCTTCCGCGACTATTTCGGCGCAGAGGTGAGCGAGCGCGCGGCCATGCTCGAGACCATCGCGCGGGTCTATCATCTCTACGGCTTCGACGCCCTCGAAAGCCCCGCGGTGGAGACTCTGGAGGCGCTCGGGAAGTATCTTCCTGACGTGGACCGCCCGCATGCCGGGGTCTTCGCCTGGGCCGAGGACGAGGAGGGCGGCAAGGGCGACTGGCTGGCGCTGCGCTACGACCTGACCGCGCCGCTCGCCCGCGTCTACGCCCAGCACCGGCAGGAGCTGCCCACGCCCTACCGCCGCTACGCGATGGGCCCGGTCTGGCGGAACGAGAAGCCGGGGCCGGGCCGCTACCGCCAGTTCTACCAGTGCGACGCGGATACCGTGGGCAGCGCCTCCATGGCTGCGGATGCTGAGATTTGCATGATGTTGGCGGATGCGTTGGAGGCGGTGGGGATTCCACGAGGAGATTATTTGATTCGGGTAAATAGCCGAAAGGTTTTGAACGGCGTTTTGGAGGTCGCGGGCTTGCCGGACACCCACGATAATGCGACTGCAAGGGGAATCGTGTTGCGCGCTATCGACAAGCTCGATCGTTTGGGGCCGGCGGGAGTGCGAGCGCTGTTGGGGAAGGGCAGGCAGGACGAAAGTGGGGACTTCACAACAGGAGCAGGACTTTCGACCGAGCAAGCTGAAGTCATCATGGGTTTTGTTGAGGCGCCTTCGAGAATTAAGGACCGCATTGAAAACAATCTGATGATATCAAGCATTGCTAGCACACTCCAAGCCTCGCGGCAGGAAGCCGCCGCATCGGTGGATGATTCGTATTCGGGGGGAAAGATCCAATCCGCGAGTGAACGCGCCAGCGGGTATCGTGACTTCACGGCGTTGCGTTATCTTAGAGAACTCGTGCGTGGTTCTCCGGTTGGTCAAAATGGAGTGAGCGAACTCGCTGAAATTGCAGACTACTGCGAGGCACAGGGTTACGGCCCCGACCGTATCGTGATCGACCCCTCGGTGGTCCGCGGCCTCGGTTACTATACCGGGCCGGTCTTCGAGGCCGAGCTCACCTTCGAGATCCTCGACGAGAAGGGGCGGGCGCGGCAGTTCGGCTCGGTGGCGGGCGGCGGGCGCTACGACGACCTGGTGAAGCGCTTCACCGGCCAGGCGGTGCCGGCCGTCGGCGTCTCGATCGGGGTGGACCGCCTGCTCGCCGCGCTGCGCGAGAAGGGGCGGGTGCACAGCAAGACCCACGCGCCGGTCGTCGTCACCGTGATGGACCGCGACCGCATGGCCGACTACCAGGCGATGGTGGCCGAGCTGCGCCAGGCGGGCATCCGCGCGGAGGTCTATCTCGGCAACCCGAAGAACTTCGGCAACCAGATGAAATACGCCGACCGCCGCGGCGCGCCCGTCGCCGTGATCGAGGGCGAGGACGAGAAGGCGCGCGGCGTCGTCCAGCTCAAGGACCTGATCCTCGGCGCGCAGATCGCGGAAAGCGCGACGCTCGAGGAATGGAAGGAGCGCCCGAGCCAGGTCGAGGTGCCGCGCGTCGAGCTCGCCCACCGCGTGCGCGAGATCCTGGACGCCCACGGATGAGCCCCCGCACCGCCGAGACGCGCGCGCTGGCCGCGCGGCTCGTGGCGCGCTTCGAGGCGGCGGGCGCGCAGCCGGTGGACTGCGCGATTCTGCAGCCCGCCGACACGCTGCTCGACCTCTACGGCGAGGACATCCGGGCGCGCGCCTACACCACGCAGGATCCGCTCCGGGGCGAGCAGATGCTGCGCCCGGATTTCACCGTGCCTGTGGTGCAGATGCACATGGCCCACGGCGCCGAGCCCGCGCGCTACACCTATGCGGGCGAGGTCTTCCGGCGCCAGGAGGACGACCCCTCCCGCGCGAGCGAGTATCTCCAGGTGGGCTACGAGGTCTTCGACCGGACGGATCCCGCCGCCGCCGACGCCGAGGTGTTCGCGCTCTTCTCCCGGACGCTCGCGCCTCTCGGCCTGCGCGCGGCCACGGGCGACATCGGCCTTCTCGCCGCCGCCGTGCGCGGGCTCGAGACGACGGAGCGGCGCAAGGCCGCGCTGATGCGCCACATCTGGCGGCCGCGGCGGTTCCGCGCGCTTCTGGAGCACTTCGCGGGACGGAGCGCGCCGCCGCCCGCGCGCGCCGCGCTGCTCGCCGATTCCGACCCGATGGCGCGGGCCGCGCCGCTTCTGGGCAAGCGCGGGCCGGAGGAGATCGCGGACCGGATCGCGGCCCTGCGCGAGGACGCCGCCGCGCCGCCGCTGCCCGCGGCGCAGCTCGATCTGGTGGACGCGCTTCTGGGCGTGCGCGAGACCTGCGTCTTCGCGCTGGAACACCTGCGCGACATCGCCGTGGACCTCCCCTCCATCGGGGTTGCGGTGGACCGGCTGGCGCGCCGGCTCGACGCGTTGTCGTCGCGCGGTGTCGACGTGGCGGCGCTGGATTTCGAGGCGAGCTACGGGCGCACCTCTATGGAGTATTACGACGGCTTCGTCTTCGGCTTCTACGCCGAGGCGCGGCCGGACCTCGCGCCGGTGGCCACCGGCGGGCGCTATGATGCGCTCACCCGCCAGCTTGGCGGCGGCGCGGAGATCCCGGCGGTGGGTGGCGTGATCCGCCCCGGCATGGTGCTGGACCTCGGAGGGCTGCCATGACCGTGAAGCTGGGCGTGCCGTCCAAGGGGCGGTTGATGGAAAAGACCTTCGAGTGGTTCGCCGCACGCGGCGTCGAGCTGTCGCGCACGGGATCCGAGCGGGAGTATTCGGGCGCCGTGAGCGGCGTGGAGGGCGTGTCGCTGGTGCTGCTTTCGGCGGGCGAGATCCCGCGCGAGCTGGAGGCCGGGCGGCTTCAACTCGGCGTCACCGGCACCGATCTCGTGCGCGAGAAGCTGAGCCGCTGGGACCAGAAGGTGGAACCCCTGGCGGAGCTGGGCTTCGGCCATGCCGACCTCGTGATCGCGGTGCCGCGGGCCTGGGTGGACGTGGACACGCTCGACGATCTCGACATGGTGGCGGCAGAGTTCCGCGCGCGCCACGGCCACCGGCTGCGCATCGCCACGAAATATCACCGCCTGGTGCGGGACTTCCTGCGGGCGCACGGCGTCGCGGATTACCGGCTGGTGGACAGCCAGGGCGCGACGGAGGGCACGGTGCGCAACCTCACCGCCGAGGCCATCGCCGACATCACCTCGAGCGGAGAGACGCTCAGGGCCAATCACCTGAAGGTGCTCTCGGACGGGCTCGTGCTGAAAAGCGAGGCGACGCTCTTTCGCGCTCGGCGCTCGCCCCTCTCCGATGCCGACCGCCCGGCGCTTGCCGCGCTGCTGTCGCGCCTCGGGCTTGACGAGTAGCCGGCGCGCTCAGACCACCCCGATCTCGGACAGCGCGGCGCTGAGTTCGGGCGGCAGCGCGTCCTCGGCCTGCCGGCTTTCGGGCAGGTCCGCGGGGCTGTCCTCCGGCGCGAGGTAACGCCAGCCCTGGAACGGGCGGCGCTGCGCCGGGCGCGTGCGGATCAGGCCCTCTTCCAGCACGATGGCGCAGCGCGTGATCCCGTCCGCCCCTTCCACCGGGTCGAGCCGCAGGATGCGCTGGCGGCACTGGATGAGCCCCTTGACGACCCAGTAGATCGAGCCACCCGACAGGATCTCGTCGGCGCGTTTCGGCCACATCCGCGTGACGTGGCGCGGCTTGCCGTCGGCGGTTTGCGCCCGCCGTGTCCGCTGCCAGCGCGCCAGTTCGTCGACGTTTTCGGTGCCCGCGCTGAGCTTCACAAGGTTTATGTGCGCCAAGAGATGACTCCCCCAAGTCTTGCGACTATATTAGGGCTTCCCCGGCACCCCGCAACCCGCCACGCCCTGCCAGGCGGCCCCGATGACCCGCTTCGCCGCGCCGATCGCCGAGACGATCTGGGACATGAAATACCGCTTCAAGCAGGCGGACGGAACGCCGATAGACCGCACGGTCGAGGACAGCTGGCGCCGCGTGGCGCGTGCGCTCGCGGCAGTCGAGGCCGACCCGGAGGCGTGGGAAGAGCGGTTCAACGCCGCGCTCGAGGATTTCCGCTTCCTGCCCGCGGGCCGCATCCTCGCGGGCGCGGGCACGGGCCGGAAGGTGACGCTCTTCAACTGCTTCGTGATGGGCACGATCCCGGACAGCATGGCCGGCATCTTCGAACACCTGAAGGAGGCCGCCCTCACCATGCAGCAGGGGGGCGGGATCGGCTACGATTTCTCCACCATCCGGCCGCGCGGCGCGGACGTCACCGGCGTGGCCGCCGACGCCTCTGGGCCGCTCTCCTTCATGGATGTCTGGGACGCGATGTGCCGCACCATCATGTCGGCGGGCTCGCGCCGGGGCGCGATGATGGCCGCCATGCGCTGCGACCATCCCGACATCGAGGAGTTCATCGCCGCGAAATCCGACCCCGCCCGGCTCAGGAACTTCAACGTCTCGGTGCTGGTGACCGCCGCCTTCATGGAGGCGGTGAAGGCCGACGGGCCGTGGGAGCTCACCTTCGCCGGCAAGGTCTATCACACCGTTCCGGCGCGCGATCTGTGGAACCGGATCATGCGTGCCACCTACGACTATGCCGAGCCGGGGGTGATCTTCATCGATCGCATCAACGCGATGAACAACCTTGCCTATGCCGAGGAGATCGCGGCGACGAACCCCTGCGGCGAGCAGCCGCTGCCGCCCTATGGCGCGTGCCTTCTGGGCTCTATCAACCTCTCCCGCCTCGTGCGCGACGCGTTCGAGCCCGAGGCGGCGATCGACCTCGCCGCGCTCGACGATCTCGTCGCCACCGCGGTGCGGATGATGGACAACGTTGTGGACGCCTCCAATTTCCCGCTTCCCGAGCAGCGCGCCGAGGCGCAGGCCAAGCGGCGGATCGGCCTTGGCGTCACGGGCCTCGCCGACGCGCTGCTGATGCTGGGCCTGCGCTACGGCTCCGACGCGGCGGCGGCGCAGACCGAGGCGATCCTGCACCGGATCGCGCGCGCGGCCTATCTCGCCTCGGTCGATATCGCGAAGGAAAAGGGGCCCTTCCCGCTTTTCGAGGCGGAGGCCTTCCTCGCCTCGGGCGCCATGGCGCAGATGGACGCGGACGTGCGCGAGGTGGTCCGCACCCACGGCATCCGCAACGCGCTGCTGACCTCCATCGCGCCCACCGGCACGATCAGCCTCTATGCCGGCAACGTCAGTTCGGGCATCGAGCCCGTCTTCGCCTATTCCTACACCCGCAAGGTGCTTCAGAAGGACGGCTCGCGCACCGAGGAGGAGGTGGCGGATTACGCCGTCCAGCTCTGGCGCGAGAAGTTCGGCGACCGCGACTTGCCCGCGCATTTCGTGAACGCCCAGATGCTCGCGCCGGAAGATCACGTGAAGATGCAGGCGGCCGCGCAGCGCTGGGTGGATTCGTCGATCTCCAAGACGATCAACGTGCCCGCCGACATCGCCTTCGAGGACTTCAAGGACGTCTACATGCAGGCCTACGAGTCGGGCTGCAAGGGCTGCACGACCTACCGGCCGAACGAGGTGACGGGAAGCGTGCTGAGCGTGGGGGAGCAGGAGGACGTGGCCCCCGGCGAGGCACCGGAACAGGCGACGGACCTTTCCGGGGAAGGCGCCGACGTCATCTACATGTCCGAGCCGCTGGACCGGCCGCAGGCGCTGGAAGGGGCGACCTACAAGCTTAAGTGGCCCGACAGCGAGCACGCCATCTACCTGACCATCAACGATGTCGTCATCGGCGGTCGGCGGCGGCCCTTCGAGGTCTTCATCAATTCCAAGAACATGGAGCATTTCGCCTGGACCGTGGCGCTCACCCGGATGATCTCGGCGGTGTTCCGGCGCGGCGGGGACGTCTCCTTCGTGGTGGAGGAGCTGAAGGCCGTCTTCGATCCGCGCGGCGGGGCCTGGCAGAACGGCAAATACATCCCCTCGATCCTCGCGGCCATCGGCGGCGCGATCGAGCGGCACATGATCGCCATCGGCTTTCTCGAGGGCGAGGGAAAGGGGCTGAAGTCCGATCCCACCGCCAGGGTGGTGGGGCTGGAGAACGCCCCCCGCGGCGCCGCCTGCCCGTCCTGCGGGCAATACGAGATGCGCATGATGGAAGGGTGCCTGACCTGCGCGAGCTGCGGCTACTCCAAGTGCGGCTGGGGCGCGGGGGGCAATCCTCGCGCTCGGTCGTGAAGGTCAGCGGATAGCCCTTGGAAAGTCCCGCCTCGTTGGCCTGGGCGGTCTTCGTCTCGGCCCCCTCCCGCGTGAAGACGGCGACGACGCAGGCGCCCTGCCGGTGGGCGGCGAGCATGACGAGGGCGGCTTCGTCCTCGCTCATCCGGAAGACGCGTTTCAGCACCGACACGACGAACTCGCGCGGTGTGTAGTCGTCGTTGAGAAGGATCACCTTCCAGAGCTTCGGGCGCTCCGTCCGGGTCGCGCTCCGCGTCTTCGGGAGCGTCACGATATTGGCCATTCCCCGGCACCTCCCCGGTCTCGAATCGCGCCCGAAGGATAGCGCATCGCGATGGCGGGGCAGCGTCCGATGCTGCGGCGCGGTCCGCGGAGGATCGCGTTCAGGCCTCCCAGGTGATCCGCCCGCCCGCCACGGTGAGAGCGGCGCGCGCGGTGTCGAGCGCCTCGGGGTCCATCGCCTCGAGGTCGTGGTCCATCACGGCGATATCGGCGAGGAAACCGTCACGGAGCCGGCCCTTGCGATCCTCGGTGAACTCCACCCACGCGTTGTCGCAGGTGTAGGAGCGCAGGGTGTCCATGAGGTCCTGGCGCTGGTCGGTCCAAGGCGCGGGCAGCTCGAGCGGCGCCGCGGCCGCCTTCACGCTGTCCATCACGTCCACCTGGATCACCGGCCAGTCGGTGGAAAAGCAGACGCGCGCCCCGGTCTGACGGATCGACTGCCAGGCGAAGGCCATCGGGATCTGCTCGGGGTGGAGCACCTCGTCGAGCCCGTGCGCGGGGAAGATGCGGCCGCGCGGCGCGTGGCCGGGCTGGATCGAGGCGACGACGCCGAGCGCGGCGAAGCGGGGCAGGTCGTCGGGATGGAGCACCTCGATATGCTCGACCCGGTGGCGGCTGTCGCGCACGCCGTTCGCGCGCCGCGCGGCCTCATAGCCGTCGAGCGTGCGCCGGATGGCGAGATCGCCGATCGCGTGCGTGGCGATCTGCAGCCCCATCGCGTCGATGCGCACGCAGGCTTCGGTGAAGTGATCGGCCCCGAAGACGGGATCGCCGACATGGGTCGTGCCGGGGTAGGGGCGCAGCATCAGCGCCGTGCGGCTTTCCACTACCCCGTCCATGAACATCTTCACGCGGTTGGTCCAGATCCAGTCCCCGGAGAAGCGGCGGCGCATCTCTTCGGCCTCTTCCAGCCGGTCGAGCGGATCGAAGCTTTTCAGGTGGAAGGGCACCTCGGTGCGGCAGAGCAGTTTTCCTTCCGCCTCGAGCTCGGTCAGCAGCTCGGCGGTGTAGAAATTTCCGTCCATGTTGTGGAGCCCGGTGATGCCGTGGCTCGCGCAGTGGGCCAGCCCGCGGGCGATGGCGGCCTTGTCGCGCGCGCGGTCGGCCGGGCCCGGCGCGGGCACCGGGTCGGCGCCGGTGACGAGTCCCTCCATGTCGCGCCCGCCGTGGCGGGTGTGGCGCAGGACGGGCTTGTAGGCGCCGGGCTCGCGCAGTTCCCCCGTCGCCGTGCCGTCGGGCGCCATCACGATCTCCGCGCCCGCATCCGTCTCGCCGCCATGCAGGATACCGCCGAGTTCCAGTGCCTTCGTGTTGGCCCAGATCGTGTGATGGTCGGGGGCGAACATGGCAAAGGGCCGGTCGGGCAGCACGCGGTCGAGATCCTGGCGCGTGGTCTGACGGCCGGGCCCCAGGATGTCGTAGGCGGCCATCACGGCGAAGACCACGCGGTCGTCGCTCCGCGCGGCTTCGGCGCGTACCGCCTCGGTCAGCGCGTCGTGGCCCTCGACCCCGTAGAGGTTCAGGTAGTCGAGCTCCACCGACCCGCCGAAGAGGTGGACATGGCTGTCGATGAAGCCCGGCAGCACGGTGGCGCCCTGTGCGTCGAAGACGCGCGTGGCAGAACCGGCGAGGCCGCGGATCTCCCCGGTCGCGCCGACGGCGGTGATCGTGCCGTGCTTCACCGCCAGCGCCTCTGCGCGCGGCCGAGCCGGGTCGAAGGTGACAAGCTTGCCGTTGAGGATGACGAGGTCGGGCGCGGCGGCCATGCGGGCACTCCGTGGGTCGGGAAGGGTCCGGGGGCGCGCGGGCGCGCCCCCGGCAGGGATCATTTCAGAAGCTCGGTCCAGATCGCGCGGTAGATCTGCTGCGCCTCGGGCGGGCAGATCTTCGAATCGACCCCGGCGGAGGCGAACTCCTCCGGCACGACGACCTCGGGCGCGGTGGCCATGACCTCGTCCATGTATTCCTCGGAGCCCGCGATGCCGTTGGCGTAGCGCGCGAAGTTCGAGATCATCGCCGCGTTCTCGGGATCCATGATGAAGTTCATGAAGGTCTTCGCCTCCTCGACGTTCTGCGCGTCCGCGAGGATCGCGAGGTTGTCCGACCAGACCGGAAAGCCCGTCACCGGATAGCCGAAGGCGATGTCGTCGTTCTGAAGCCGGGCGCGCAACGCGGCCCCGTTCCAGGTGATGCTGGCCGCGATGTCCTCGGCGGCGAGCCGTTCCACCGTGCTGTAGTCGATCGACAGCCAGTGCGGTTTCGCCGCCACCAGAAGATCGCGCACCTCGCTCAGCGTCTCGCGGTCCTGGCTGCACTGCTCGCCGCCGACGTAGTAGATGGCGATGGACATCACGTCCATCATCTCGGGGATGACGTTGATCTTGCCGCGAAGCGCCTCGGGCGGCTCCAGGAAGATCGCGGCGGTGTTGATGTCGCCGTCATAGTCGGAGGTGTTGACCGCCATGCCGACGGTGCCCCACTGCCACGGCACGGTGTAACGCCGTCCCGGGTCGAAATCGGGATCGCGCCAGCGCTCCGCCATGTGCTCGAAATTCTCCATCTGGTCGGGCCGCGCCTCCAGCAGCAGGCCCTCCTGCAGGTAGATCGGCACATAGGTCGCCGATGGCACGACGATGTCGAAGCCGTGCCCGCCGGCCTGGATCTTGGCGAGCGCGGTATCGTTGCTGTCGTAGTCGGTGATCGTGACGTCGATGCCGGTCTCGGCCTCGAACTTCTCGATCATCTCGGGGCTGGTGTAGTTGCCCCAGTTGTAGATGTTGAGCTCCTGCGCGAGCGCCGGCCCGGCGAAGGCGAGCGCCGCCGTGGTCATCAGCAGTCTGTTCATCTTTCGTACCTCCTTGGTCACTTCCTGCTTCGGTTGAGGAAGAAGAACGCCATCACCAGCACGACCGAGACGGCGAGAAGCGCGGTCGAGATCGCGTTGATCTCGGGCGTCACCGCGCGGCGGAGCTGGCCCAGCATGTAGGTGGGCAGGGTATCCTGCCCGGCGGATTTCACGAACTCGGTGATCACGACGTCGTCGAGCGAAATCACGAAGGCCAGCATCGCGCCGGCGAGGATGCCCGGCCAGAGCTGCGGCAGCGTGACCCGCCGGAACACCTGCCACGGCGTCGCGTAAAGGTCGGCCGCCGCCTGTTCCAGCGTGAGGTCCATGCCCTGCAGCCGCGCCCGGATCGGCAGGAACGCGAAGGGAATGCAGAAGGCGGTATGCGCGATGATGAGATACCAGAGCCCGGTGTAGCCGGTGGCGACCTTGATCATCGCGAAGAAGATCAGCAGCGCCACGGCGGTCACGATCTCGGGCACCATCAGCGGCTGGTTCACGAGCGCGAAGACGACGGTCTGCCCGCGCCACGGACGCGTGCGGGGGCCCAGCATGTCCGCGCCCACGGCGGCCGAGGTGGCGATGGCCGAGGCGGCGGTGGCGATCACCACAGACCGGACCGTCGCGGCCTGAACCTGCTCGTTCTCGAGCGCCGAGGCGTACCAGCGCAGCGAGAAACCCTCTCAGAGGGCGACCGAGGTGCCCGCGTTGAACGAGAAGATCACGAGAAGGAAGATCGGCAGGTAAAGCAGCACGAAGCACAGCGTCGCCACCGTGGTGAAGCCCGGTTGCCGGGTCACGTCGACCCCCTGCCGCCTAGCCATGCCCGCGCACCTCCTCGCGCCCGGCGGCGCGGATGTAGAAGATCAGCGCCACCATGACGATGGCCAGAAGCGTGAGCGACAGGGCCGCGCCGAGCGGCCAGTTGCGCCCCTGTCCGAACTGAAGCTCGATGAAGTTGCCGAGCATCATGTTCTTGCCGCCCCCCAGCACCCGCGGCGTGACGTAGGCGCCGAGGCAGGGCACGAAGACGAGGATCGAGCCCGCCACCACGCCCGGCTTCACCAGCGGAAGTATGATCCGCCGCAACACCTGCAGCCGCGTGGCGTAGAGGTCGTAGCCCGCCTCCACGAGCGAGAAGTCGAACCGCTCCAGCGAGGCGTAGATCGGCAGCACCATGAGCGGCAGGTAGACGTAGACCATGCCGACGAGCACCGCGAATTCGGTGAAGAGCATCTGGATCGGGGCGTCGATGACGCCGGCCCAGAGCAGGATCGTGTTCACCGTGCCCTCGTTGCGGATGAGTTCCATGATGGCGAAGGTGCGGATCAGCAGGTTCGTCCAGAACGGGATGATGATGAGCAGCATCCAGAAGTCGCGCGTGCCGCGTGGACGGGTGGCGATGAAGTAGGCCGTCGGGAAACCGAAGAGCAGCGCCAGCAGCGTCGTCATCAGCGACAGCTTGATCGAGCGCCAGAAGATCGACAGGTGCGCATCGGCCAGCCCGACCTCGCCGGTGAAGAAGTCACGCTCCATCAGGACGCTGACCCACGCATCGGTGGAGAAGTCCCACACGACCCCGCCGTAATCCCCCGGGGTCAGGAAGGAATAGATCAGGACGATCAGAAGCGGGCCGGACGCCGCGAAGAGCAGGATGACGAGCGCGGGCGCCAGCAGCAGGGCGCGGGCGCGGCGCCTGTCGGTGTCCTGTCGATGGGCGGGCAGGGCCATCCGTTCAGTCCCTCAGGACCTGGCCGACACCGGCGGCGAAGGTGATGCCCACCGGGTCGCCGGCCTGCCGCGGCTGGGCCGCGTCGGGCTGGTTCTGCTGGCGCACGACGAAGCGTCCGCCGGCATCGAGATCGACGTGGAAGTGCGTGTCGGTGCCGAAATAGACCACCTCGGCCAGCCGGCCGGGCAGAAGCGCCCCGTCGGGCGGGGAAAGCTGGGCGTGCTCGGGCCGCACCGCGAGCGTGACGTGCCCCGACGCGGCGCCGCCCTCCGCTGTCCGGGCCTCGGTCTCGGTGCCGGATGGCAGCCGGATCCGCGCCCGCCCGTCCGAAACGTCCAGCAGCTCGGCCTCGAGGAAGGTGGTGTCGCCGATGAAGTCGGCCACGAACCTTTCCGCCGGGTGATCGTAGATGTCGCGCGGGCCGCCGATCTGGCGGATCGAGCCCTCGTTCATCACCGCGATCCGGTCGGACATGGTCAGCGCCTCGGCCTGGTCGTGGGTGACGAAGACGAAGGTGATCCCCGTCTCCGACTGAAGCCGCTTGAGCTCGAGCTGCATGTCCTTGCGCAGCTTGAAATCGAGCGCCGAAAGCGGTTCGTCCAGCAACAGCACCTTGGGGCGCGGCGCGAGCGCGCGGGCCAGCGCCACGCGCTGCTGCTGCCCGCCCGAGATCTGGCTCGTGCGCCGCCCGGCCATCTCCGTCATGCGCACGAGCTCGAGCATCTCGTCCACCGTGCGCCGCACCTCCTGCCGCGGCTTGCCCAGCATCTCCAGCCCGAAGCCGATATTCTCGGCCACCGTCATGTGCGGGAACAGCGCGTAGGACTGGCAGACGGTGTTCACCGGGCGCCGGTGCGGCGGGTTGTCGAGCAGGTCGCCGCCGTCGAGGGTGATGCGCCCCTCGGTCGGGTATTCGAAGCCCGCGATCAGCCGCAGAAGCGTGGTCTTGCCGCAGCCCGACGGGCCGAGAAGCGTGAAGAATTCGTTTTCGCGGATCGTGACGGAGACCTCGTCGAGCGCGCGGAAGGCGGTGCTTCCAGTGCCGAAAATCTTCGTGACTCCATCGATTTCGATCATCGTCGCCCGATCCGCCGCCTCGCCCGCATCTTTCGAGAAGATCATCCGCCCGACAGCATGGCAAGGGCAACGTGCCGGCGGCCCGCGCCACGACGCGGTCTTGCTCCAGCTTCCGCATGGGCCGCGGACGGGCGGCGGCTTTCCCAGCCCCCGGGGCGGTCCTGGTGGCGGCGCGCCACGGCTTGCCCGGGCGACGTGGCGCTGTAGTGTGAGCGGAGACCGCCGCCGACGGAGCCGCCGCATGTCGCGCCTCGCGCCCCTCTTCCTCGCGCTCGTTCTGGGCGCAACCGCACCTGCCGCGGCCTTCGCGCAGCAGACGCCCGCGCCCGCGACCGGCCCCGCGATCCAGCTCGAGAACGACGCCGCGACGGACGCCGCCATCGCCACGCGCCTGCGCGGCATCCTGTCCGAACTCGACGGGTACGACGACGTCACGGTGACGGTGAGAGAGGGCATCGTCACTTTCCGGGGAACTGCCGTCGACGGCGCGGCGATTGCGCAGCTCGACGAGATCGCCAACCGCCTTTCCGAGGTGATCACCGTGCGCAATCAGGTCGCCGAGACCACCGCGGTCGCCGAACGCCTCGATCCCGCGATGGAGCGCCCGCGCGCGCGTTGGCGGCAGGTGGTCGCCACCTTGCCGCTTCTGTCGGTCGCGGCGGCCGTTTTCGTCGCCGTCGCCGCCATCGGCTGGCTGATCACGCGCTGGCGCGGACCGTGGCGACGCCTCGCGCCGAACGGTTTCATCGCGGATATCTACCGCCAGCTCGTGCGGCTGGGATTCGTGCTCGCCGGGCTCGTCGCCGGGCTCGACATCCTGGGCGCCACGGCGCTTCTCGGCACGATCCTCGGGGCGGCCGGCCTCATCGGCCTTGCGGTAGGCTTCGCGGTCCGGGACACGGTGGAAAACTTCATCGCGTCGATCATGCTCTCGATCCGTCAGCCCTTCGACCCCGACGACACGGTCGAGATCGAGGGCGATGTCGGCAAGGTGGTCCGCCTGACGAGCCGCGCCACGATCCTTCTGTCCCATGACGGCAATCACGTCCGAATCCCGAACGCGACCGTCTTCAAGAGCAGGCTCGTGAACTACACGCGCAACGACGCCACCCGGATCGTGTTCGATCTCGGTGTCGCGCCGGACACCGACCTGGCCGAAGCGCAGCGAATCGCCGCCGGGACGCTGCAAGCGTTGCCCTTCGTTCTGGATCGGCCGGCGGCGAGCGTATGGGTCCACGAGGCGGGCGACAGTTCCGTGGCCCTGCGGCTCACGGCGTGGATCTCGCAGCGGGAGAGCAGCTTCTATCCCGCGCGCGGGGAGGCGATCCGCCTCGTCATGGCAGCGTTCGCGGAGGCGGGCATCGAAATGCCGGAACCCACATACCGCGTCATGCGCGTCGCCCCGCCCGACGCGAACGCGACCGCGCCGCGCGGCGCGGTCCCCGCCGCCGGTCACAGCTTGCGGGAGCCGCAGGACGTGGCCGCCTACGACGAACAGGCGCTCGACCAGATCGTCCGGGAAGAGCGGTCCGACGCCGGGGCGCAAAACCTTCTGAGCGGCGATGCCGCCCGCGAATGAGGAGGCCATTTTCCCGCAGCGAGGGCTTGCGTCGCGCCGGCGCCGGGAGTAACTAGCGCTCCACCGCTGGGGTGTAGCCAAGTGGTAAGGCAGCGGTTTTTGGTACCGTGTACCGTAGGTTCGAATCCTACCACCCCAGCCATGACATCCGGATATCTTCGGATCGCTGACGCTAACATGCGCCCGGCACCGGAATAGCGCCCGTCGAGGCGTTTCGGCGTGGCGTGGGGCGCCTCCGGCCGCTGCCCCTTGCCCCTTGCCCGAGAAGCCGACACCCTCGCATGCCGCAAGCAAAGGGCGGGCGCGCGCCGCTGCACCGACAGCGTGCCGCGCCATTCGATTTATCACCACAGGGCAAGGAAAATGCTCATGGCAGATACGGAACTCAAGCAGGAATTCTGGAGCCGTCTCGACGACGTGCGCGCCGGTCTTCTGGCGGGGGATGGCGAAAGGCCGGTGCCGATGTCGCCGATGCCCGAAAAGGACGCGAACGCGATCTGGTTCATCACCGCCGCCGGTTCGGCGGCCGACCGGGCGGCGAAATCCGGCGGCGAGGCGTCGTTCCACGTGGCCGACCCCAGGGCGAATTTCTACGCCAACGTCTTCGGCAAGCTCGAGGAAACCAACGACGCCGCCAAGCTCGATGAACTCTGGTCCGCGATGGCCGCGGCCTGGTTCCCCGATGGCCGTGACGACGACGCCGTGCGGCTGGTCAAGTTCACGCCCCACGAGGGCGAGATCTGGGCCACGGAAGGCGGCGCCGCGTATCTCTACGAGATCGCCAAGGCCAACGTGACCGACAAGACGCCCGATGTGGGCGTGCATGGACGGGTCGTCTTCTGAACCGGCTGCCGGCAGCGCCGCTGCCGGCATCGCGCGACATTTGAAAGCGGCCTCCGCCGCGCTGGCAGGGGCCGCTGCCCGGCTTGCAGCGGGCCTCGGGGATCTTCTTCGGCAGAGGTTTTCGTGGGGCGCGCCGTCCTTGGCTCGATCCAGAGCGCCGGCCCCGGGAGCAGTTATCCAGATACCGGACCGCCTCCCGGCAACCGCGGATGTGTTTCGAGGAAGGGCGCCGCGGGGAGCGACCGTGACTCCGGTCGAGACGCGGGACCTCTCTCGCGCCGCGCTGCGTGCGGTTCAGGATTCCTCGACTTCCAGCACGTGGCCGCCTTCGGGGATCCTGTTGCGGATCATCTCGGGCACGCCTTCGGGGATCTCGTGCGCGTCGGGCGCGAAAAGCCCGCAGCCGTAAAGCGCCCGCTTCACGTCGACCTGCTGGCCGAGATGCTCGAGCATCGCGATCGACGCGCCGGGCTTGCGGCCCCGGCGGGTCGGCCCGCCGGTCTGGATACCCGTCAGCCGGCCGATCCGGCTGTGATAGCTGGGATAGAGCGTCATCTGCGTGATCGAGTTGGATTGCATCGCCTCGTATTCGACGATGTAGATCCGGTTGGTCAGGAAGAAGACCGCGCCTTCGTACTTGCTGATGGCATCGGCCGGGCCGCGCCCGTCCTCGCGGATGAGTTCGAGGTTCTTCCAGTAGCAACGCCCGTCGAAGTGATAGATGCGCGCAAGGGATTTCGTGATCCGCCCGGGCTTCCCGAAAGAGTAGAAATAGCGGAAATAATATCCGTCATAGCGGCGCAGGCTTCCGCTCGCGCGCATCAGGCGTTCGAGATGGGCCATGGGGCCATCGAGCGCCGGGGACGCGAAGGGCTGTGTGCGCACCGAGGCGAGGCTGCGCAGCTGCGACGCCTCCGAGACGATCTCTCCCTCGGTCACGCCGAAGAAATCGCATATCCGGCGCATGTTGGCCCGCGACGGGCGCGACTGCCCCGAGAGATACTTGTTGAATTGCTGGCGGTTGATCCCGAGGCGGCGGCACACCTCCGCGATCGATGGATAGTGCGAGCACAGGAAGGACAGGTTGTCGGCGAAATCATCCATGACCGCGCATTTAGCGCATGGATGCGCAAAAAGTGTCAATCCGCGAAAGGGCGCGAAATTGCGTCGCACCCCCGCGCATGCTTGTCTGAAGGAAAGGCAGTTAGCGGAGCGTCACGCATGAAGATCGTCAGATCCTTCCCGCACGCGGTGCGGGAGATCGAGCACACCGAAATCCCGATGCCGGACGGCTGCCGCCTCGCGGCGCGGATCTGGATGCCCGAGGGGGCGGAGGACGCCCCGGTGCCCGCGATCCTCGAATATCTTCCCTACCGCAAGAACGACTTCACCGCCGAGCGTGACGCCACGATGCAGCCCTATCTTGCCGGTCACGGCTATGCGGTGGTGCGCCTCGACCTGCGTGGCGCGGGCGACTCGGAAGGGGTGATGCCGGATGAATACCTGCCGCAGGAGTTGCAGGACGGCGTCGATGCCATCTCCTGGATCGCCGACCAGCCCTGGTGCGACGGCAATCTCGGCATGATCGGCATCTCGTGGGGCGGGTTCAACGGGCTTCAGGTCGCCGCGCTTCAGCCGCCGGCGCTGAAGGCGATCGTCACGCTGTGCTCGACCGACGACCGTTACGCCGACGACGTGCACTACATGGGCGGCTGCCTTCTGGGCGAGCAGCTTTCCTGGGCGTCGATCATGTTCGGCCGCAACACGCTGCCGCCGGATCCGCGCCATGTGGGCGAGCGCTGGCGCGAGATGTGGAAAGAGCGGCTGAAGGGGAGCGGCCTCTGGCTGAAGAACTGGCTCGAACACCAGACCCGCGACGAGTTCTGGAAGCATGGCTCCGTCTGCGAGGACTGGTCGAAGATCCAGATCCCCGTCTACGCGGTCTCGGGCTGGCCCGACGGCTACTGCCGCGCTGTGTTCCGTCTGATGGAGAACCTCCAGGGTCCGAGGAAGGGCCTCGTCGGTCCCTGGGCGCACCGCTATCCGCATATCGGTGAGCCCGGCCCGGCCATCGGCTTCCTGCAGGAAGAGCTGCGCTGGTGGGACCATTGGCTGAAGGGCAAGGACACCGGCATCATGGACGAGCCGATGCTGCGCCTTTACCGGATGAACAGCGCCGAGCCCGCGGGCCATTACGAGGTCCGCGAGGGCGCGTGGATCGCGGAGCCGTCCTGGCCCTCCCCGAACGTGGAGCGCGCGGAATTCCGGCTGGGCGCCGACCACAGCCTGTCACGCGAGGCCACGGCGCCCGACGGGGTGCTGGAACATTCCACCCCGCTCGATGTCGGGATGGCCTCGGGCAAGTGGTGCGGCTATTCGAAACCGGGCGACGCGCCCCTCGACAAGCGCCGGGACGATGCCGGGAGCCTGACCTTCGAGACCGCACCGCTCGAGGACCCGCTCGACATCGCGGGGGACGCGCAGGTCGTGCTCGAGCTTTCGGTGGACCGGCCCGTGGCGCAACTCGCCGTGCGGATCGGCGACGTTCATCCCGACGGTCGGTCCACCCGCGTCACCTTCGGCGTGCTGAACCTGACCCACCGCGACAGCCACGAGCATCCCGAGCCGCTGGAGCCGGGCAAACGCTACAGGGTCACCGTGCCGATGAAGCATGTCGCGCAGCGGTTCCGGCCCGGGCACCGCCTCCGCCTCGCGATCTCGACGAATTATTTCCCGATGATCTGGCCCGCGCCCGAGAAGGTGACGATCTCGGTCCACACCGAGGGCTCGCGCCTCGTCCTGCCGCTGCGCCCGCCGGTTCCCGAGGACGACGCGCTCCCCGCCTTCGAGGCGCCGGAGGCCGCGCCGCCTCTCGAGAAGGAGGTCCTGGAGGCGCCGGAAGAGTACTGGCAGATCGTCGAGGATGCGCGCACCGGGGAGATGGAAATGCGCCTTGCCGAGGGTGGCGGACGGGTGCGGATCGCCGGCAACGAGCTGACGACCTATTCGCAGGGTTACGAATCCTACCGGGTGCGGCCGGGCGACATCACGTCGGCCGTCGGGGACGTGCGCTGGCATTACGCGCTGGAGCGCGGCGACTGGAAGATGCGCAGCGAGACCGAGACGACGCTCACCGCGGACGCGACGCATTTCATCGTCAAGGCACGGGCGCGCGCCTGGGAGAACGACGACCTCGTGCACGACGAAAGCTGGGACGAGCGCATTCCGCGGCAGTTGGTGTGATGGCGCGAAAGCGCGCAGGCACGACGCATGACCGCCTCGCGGCGGGCCACGGATCGCGTGGCGGATCCATTTTTGCCTGTTGAACCTGAAAACAAATACGGGAGGACTTCCAATGACACGTTTCACCCAGACAAGACGCGGGTTCCTCGCCTCGACGGCGGCCGCGGGTGCCGCGGCGGTGCTGCCGTTCAAGGCGGCGGCGCAATCCTCGGGCACGCTGCGGCTGCGGATCGACGGCGATCTCGACGTGCTCGACCCGGGCTTCATGACCGGCGGCATCGAGATCGAGGCGCAGAAGCAGTGTCTGCCCTTCCTCGCCCAGTACAAGCGCGAGGGCGACACCGTCACCTGGGAGCCGACCTATTTCGTCGACAAGCTGGAACAGCGCGACGCCACCCACATCGACTTCACCCTGCGCGACGGGCTGGTCTGGTCCGGCGGCTACGGGCCGGGGACGGCGGCGGACGTGAAGTATTCCTATGAGCGGATGACCTCGAGCGACTGGTCGGGCTATTTCGAGGCGCTCGACCGCGTCGACGTCACTGACGAGCGGTCGGGCACCATCGTGCTGAAGGAGCCCTTCGCGCCCTTCATCATGGTCACGCTCTGCCACGGCCCCGGGGCGGTGCTGTCGGAAAAGGCCATGAAGGATGTGGGCGAACGCTTCACGACGGAGTTCCCGGCGATCTGCGGGCCCTACAAGCTGGACCTCACGCCCGGGCAGCGCGCGCTCTACACGCCGAACCCGGACTGGACCGGGCCCAAGCCGGCCTTCGAGCGGGTCGAATGCCCGATCATCGGCCAGGTGAAGGCGGCGGAACTGGCCTTCGAGGCCGGGGAGCTGCATTGCACGGAGGTCGCGGCCGACACGCTCGCGCGCTACAGCGCGAACATGCCCGACGGCGCCGAGATCACCGTGGGGGGCGAGCTGCAATACATGTGGCTCGGCATGAACACCCAGAACCCCAAGCTCGCGGACCTGACCGTGCGGCGCGCGATCCAGCACGCGGTGGACGTGGACTCGATCCTGCAAGGCGCCTATTCCGGCACCACCGAGAAATCCTACGGCATCGTCTGCCCCGGCCTGCTCGGCAAGCGCGACGCGACCAAATACTACCAGTACGATCCCCAGAAGGCGCGCGACCTTCTGGCCGAGGCCGGGATCGCCGGGCTGGAACTGACGCTGCGCACGCTCAACACGCAGGAGCGGATGCTGGCCGCCCAGATCATCCAGGCCAACCTCGCCGGCATCGGCATCACGGTGAAGGTGCTGCCGCTCGACTCCGGCCCGTTCTGGGAGATGGGCCAGGAAAGCAAGGGCGACACCTGGCAGGACCTGGAACTTTGGCTGATGCGGTTCGGCACGACGCCCGACCCCTACGAGGCGACCCAGTGGTTCACCTCCGACCAGGTCGGTGTCTGGAACTGGGAGCGCTGGACCTCCGAGGAATATGACCGCCTCTATGCCGAGGGCACGCGCGAGACCGATCCGGCCCGGCGCGAGGAGATCTACCTGCGGATGCAGGACATCATGGAGGAAACAGGTGCCTATGTCTGGATCAACCACGAGCCCGAGGCCTTCGTGCATTCCAGCGACGTCGTGGTAAGCGCGGCGCCCACGGGGGAACTGGACTACCGCCGCTTCGTGCGGGCGTGACACACCGCGCCGCCCCGGGACGCGATGCCGGGGCGGCGCCCGAAGCCCTGGGCGCAAGATGATCTACCTGACGAAACGGCTGGGCCTGTCCGCCGCGGTGATCCTTCTCGTGGTCGCGGTGCTGTTCTCGCTTCTGCATCTCATACCCGGCGATCCGGCGACGATCGCGCTGGGCCCGCGCGCGACGCCCGAGGCGATCGCCCGCTACGCCGCGAAGATGCACCTGGACGAGCCGGTCTGGACGCAATTCCTGATCTATGTCGGCAACGCGCTGACGGGGGATCTGGGCGTGGATGTCTTTTCCGACCGCCCGGTGGCCACGATCATCGGCGAGCGCCTGGGCTTCACGCTCGCGCTGGTGTGCGCCGGTCTCGGCTGGGCCGTGCTGCTGGGGGTTCCGCTGGGCTGCCTGGCGGCGGTGCGGCCCAACACGGCGCTCGACCGGGTCACGGGGCTTCTCTCCGTCGGGACCATCGCGGTGCCCTCTTTCCTGGTGTCGATCTGGGCGCTTCTGATCTTCGCGGTGGGGCTGGGCTGGCTGCCCGCGATCGGCGCGGGCGAACCCGGCGATCTGGGCGACCAGCTCCGCCATCTCGTCCTGCCCGCCTTCGCCATCGGGCTCAGCTGGGTCGGCTATCTCGCGCGGATGGTGCGCGCCTCGATGCTCGAGGTCATGGGCGAGACCTACATCCGGTCCGCCCGCGCCTTCGGCCTGCGCCCGCGCCGGGTGGTGTTCGGCTACGCGCTGCGCGTGGCGATCCTGCCCACGGTGACCCTGATCGGCATGGGCTTCGGCGGGCTGATCTCGTCGACCGTCTTCGCGGAGATCATCTTCGCGCGCCCGGGCCTCGGCAAGCTCATCTTCGACGCCGTCATGGCGCGGAACTTCCCCATCGTGCAGGGCGGCGTGCTGGTCGCGACCGCGCTCTACATCGTCGTCGTCCTGCTGTCCGATCTCATCGTTGCCTGGCTGGATCCCCGTGTCCGTGAAACGCTCTGAAATGGAAACCGGGCTGCCGCCCGTGGACGCCAGCCGCCTTCCCGAGGACGCGCTGGAAGATACCATGCGCGAATCCGCCGCCCGCGAGCGGCGCGAGAAGCTGCGCATGTTCCTGACCAGCTGGCAGGGCATGACGGGCCTCGTACTGGTGCTGGTCTTCTTCGCCTCGGCGATCTTCGCGCCGTGGCTCGCGCCCTACGATCCGAACGCGCTGAACATTCCGGCCCGCCTTTCCAGCCCCACGGCCGAGCACTGGGCAGGCACCGACCAGCTTGGCCGCGATACCTTCTCGCGCATCCTTTACGGCGGGCGCGTCGCGCTGAAGATCGCCGCGATCGGCGTGTCGGTCTCGCTGGTCGTGGGGCTGATCCTGGGCATGATGGCGGGTTTCGGCCCGCGCTGGCTGGACAATCTTCTGCTTCTGCTCTTCGACACCGTCCGGGCCTTCCCGACGATCATCCTCGCGCTCGCCACGGTCGCGCTGACCGGCCCGAGCCTGGAACTGGTGCTGGCCATCGTCATCATCCCCTCCATCCCGCAATACGCCCGCGTCGCGCGCACCGCCACGCTGTCGTTGAAATCCGCCGATTTCATTATCGCCGAACGCTCCCTGGGCGCCTCGACGCCGCGCATCCTGTTCCAGCACGTCATGCCCAACGTCGTCGGCCCGCTTCTGATCCTCGCGGCGATGGAGGTGCCCGTGGTCGTCACCGTCGAGGCGGGGCTGTCGTTCCTGGGGCTCGGCGTGCTGCCGCCGACGGCGAGCTGGGGCACGATCCTGAACGAGGGCTACCTGGTGATCCGCGACACGCCCTGGATGGTGATCGCGGGGGGCGTCCCGCTGATCCTGACGACGCTCGGCTTCACCTTCCTGGGCGAGGCGCTGCGCGACATCTTCGATCCGCGCATGGGCAAGGGGCGCTGACATGGCGAAAGACACGACCGGCGACGAGGCCACGCTGCTCGACATCCGCAACCTCTCGGTGGATTTCCGCACGCCGCGCGGGCGGGTGAAGGCGCTGCGCGACGTCAGTTTCGCGGTGCCGCGCGGGAAATTCGTGGGCGTCGTCGGGGAAAGCGGATCGGGCAAGAGCACGGTGCTCTGGTCGATCCTCGGGCTTCTGGCCGGCAACGCGGAGGTGACGGCGGGGCAGATCCTCTTCGGCGAACGCGACATGCTGCGCCTTTCCGAAGAGGCGATGCGGGCCGCCCGCGGCGAGGAGATCTCCGTCGTCTTCCAGGATCCGATGACCAGCCAGATCCCGGTGCTGAGCTATGCCCGGCAGATGCGCGACATCCTCTATCGCCGGCGGGGCATGTCGGCCGCGGAAAAGCGCCGACGCGGCATCGCGATGCTGGAAAAGGTCGGCATTCCCGACCCGGGCGAGCGCGTCGATCAGTATCCGCACCAGTTCTCCGGCGGGATGCGGCAGCGGGCAGGCATCGCGATGGCGCTGCTGACCGAACCGAACCTGCTGCTCGCGGACGAGCCCACCACCGCGCTCGACGTGACGATGGAGGCGCAGATCATCCATCTGCTCCACGAGCTTCAGACCGAATTCGATGCGACGGTCGTGGTCGTTTCGCACAACCTCGGGTTGATCGCCGAGCTCTGCGACCAGGTGGTCGTCATGTATGCCGGCGAGGTGGTGGAAACCGGCGATGTGCGCAGCATCTTCCATGCCCCGCAGCACCCATACACCCGTGCGCTGCTGGAGTGCGATCCGGCGCGCATCGCCGAGCGCAGCCGCCGGCTGCCGGTGATTCCCGGCGACATTCCGGACCTGACGCGCCCGCTTGGCGGCTGCATCTTCGCCGACCGCTGCCCCCGCGCGATGGAGGTCTGCCGGGCCGAGACGCCGCCCGATCACGCCACGCCCGCGGGGGGCATCGCCCGCTGTCACCTCGTCGCCGGACCGCACGCCGATGCCGCGTGGCCGCCGCCCGCCGACGTCGCCACCGTCCGCGCGGGCGAGGGGGGCGGCGCGCGCCGCGCCTCGCCCGACGCGGGCACCGCGCCGGTGCTCGAGGTCGAGGACCTCAACGTGCGCTTTCCCACCATGGGATCGCTGAGCGCGCGTCTGAAGGGCGTGAAGGATCCCTTCGTCGATGCGGTGCTCGACGTCTCGCTTTCGGTGCGCGAGGGCGAGACCGTGGGCCTCGTCGGCGAAAGCGGTTCGGGCAAGACGACGCTGGGCAGGGCGGTGCTCCATCTCGTCGCCTCGCAGGGCGGCAGCGTCCGCTTCGGCGGCGAGGAGATCCGCACCATGCGCGAGGGCCGGTTCAAGCCGTTGCGCCGCGACATGGCGATGATGTTCCAGGACCCGGTGGGCTCGCTCTCGCCGCGGAAATCGGTGCGTGCGCTCATCACCGAGCCGTTGCAGATCCACGGCATCGACACCGATCTCGACGCAGAGGCCGAGCGCCTCGCCGGGCTCGTGCGCCTGCCCAAGGCGTTCCTGTCGCGCTACCCGCACGAGTTGTCGGGCGGGCAGGCCCGGCGCGTCGGCGTGGCCCGCGCGCTCGCGCTCAACCCGCGGCTGATCATCGCCGACGAGCCGACCGCGGGGCTCGATGTCTCGGTGCAGGGCGAGATCCTGAACCTCATGGCCGAGCTTCAGGCCGAGCACGGGCTGGGTTACCTCGTGATCACACACAACCTGCCCGTGGTGCGCCACATCTCGGACCGGCTGGCGATCATGTATCTGGGACGCATCGTGGAGCAGGGCGACGGCGAGGCGATCTTCGCCGAGCCCGCCCACCCCTATCCCGAGGCGCTGGTGCGCGGCGTGCCCCAGCCCGATCCGGACCGGCGGCGCACGCATGTCTCGATCTCGGGCGAGGTGCCGAGCCTCGTGAACCGACCCACGGGATGCGATTTCGTGGGCCGCTGTCCCTACGCGCAGGAGCGCTGCCGCATTGAAAAGCCCCGGCACCGCGTCCAGGAAGACGGCCGCGTTCACGCCTGCCATTTCCCCCTGAGATAGCAGCGACGGCCCCGGATGGACGGTCGCGCCGCGGCTGTGCCGGGGGCGCGGTCCCGCGCTGCTCAGCGCGCGGCGATGGCGGGGCCGTGGCGGCCCGAGGGGCCGGAAATCTCGAGGATCAGCTTGCGGCGCACCGCGTCGGCGAAGCTGTCCATGCCGTCCGCCGTCACCACGAACGCGCCGGGCCCGCCGATGATCCTGTCCTCGTAGAGCCGTTCGAGGTCGGCACCGCCTCCCGCTCTCCCCGAGCAGAAGCGGCAGCGGATCGCGAGCGCATTGATGGTCATGCCCGCGGCCAGCACCTCCTCCCGCGCGGCGGAGATGGGCGGACCGGAGTAGTTGTTGGCGCTGTCGCCGGAAAAATCGATCACCTTGCGCCAGCCGTCGATATCGTTCTCCTCGATCAGCCGCTTGCCGGCGAGAAGCGCCGAGCCGATCGCGTTGCGGCCGTAGGCCATGCGCGGCGGCTCCATCAGCGCCTCGGCGAAGCGCGCGGCGCTCTCTGCGCCGGCGATCACCGTCCAGGGCACCACGACGCCCTGGCTGTCCGCGGCGGCCCACTCCACATAGGTGACCGCGATGCTGCCATAGGCGGTCTCGGCGATGGCGCGCAGCACGGCGGGATCGACGATCGCCTCGGCGTAGCCCCGGCGTTGAAACAGGATTTCATCGCGGTCGATGGACCCCGAGGCATCGGCCAGCAGCACGAGCTCAAGGTCCACCTCCTGCGCGGCGGCGGGCGCGGCGACAGCGAGGGCGGCGGCGGCGAGCCAGCCGGAAAGGAAGTGGCGCATGGGGGCCTCCGCTTCGGGTTGCCCCCTGAAAGGTGCTGCAGCTTGCCCCTGCGTCAAGACATCGCTGCCGCGCACGGGCCGGCGGCGTGATCCCGCGTTGAAATTCCGGACGCGCCTGCGCATTATGTCGCCACAAAAAGAGGGCGCTTCCGGCGCCCCGTGCAGCATGAGGCGAAGAGGCAGATGAAAAAGATCGGTGTCGCCGCTTGCGCGGCGTTACTCATGGTTTCGGGCGTGACCTCCACCGCTGCGGGTCCGCTTCAGCGCGGGTGCCTGCAATCGGACCGTCCCGGCGCGACGCGCTCCATGTGCGGGTGCATCCAGGCCGTGGCGGACGGGATGCTGAAGCGCGGCGACCAGCGCAAGGCGGCGCGCTTCTTTCGCGACCCGCACAGCGCGCAGGAAATCCGGACCTCGCGAAGCCAGCGAGACAAACGTTTCTGGCAGGAGTACAGGGCCTTCGGCGACCGGGTGGAGCAGGTCTGCTCGGCCTACCGCTGAGGATCCGCATCGCGGGGCGAGGCGTTGGCAGCCCGCCGCGCGGGCGCCCCGCCACGGCCGGCGCGCAGGGCGGCCCGGGCGCCCGTGCATGATAGCATGGCCGCGACCGCAAGGCGGCGACGCCTCAGGTCACCTGCCCTTCCCGCGCGAGGTCGATCGCGCGAGCGCCCGTGTCCAGCCGGATTTCGGCGGCGCGGGCGTGGGCCTCCATGCCCTCGCCCCGAGAAACCGCGGTTGTGGCGCGGACGAGCTCGGGCAACGCTTCGCTGGTGGCGCGCTGCCATGTCACCACCTTGAGGAACTTGTGGGCTGAAAGGCCGCCGGTGTGGCGGGCGGCGCGCCCGGTAGGCAGCACGTGGTTGGGGCCCGCCGCCTTGTCGCCGAAGGCCACGGTGGTATCGGCGCCCAGGAAAAGCGAGCCGTAGGCCGAAAGACGCGCGCGCCACCAGGGCAGGTCCACGGCCTGGACATGCAGGTGTTCAGGCGCGTGGGCATCGGCGGTCGCGGCCATGTCCTCGCGGGTGTCGCACAGGATCACCTCGCCCATCGCGTCCCATGCCGCGGCCGCGGCGGCCCGGTTCAGCTCGGGCAACGTGGCGACGCAGTCGGGCAACAGCCGCATCACCGCCTCCGCCAGCGGGCGGTGATCGGTGACAAGCCAGACGGGCGATGTCGCGCCGTGCTCGGCCTGGCTTATCAGGTCCCAGGCGACCGTGTGCGGATCGGCGGTGGCGTCGGCGATGACCATCGAATCGGTCGGTCCGGCGACCATGTCGATCCCGACAGGTCCGAAGAGCTGCCGCTTCGCCTCGGCCACGAAGGCGTTCCCCGGACCCACGAGGATGTCCGCCGGACGCGCGCCGAAAAGCCCTTCGGCCATCGCCGCCACGGCCTGCACGCCGCCGAGCGCAAGGATCCGGTCCGCGCCGGCCAGGTGCATGGCGTGAAGCACCGCGTCGGGGATCCCGTCGCCGCGCGGCGGCGAGGCGGCCGTGACATGGGTCACGCCCGCGGCCTTGGCCGTGGTGATCGTCATCAGCGCCGAGGCGATGTGCGCATAACGGCCGCCCGGCACATAGGCGCCCGCCGCGGCAAGCGGGATCAGCCGTTGCCCGGCGACGAGGCCGGGCCGCAGTTCGGTCTCGAATTCCGTGATCGAGGCGCGCTGCGCCTCGGCGAAGGCGCGGATGTTCGCGTGCGCATAGGCGATCGCGTCCCGCAGGTCGGGGTGCAGCCGCGCGCCCGCTTCCGCCGCCGCCTCGGGCGGCACCACGATCTCGTTTTCCCAGCCGTCGAGCCTGCGCGCGTAGTCGCGGACCGCCTCCTCGCCGCCCGCGCGGATACGGGCGAGCATGGTCCGCACCGTGTCGGCGACGTCTGCGGCGGCATCGGGCGCAAGGCCCGGGGCGGGTTTCAGGGCGACAGGTGGCATCGGGCGACGCTCCTCCGGGGTTGACGGCCGAAAGGCCGAGTTTCACTAAAGGCGAATGTGGCGCGGCGCGCGCCCGGAGGCGGACCATGGTGACGAAGGGGGTGACCCTGCGGGGTCTGGAGGTGTTCGAGGCGCTGGCCGCGTCGGGCTCGGTCGCCCGGGCATCGGCGCTGACCGGCCTCAGCCAGCCCGCCGTTTCGCAGCAGATGAAGAACCTCGAGGCGGCGCTGGGCGTGGAGTTGCTGGATCACGCCCGCAGGCCGATGCAGCTGACCCCGGCGGGTCGCAGTTTCCTGGCGCGGACCCGCGAGGTGCTCAGCCAGCTTCGCCTGGCCCAGTCCGAGCTGACGGTGATGGATCTCGCGCATCTTTCCACGCTGACGCTGGGCATGATCGACGATTTCGACAACGACATCACGCCGCGCCTCGTCACGCTTCTGGCCGAAAGCATGACGCGCTGCCGCTTTCGCCTGATCACGGCGCCGAGCCACGAGATAAGCGCCGACCTGAAGGCGCGGCGGCTCAACCTCGCCGTCGCGGCGAGCGCGGGCGACTCGATCGAGGGCGTTCTGGAATACCCGCTGGCGCGCGACCCCTTCATCCTCGTCACGCCGCGCGGGCCGAACGAGGGCGCGGCCGCGCTCGATCGGCTGCCGCTTCTGCGCTACGACCGCGACCAGTTGATCGGGCGCATGATCGAAACGCATCTGAAGCGCCACAAGGCCGAGTTTCCGGAGCGCTTCGAGCTCGGCGCGCACCAGGCGCTGATGGTGCTGGTGGCACGCGGGGTAGGCTGGGCGCTGACGACGCCGCTGGGCTACATGCGCGCGGCGCGCTATCACGACCGGATCGGGGCGCACCCGCTGCCCTTCGCGCCGTTTGCGCGCACCATCTCCCTTTTCGCGAGCGCGGACTGGGCCGACCGGGTCCCGCGCGACATCGCGCGGACGGTGCGCGAGCTTCTTCAGGCGCAGATGATCGACCCTGCGCTGGCGCAGTTGCCCTGGCTGGAGGGCGAGTTGCGGGTGCTCGACTGACGGACGCATGGCTTTCCTTCGGGATAGTCGCCCGTAGAGTCCCGTGTGCGCGGCCGCTGGCAAGCCTTCGTCGCCAAGCTTCATGAACAAAGATGGCGAGTTTTCGGAAAACCGAAACTATGCAGGTGGATCAGGCGTCGAGAAAAGCGCGGATCGCGGCCTCGAACTCCCGCGGCTTCTCGGCGTGAAGCCAGTGTCCGGCGCCGGGAATCCTCGCGAAACGCGCGGCGGGGAAGAGCGCCTTGATCCTGTCGCGGTGCTCGGGGCGGACATAGTCGCTCTCCCCGCCCGAGAGGAAGAGCGCCGGCCCCTCGAAGCGCCCGGCCACATCCTCGGGCAAGCCAAGGATCAGATCCATGTCGCGGTCCAGCACGTCGAGATTGAGGCGCCAGCGCCTGCCAGCCACGTCGAGCGCCTGCGTGAAGAAGGACACGAGCCGCGGGTCGTCCAGACGCGGGGCAAGCTGTTCGGCCGCGTCGGTGCGCCTGTCGACCCGCGCCATGTCCACCGCGCGCATCGCGGCGATGTTGTGGGCCTGGCTGTGGTGGTAGGGCACCGGCGCGATGTCGGCCACGACGAGCCTGCGGACGAGGGCGGGCCGGGTGAGCGCGAGAACCATCGCCGCCTTCCCGCCCATGGAGTGGCCCACGACATCGGCCGGAGCGCCCCGGGCCTCGATCACCTCGGCCAGGTCGAGGGCCATGCCGGGGTAGTCATGGCGCTCGGTCCAGGGGCTTTGCCCGTGATTGCGCATGTCCACCGTGATCACCTGCCCGCGGTCGGACAGGCGCTTGGCGAGCGCGCCCCAGTTCCGCCCCGAGCCAAAGAGGCCGTGGGCGATCAGAACCGGCGGGGCATCGCCGGCTGTGCCATGAAGCTGGGTGGCGAGCATGGCACCTTGGTAGCCGTGTGCGCGGGGCTTGGCCAGAGGCCGGCGGATGGCTAGGGTCGGCGGCCGGAACCGGGGGGCGGGATGGCGGACCACGCGGACATCGCGGCGAAGACGGCGCGGCTCGAGGCGCTGCTGGGCGAGAAGCTCGGGCTGACCGATGGCCCGCTCTCGCGGCGTGTCGCGCGGGCCCGGCGGCGGCTGCCCGCGGGCGTCCACGCGCAGCTTGCGCGCGTCGCGCGCGCCGCCGAGGCGGCCGGCCATCCCCGGCTGGTCCGCCAGATCGACGACGCCGCGCTGGAGCGCGCCTACGCCGAGGCCGTCGCTCACCTGGAGCGGGTGAACCCGAATGATCGGCGTATCGGCATGTTGCTGGACGTCGCCGCGACGCTGATCTTCAACCTGGCGCTCTTCGCGCTGCTTCTCGCACTGGCGCTGCGCTGGCTGCGATGAGGCGGGCCGCGCCGTGGCGGCACCCCGGGCAGGGCGCCGCCGCGCGATGTCTCAAATCCCGGGATAGATCGGGAAACGCGCGCAGACTTCCGCGACTTCGGCCTTGACCTTGGCCTCGACCTCGCCGTTCGCGTCCTCGCCATTGGCGGCGAGCCCGTCCACGACCTCGATGATCCAGTCCGCGATCTGCCGGAACTCGGACTCGCCGAAGCCGCGGGTGGTGCCGGCGGGCGTGCCGAGGCGGATGCCGCTCGTCACCGCGGGCTTTTCGGGATCGAACGGCACGCCGTTCTTGTTGCAGGTGATGTGCGCGCGTCCCAGGGCCTTCTCCGTGGCGTTGCCCTTCACGCCTTTCGGGCGCAGGTCGACGAGCACGACATGGGTGTCCGTGCCATGCGTCACGGTGTCGAGCCCGCCCTTGATGAGCTGATCGGAGAGCGCCTGCGCGTTCTTCACCACGTTTCTGGTGTAGGTCTTGAACTCGGGGCGCAGCGCCTCGCCGAAGGCCACGGCCTTGGCGGCGATGACATGCATCAGCGGGCCTCCCTGAAGGCCGGGGAAGACGGCCGAGTTGAACTTCTTCGCGAGCGCCTCGTCGTCGGTGAGGATCATGCCGCCCCGCGGTCCGCGCAGCGTCTTGTGGGTGGTCGTCGTCGCGACATGGGCGTGCGGGAAGGGCGAGGGATGCTCGCCCGCGGCCACGAGACCGGCGAAATGCGCCATGTCGACGTGAAGATACGCGCCCACCGCATCGGCGATCGCGCGGAACCGGGCGAAGTCGATCTGGCGCGGGATCGCCGAGCCGCCGGCGATGATGAGCTTCGGCTTGTGCTCCTGCGCGAGACGCTCGACCTGCTCGTAGTCGATCAGGTTGTCCTCGCGCCGCACGCCGTATTGCACCGCGTTGAACCATTTGCCCGACTGGTTGGGCGCGGCGCCATGGGTCAGATGCCCGCCGGCGTCGAGGCTCATGCCGAGGATGGTGTCGCCCGGCTGGAGCAGGGCAAGGTTGACCGCCTGGTTGGCCTGGCTGCCCGAGTTCGGCTGGACATTCGCGAAGCCGCACCCGAACAGCTTGCAGGCGCGTTCGATCGCGAGGTTTTCGGCCACGTCGACCCACTGGCACCCACCGTAGTAGCGCCGGCCGGGATAGCCTTCCGCATACTTGTTGGTGAGTACGGACCCCTGCGCTTCCATCACCGCCGCCGAGACGATGTTCTCGGACGCGATGAGCTCGATCTCGTCGCGCTGGCGGGAAAGCTCGCCGGTCACGGCGGCGAAAAGCTCGGGGTCGCGGGACGCGAGGCTTTCGTCGAAGAAGCCGGAGTCGCGGTGCGGGGCGTTCATGGCGGTCCCTCCTCAGTGGCGCATGGCTTGCTTTCCTATCGGAAACGGAGTGTCGCCGAAAGCCCCGGAAGCGACCATGTGTCGGATCGGCGCGGCACTGCTGGCGCTTTGGGGAAAGCTGTGTTCTGTCTCGGAAACATACGCCCATCATCGGGAATCCGCGAATGGCCCTGAAGCTCGCCTTCACCGCGTCGGACATCGAGGTCGCCCAGGAGGCGCGGGCGCGACTTGCGGCACGCTATGGGGATGCGCCCGAGGACGAGGCGGAGGTGATCGTCGCGCTGGGGGGCGACGGTTTCATGCTGGGCACGCTGCATCGCACGCAGCATCTCGCCGCGCCGGTCTACGGAATGAACCGCGGCACGATCGGGTTTCTCATGAACGAGTACGGCGAAGAGAGGCTCGCCGAGCGCATCGCCGCGGCGGAGGAAACGGTGATCAATCCGCTCTCGATGCGCGCGCGCTGCGCCGACGGGACGGTGCAGGAAGCGCTCGCGATCAACGAGGTGTCGCTTCTGCGCGCGGGACCGCAGGCCGCGAAGCTGCGAATCACCGTGGACGGGCGGCTCAGGATGGCCGAGCTGGTTTGCGACGGGGCGCTCGTGGCGACGCCGGCGGGGTCGACCGCCTACAACTACTCCGCTCACGGCCCGATCCTGCCCATCGGATGCGACGTGCTGGCGCTGACCGCGATCGCGCCCTTCCGTCCGCGCCGCTGGCGCGGCGCGTTGCTGCCGAAACGCGCCGAGGTGCGGTTCGACGTTCTGGAGCACGACAAGCGCCCGGTGATGGCCGATGCCGACTCGCGCGCGGCCTACGACGTGGTGCAGGTGGACATCCGCTCCGAGCCCGGGATCAACCACAGGCTGCTCTTCGACCCGGGCCACGGCCTCGAGGAACGCCTGATCCAGGAACAGTTCGTCTGACGGCGCGAGGATCCTTCGATCGAAGGATCCTCGCGCGACGGCTGCCGGTGGGGGCGATTTTTCGATCGAAAAATCGTCTTCGGACTCAGCCCATGCGCGCCCAGAGATGGGGCGCCATCGGGCCCACCTGCGCTTCCACCGCGGCCATCGCCTCCACCACGAGGTCCTCGCGCCAGCGCCGTCCTATGATCTGCACGCCGATGGGCTGCGGGCCTGCCGGCAGGGCGGCAAGGCGGGCGGGCACGTTGCCCGCCGGCAGCCCGGTGAAGTTCATCGCGAAGGACCAGAAGGCCGATCCCAGCGCCTCCTCCACGCCCTCGGCGCCCTCCGCGTCCCGGCCGGGCGCGAAGAACGGATGGGCCAGGAAGGGCGTCAGGACCAGCGGGTAGTCCTCGAGGAAAAGCGACCAGGCGCGGGCAAAGCGCGTGCGCTCGGCCATGGCGCGAAGCTGTTCGGCGCCCTCGTAGGGCGGATATTGGCGGAAGTATTCGGCGAAGATCGCGTTCAGCGTCTCCGATCCCTTCTCGGCGATGTCCGCGCCCATGAGCGCCTTCACCTCGCCCATGAGCGCGCGGTAGCCCACCTCGGCCGTCTCGGGCATGAGGGGCGGCGCGGCCTCTTCCACCGCGTAGCCGGCCGCCGAAAGCGCCTCGGCCGCGGTGTCGAGGGCGGCCGCCACTTCCGGGTGCAGCGGGTAGCCGCAGGTTTCCCGGGTGAACGCCACGCGGATCGGCCGGTCGAGCCGTGCGCCGCGGTAGGCCATCGGCACGTGGAAGGGATCGCGCGGGTCCGGGGCGACGAGCGCGTCCATGGCCAGATCGAGGTCGGCGGCGTTTCGGGCGAGGACGCCCTGCACCGACATGGCTTGCGCCAGCATGCCGCGCTCCGCCGTTTGCGAGGGGTTCCACGCCGGCACGCGGCCGAGCCCCGGGTTCACGGTCACCGCGCCGCAGGCCGAGGCGGGGCAGCGCAGCGAGCCGCCGATATCGTTGCCATGGCCGAGCGCGCCGATCCCCGCCATCACCGCCGCGCCCGCCCCGCCAGACGACCCGCCGGGCGAGACGTGATCGCCCCAGGGATTGATCGTGCGGCCGTGAAGCGGCCCGTCGGTGTGGGCGCGGAAGGAGAACTCGGGCGTGTTCGTGCGGCCGATCGGAACCGCGCCGGCGGCGAGGAGGTTGCGCACCACCGGCGCGTCGTCCGGAGCGACGAGCCCCGCGAAGGCGGGCACGCCGTTCGTGGTGGCTTTGCCTGCCTGGTCCACGTTCACCTTGATCGTGACGGGAACGCCGTGGAGCGGGCCGAAGGGTCCGCCCTCGGCCCGCTGCTCGTCGAGCGCGCGGGCGCGGGCGCGCGCCTCGTCCTCGAGCCCCTCGACCACCGCGTTGAGGCGCGGATTGACCGCGTCCATGCGGGCCAGTGCAGCCTCGGTCGCCTCGGCCGCGCTCAGCTGCCCCTCGCGGATCGCGGCGGCCATCTCTGCGGCGCCAAGGCGCCAGGGGTCGGTCTGGGACATGCCGGAACTCTCCTTTGGATCCGGGAAGGCTAGGACGCCCCGGCGCGCCCTGGCAAGCGGCCGCGTGTTCGGGCTTGCATCCGGGGTGGGCAGGCGCGACGCTCGGGCCATGGATACAGTCGTCGCGATACTCTCCTCTCCATGGTTCCTGGTGGCCTGGGCGTCGGTCGCGGTGCCGAGCCTTTACGTGGTGATCCGCGACCTGCGCACGGAAAACGCCCATCTGATGAGCCTGATGAAGCTCGTCTGGGTGCTGACGGTGGTCTATTCCGGGCCGCTCGGCCTCTGGATCTACTGGACGACCGGCCGGCGGCAGATTCCGCGGGACGGTCTTTACCGCCGCGCGTTCCGGTCGGTGGCGCATTGTTACTCGGGATGCGGCATGGGCGAGGTCGCGGGGATGTTCATCGCCGTGGGCCTTCTGCAACTCGGCACTATGTGGGTCGCGGCGGTCACGTTCACGCTGGCCTATGTCGCGGGCTACGCCCTGACGGTGGGCCCGCTCCTGCAGGAGGGCGTGGGGCTGCGCCGCGCGCTCTGGGATGCCTTCCTGTCCGAGACGCCCTCGATCACGGTGATGGAGGTGGTCGCGATCGGCGTGGATCTCTCCCTTGCGGGGGATGCGGGTCCCCGCGAGCCGCTGTTCTGGTCCGCGCTCGTCGTCTCCTTGCGCTGCGGGCTTCTCGCCGCCTATCCCGTCAACGTGCTGCTGATCCGGTTCGGCGTGAAGTCGGGCATGATGGACCCGCGCGAGGGCGCGGCGTCTCAGTAGGCCTCGATCCGGGCGACGCTGACCTCGGCCTCGTGGTCGCGCCCATAGGCCACCACCGCGATCGAGCGCACGCCCTCGGGTCGCGGCGTGGCGCGCAGGAGCGCGCCGGAGGGGTCGAACGCCTCGAGGGGGATATCCACCTCGGGCCAGTCCGCGCCGGTCTGGAACGGCGCCTGGTAATACTGCCAGGGCAGAACCGTCCCGCCGGTGCGCAGGTGCACGAAATAGCGCTCGCCATTGCCGCGCACGCGCAGGCGAATGCCCTCGGTCCCCGCGGGCAGGCCGTCCGGCAGATCCTTGCGCGCCTGGATGAAGCCGCCGCGATTCTCGGTGGAGACGTCGCCGGTGAGACGAAGCGCGCGGCGGCCCTCGATCACGGCGATTTCCGCCCCGCCGGTGGAGACGCCGCCCATCCCCTGGTCGGTGAAGAAGGTCCAGTCTCCGGGCGGGGCGAAATCCTCGAGCACGGTATCGGCCATCAACGGACTCGCGAGCAGCACGATGCAAACGACAAGAAGGCGGCGCATGCCCTGCATCATGCGCCGCGCCGCGCCGCGGGACAACCCCGCCTCACGCCTTCGCATAGCCGAGCGCGCGCATCGCGTCGCGGATCTCGTCGAGGATCGCCGGGTCGTCGATGGTGGCCGGCATCTTGAACTCTTCGCCATCGGCGATCTTGACCATGATGGCGCGCAGCACCTTGCCGGACCGCGTCTTCGGAAGACGATCCACCACCACCGCCAGCTTGAAGGCGGCCACGGGGCCGATCTGCTCGCGCACGAGCGTGACGCATTCGCGCACGATGTCCTCGTGCGGGCGGTTCACGCCCTTGGTCAGGCAGACCAGCCCGAGCGGAAGCTGACCCTTGAGTTCGTCCCTGACCCCGATGACCGCGCATTCGGCGACATCCGGGTGCGCGGCGAGCACTTCCTCCATCCCGCCGGTGGACAGGCGGTGCCCCGCGACGTTGATCACGTCGTCGGTGCGCGCCATGATGTAAAGATAGCCCTCGTCGTCGATGAGCCCTGCGTCGCCCGTTTCGTAATAGCCGGGGAAATGCGCCAGATAGCTCTTGTGGAACCGCCCTTCCGCGTTCCAGAGCGTCGGAAGCGTGCCGGGCGGCAGCGGCAGCTTCACGGCGACCGCGCCAAGCGTGTTCGCCCCGACCGGCTGCCCGCCTTCGTCCAGGATCTGGACGTCGTAGCCCGGCATCGGCACGCCGGAGGAGCCGAGTTTCGGCTCGACCCCGCCAAGGCCCAGCGGCACCCCCGTGATCGTCCAGCCCGTCTCTGTCTGCCACCAGTGGTCGATCACCGGCACGCCGAGCTGCGCCCTGGCCCATTCGATGGTGTCGGGGTCGGCCCGCTCGCCCGCGAGAAAGAGCGCGCGCAGGCAGGAGAGGTCGTATCTCGTCACGCACTCGCCCTTGGGATCCTCGCGCTTGATCGCGCGAAAGGCGGTCGGGGCGGTGAAGAAGCTCGCCACCTTGTGCTCGGAGATCACCCGCCAGAACGTGCCCGCGTCGGGCGTGCCAACCGGCTTGCCCTCGAAGACGATCGTGGTGTTGCCGTGGATGAGGGGCGCGTAGGCGATGTAGGAGTGGCCCACCACCCAGCCAACGTCCGAGGCCGCCCAGAACACCTCTCCCGGCTCGACGCCGTAGATGTTCTTCATCGTCCAGTTGAGCGCCACGAGATGACCCGCGGTGTGGCGCACCACGCCCTTGGGCTGGCCGGTCGTGCCCGACGTGTAAAGGATGTAGGCAGGATGGTTGCCCTCCACCGGCACGCAGTCGACGGGCGCCACCCCGTACTGGAAGGCGTGCCAGTCCACGTCGCGGCCCGCCTCCAGATGCGCCACCTCCTGTTCGCGCTGGAAGATCACGCAGAAGTCGGGGTGATGCGTCGCCTGCGCCAGCGCGCCGTCCAGCAGCGGCTTGTAGTGGACGACGCGCCCGGGCTCGATCCCGCAGGAGGCGGCGATCACGCATTTGGGCCTGGCGTCGTCGATCCTGACGGCGAGTTCGTGCGCCGCGAAGCCGCCGAACACCACCGAGTGGATCGCGCCGAGGCGGGCGCAGGCAAGCATGGCCTCGAGCGCCTCGGGCACCATGGGCATGTAGATGATGACCCGGTCGCCCTTCTCGACGCCCTTGGCGCGAAGCGCACCGGCCAGGCTGGCGACCCGGTCCCGAAGCTCGGCGAAGGTGATCTCGTGCTTCGAGTGGGTGACGGGGCTGTCGTGGATGATCGCCACACGATCGCCGTGGCCGGCCTCGACATGGCGGTCCACCGCGTTCCAGCAGCCGTTCACCATACCGTCCGAGAACCATTCGTAAAACGGCGCCTCGTCGTCCCAGAGCGCCTTCGTCGGGAACCGCTCCCAGTCGATGGCGCGCGCGGCCTCCATCCAGAAGCCTTCCGGATCCTCCTTCCAGCGCGCGTAGGTCTCGGCGTAGCCCATGGTCGTCCCTCCTCCAGCGTTCGTGCCGCGCGTTTCCGTGCGGTTTACGCAGCGGCGGGCGGTGCGGCAACCGGGATTTTCCCGCCAGCGTATGCCATGGCATACCCTGAAGCCCCCGGGCGCGGCCTGTCCAGCCCGTTGCCCCGCGGGCGCGCCGCCGCTAGGAGGTCGGCCGATGTCCCACGGAAGGGCCGCGCCATGTCCCACGCGTTCCAGTGCCGCGTCTACTATGAGGATACCGACCTCGCCGGCATCGTCTATTACGCCAATTACCTGAAGTTCATCGAGCGCGCCCGGACCGAGTGGGTGCGCGGGCTCGGGATCGACCAGGCGCGGCTGAAGGCCGAGGCGGGGATCGTCTTCGCGGTGCGCCGGGTCGAGGCGGATTACCTCTCGCCCGCGCGCTTCGACGATCTGCTGACCGTGGAGACCGCGACGGAACAGCTGACGCCCGCGAGGATCGTGCTGTGCCAGACGGTGCTGCGCGGCGCGGAGCGGCTCTTCGACGCGCGCGTCACGCTGGTGGCGCTCGGGGCGTCGGGGCGACCCGCGCGGCTTCCGGCGGAACTCCGCCATCTGCTCGCCTGACGCCGCCGCGCACGCGGTTGTGTTGGCCTTCCCCCTTCAAATCCGCTAGGGTCTGACGCAAGAGGGCCGCGATGAACGGCCCCGGGCAGAAACGAGCAGGCAGACAATGGAAATGGAAACCCTGGCCGCCGCGCAGGAGATGGATTTCTCCATGTGGGGCCTCTTTGCGCGCGCCACCTTCACGGTGAAGCTGGTGATGGTCGTCCTCGTGCTGGCCTCGTTCTGGGCCTGGGCGATCATCATCCAGAAACTGATGGCCTACCGCGCCGCGCGCGCCGAGGCGGCGCGCTTCGACCGCGCCTTCTGGTCGGGCGAGCCGCTGGACGAGCTCTACGGCGCGCTCGGGCCGGAGCCCGCGGGCCGGGCCGAGCGGGTCTTCGCCGCCGGCATGGCGGAATGGCAGCGCAGCCACCGCGAGGATGGCGGGCTCATCCCCGGCGTGCAGGCGCGGATCCAGCGCTCGATGGACGTGGCCATCGCGCGGGAGGCCGAGGATCTGCAGAAGGGCCTGCAGGTGCTCGCCACCGTGGGCGCGACCTCGCCCTTCATCGGGCTTTTCGGCACGGTCTGGGGGATCATGCATTCTTTCATCCAGATCGCCGAGGCGCAGAACACCAATCTCGCCGTGGTGGCGCCGGGCATCGCCGAGGCGCTGTTGGCCACCGGGCTCGGCCTTCTGGCGGCCATCCCCGCGGTCATCTTCTACAACACGCTGAGCGCGGCGAGCGACCGGATCGTGGCGGGCTACGAGGCCTTCACGGACGAGTTCGCCACCATCCTCAGCCGCCAGCTGGACGGCTGAGCCGATGGGCGCGGGGCTTCTTCCCGGGGCCGGAGGCGGCGGGGGCCGCAGCGCGCGCCGCCGGCGCCGTCGCGCGGTGCCCATGGCCGAGATCAACGTCACGCCCTTCGTGGACGTGATGCTGGTGCTGCTCATCATCTTCATGGTGGCCGCGCCGCTCATGACGGTGGGCGTTCCGGTCCAGCTGCCGGAAACCGCGGCGCGCTCGCTGCCCGCCGAGCAGGAGGAGCCGCTTACCGTGACCGTGACCGCGGACGGCGGGATCGCCATCCAGACCACCGAGGTCGCGCCGGGCGACCTCCTGCCGCGGCTGCGCGCCATCGCCGCCGAGCGCGACAGCCGCCGCGTCTTCCTGCGCGCCGACGGGGCGGTGCCCTACGAGCGCGTGGTGCAGGTGATGGGTGCGCTGAACGCGGGCGGCTTCTCGGATATCGGGCTTGTCACCGATGCCGGCGGACCCGCCTTCGACGGCGGAGAGGAGTGAGGACGGCCGGTGCATGCGGGCCACTATATCTCCGGAGCCGGGCACGTCCTGCTGATCGCCTGGGCCTTTCTCGGCGGTGCGTTCCGCACCGAGCCGTTGCCCTTCGAGGTGACGGAGGTCTCGGTCATCACCGGAGAGGAATACGCCGCGATCATGGCGGCGCAGGCTCCGCCGGAGGCCGCGCCGGGCGTCGACGGCCTTGCCGAGCCGGCCCCCGAGTCCGCACCGGTGCCCGAGGCGCCCGCGCCCGAGCCGCCGCCGGTGCGGCCCCAGGCGCCGCCCGAGACCGCGGAACCGCAGCCGGACAGGGCCCCCGAGGCTCCGCCCGAGGCGCCGGCGCCCGAGGCCGAGGTCGCCGACAGCGTGCCCGAACTCGCCCAGCCGGAGGACACCGCGATTCTGTTGCCCGATGCGACGCCCCGGCCCGAACCGCGCCCGGCCGACCGGGTCGCCCCGGCCCCCGCGCCGCCGCCCCCGCCCGGGGCCGAGACCGCACCCGACACGGTTCCGCCCGCGCAGGCCGCGCCCGAGCCTGTCCCCGAGCCCGCGCCGGAGCCGGAGCCCACCGCGCCGGAGGAGGCCACGACCGAGATCGTCACCGAGGCGGAGGAGCGCGACGCCGCGCCCGACGCCACGCCGCGCCCGCGCGCGCGCCCCGAACGTCTGGCCGCCGCCCCGCCGCCCGAGCCGGCGGCACCGGCGGCGCCGGAGGCCCCTGCCGAGGAGACCGAAGACGCGCCGAGCCCCGCGCCGGACGATGTGAACCGAAGCGCGGTGGACGAGATGCTGGCCGAGGCGCTCGGGGGCGGCGGCTCGGGGACGGGCGGGCCGCCGCTGACGGGCGCGGAGCGCGACGCGCTCCGGGTGGCGGTGCAGGAATGCTGGGTGGTGGACGTGGGCAGCCAGGCCGCGAACGTGACGGTGACGCTGGCGATGTCGCTGAGCCGGGACGGCACCGTCATGCAGGACTCGCTGCGCCTCGTCTCGTCCGAGGGCGGGGAGGGTCGCGCGGTGGACACCGCCTACCAGGCGGCCCGGCGCGCGGTGCTGCGCTGCGAGCGGGGCGGCTACGACCTTCCGCCCGAGAAATACGACCAGTGGCGTGATATTGAAATGACGTTCAATCCTGAGAACATGAGGGTGCGATGATCGGACGACTGGCCATGGCTCTTGCGGCGCTCTGGGCGTTCGCCACGCCCGTTGCGGCGCAGGACGGTCCATTGCGGATCGAGATTACCGAAGGCGTGGTGGAGCCGTTGCCCTACGCCGTGCCCGATTTCGTCGCCGAGACGCCCGGCGCGGCGGAGTGGGGCGAGCGGCTCGCCCGCGTGGTCGCCGCGGATCTGACCGGAACCGGACTGTTCCGCGAGGTCCCGCGCGAGGCGCATATCTCCGCGATCACCAGCTTCGCGAGCCCGGTGCAGTTCGCCGACTGGAAGGCGGTGAACGCGCAGGCGCTCGTCACCGGGGCGGTGGCCCAGCAGGGCGACCGCCTGACCGTGAAGTTCCGGGTCTGGGACGTCTTCGCCGACCGGGAGCTCGGGCAGGGGCTGCAATTCTCCGGCACGACGGAGGGCTGGCGGCGCATGGCGCACAAGGTCTCCGACGCCGTCTATTCGCGCATCACGGGCGAGGACGGCTATTTCGACAGCCGCGTGGTCTTCGTGGCCGAGACCGGGCCCAAGGACGACCGGCGCAAGCGCCTCGGCATCATGGATTACGACGGCGCGAACGTGCAGTACCTGACCGACAGTTCCGCCATCGTGCTGAACCCGCGCTTCTCGCCCGACGGGCAGCGCGTCCTCTATACCAGCTACGAGACCGGATCGCCGCGGGTCTACCTGCTCGACGTCGGGTCGGTAAGCCGGCGCGTGCTGCCGACTCCGGACGGCGCCAACACCTTTTCCCCGCGCTTCTCGCCGGATGCGCGGCAGGTGGTCTTTTCCCTCGCCCAGGGCGGCAACACCGACATCTACGTCACCGAGATCGCCAGCGGACAGAGCCGGCGGCTGACAGCGGCGCCCTCGATCGAGACGGCGCCGAGCTTCTCGCCCGCCGGGCGGCGGATCGTCTTCGAAAGCGACCGCTCGGGCACGCAGCAGATCTACATAATGCCCGCAAGCGGGGGCGAGGCCACCCGGATCAGCTTCGGGCCGGGCCGCTACGGCACCCCGGTCTGGTCGCCCCGCGGTGATCTCATCGCGTTCACGAAGCAGGCCGAGGGGCGCTTTCACATCGGCGTGATGCGCACCGACGGCTCGGAAGAGCGGTTGCTGACGGCAAGCTTCCTCGACGAGGGGCCGACATGGTCGCCCAATGGCCGGGTGATCATGTTCACCCGGGAAACGCAGGGGGCCCAGGGCTCCGCCGCGCTTTATTCCGTGGACGTGTCGGGCCGCAACCTGAAGCGGGTTCCGACGCCTGCCGGCGCCTCGGACCCGTCCTGGGGGCCCTTGCAGCAGTGACGCGACCCGCGTTCCCAAGCGCGGGGCGATATGGTAACCAGGACCAAACAACAACCATCGAGCGGGAAAACTGAGATGACACTTTTCGGCAAGGCGGCACTACTCGCGGCGGGGCTGGCGCTGGGCGCCTGCACCGACGCCGGACGTTTCGACGACATGGCCGGCACCGGTGCAGGCGCCGGCGCGGGCACCGGTGCGGCGGGGTCGGCGAGCGACCCCACGAGCCGGGCCTACTTCCAGGAAGCCGTGGGCGACCGGGTCTTCTTCGCGGTCGACCAGTCCACCCTGGGATCGGAGGCGCGCGCCGTGCTCGACGCGCAGGCCGACTGGCTGAGCCGGAACCCCGACTACAGCGCCGTGATCGAGGGCCACGCCGACGAGCAGGGCACCCGCGAATACAACATCGCGCTGGGCGACCGCCGCGCGAACGCCGTGCGCGACTACCTCGTCAGCCGCGGCGTGGCGGGCAGCCGCCTGAGCACCGTGAGCTTCGGCAAGGAGCGCCCGGTGGCGGTCTGCTCGGACGAGAGCTGCTACAGCCGGAACCGCCGCGCGGTGACGGTTCTGGCGATCGGGACGGGGGCCTGAGGCCGTCATGCGTTTCGCGGCGATTCTCGCGGCGGCCCTTCTGCTCGTGCCGGTGGCCGCGGCCGCGCAGGAGGCCGATCGCGCGCGCACGCTGGCCGACATCCGCCAGGATCTCACCGTCCTGAACGTGGAGATCCAGCGCCTGCGGCGCGAGCTTGCCACGACGGGCAGCCCGGACATGAGCGTCGCGGGCGGGTCGTCGCTGGAACGGCTCGATTCCATCGAAAGCGCGCTGCAGCGCCTCACCGCGCGCACCGAGGAGCTGGAATACCGCATCGCGCGCATCGTCGAAGACGGCACGAACCGCATCGGCGACCTGGAGTTCCGCCTCGTGGAACTCGAGGGCGGCGACGTGAGCGCGCTGGGCGAGACGCCCACCCTGGGCGGCCTGCCGGCGGACCCTCTGCCCGGCCCGGCGCCAGCGTCCCCCGCGGGACCGGGCGGGACGGACACCCCCCAGCTCGCCGTGAGCGAGCGGTCCGATTTCGAGCGCGCGGAGGCCGCGCTGGCGGAGGGGCGCCACGAAGAGGCGGCCGAGGCGTTCGGGCGCTTCCGGGAAACCTATCCCGGCAGCCCGCTGGAACCGCAGGTCTACCTGGGTCTCGGCCGCGCGCTCGAGGCGCAGGAGGACATGCGCGGCGCCGCGCAGGTCTATCTCGACGGGTTCAGCGCGCATCCCGACGCCGGTGCGGCGCCCGAAACGCTCTATCGTCTCGGCGCGGCGCTGGCCGCGCTCGACCGGATCGACGCGGCCTGCCAGATCCTCGCCGATGTGGGCGTCCGTTTTCCCGGCTCGCAGGCCGCGGACGATGCGGCGGAGCGTAAGGGCGGGCTCGGCTGCCCGTGAGCGAACCCGGCCCGGATGCGCGTTTCGCCGCGTCCATGGGCAGCCTGCTCGGGCCAGAGTTCCCGTCCGACATCGCGCTCGCCGTCTCGGGCGGGGGGGACAGCATGGCGATGCTGTATCTCGCCCATAACTGGACCCGCAGCTGGGGCGTGCGGCTCTGGGTGGTGACCGTCGATCACGGCCTGCGACCCGAAAGCGCCGCCGAGGCCCGGATGGTGGCCGGAACCTGCCGCGATCTGGGCTGGCCCCATGCCACGCTGCGCTGGCACTGGGACGGCGCGGGCAATCTTCAGGATGCCGCGCGCCGCGCGCGCCTGGCGCTGATCGACCGCTGGCGCGGCAGCATCCGCCATGTGCTTTTCGCGCACACGCTCGACGACACCGCCGAGACCTTCGTGATGCGGCTCGTCCGGGGATCCGGTGTGGAAGGGCTGTCGGCGATGGCGCCGCGGCGCCGTGTCGTCCCGCACGGAGAGGCACCTGCGCCCCTCTCGGAAGGGGAGATCGCGGCGCGGACGCGCCCGCCCGGGGCGGCGCCGGGCGCGCCGCCCGGCTTCGAGGTCGTCCGCCCCCTGCTGGGCGAGCGGCGGAAGGATCTGCGCTTCTACCTCGGTGTCCTCAAGGAGCGCTGGGTCGAGGATCCCGGCAACGAGGACCGGGCCTTCGGGCGCGCGCGCATCCGGCGTCTGCTTGCCGATCTCGAGGCGGAGGGGCTGGGCGTGGAGCCCATCGCGGAGACCGCAGCGCGGCTGGCGCGCGCGCGGGCCGCGCTCGAGGCGCGGGCGGCCGACGTTGCGTCGCGAATCGCGCGCCGGGCCGATTGCTGCGGGGTGCCCACGGGCGACCTGCTTCTCGACCGGGACGGCTTGGCGAAGGTGGAGACGGACACGCAGCTGCGAGTGCTGGCCGCGGCGCTGCAATGGGTGGCGTCCGCGCCCTACAGGCCGCGCGCGCGCCCGCTCGAGGCGCTGCTCGACCGTCTGCTCTCGGGGGGAGGGGGCACGTTGCACGGCTGCGAACTGCGCGTCGAGGGCGCGGCGATCCGCGTCTTCCGCGAGCATGCGGCCCTTCGCGGGATGGAGACGCCGGCCCACGCGGGGCGGCGCTGGGACGCGCGCTGGCAGGTCGTCCAACCCTGCGAGACCCACGTCATCCGCGCGCTCGGCCCCGAGGGCTGGGCGCAGGTGGAGACGAAGCCGCCCGGTGCGCCGCCCGCCCGGGCCGCCCATGCGCTGCCCGCCCTGTTCGACGGCACGCATCTCGCGGCCTGCCCGGCGCTCGGGATCGGCGCGCCGGAGGCGCTGTCGCTGCGCCCGCCGCGTGCGCCGGCGGGCATCGCGTTCTGAAATTGCGCGTGCCGCGCGCCTGCGCCGCGCCCCTTTGCATTGATCCCCGGCGGGGGATGTCTATTTAATGCGTCAGCCACCCGTGCTAACCATGCGCGCACCTGACATAGGAGTTTCCCCCTTGGGCAACGCACGCAACATCGCCTTCTGGGTCGTCCTGTTCCTTCTGATCCTGGCGCTCTTCAACCTGTTTTCCGGCGGCAACTCGACCCTGCAAAGCCGTGAGATCAGCTACACGCAGTTCGTCGAGGCGGTCGAGAACGACACCGTCAGCGCGGTCACGCTCGATGGCGAGCGCATCCGGTATCGCGGGACCGACGGTAACGATTACGTCACCGTGAAGCCGGAAGACGCCCAGGTAACGGAGCTTCTGCTCGACAACGGCATCGAAGTGCGCGCCGAGGTGCAGGAGCAGTCCGGCTTCCAGACCTTCCTTCTTTCGCTTCTGCCCTTCCTGCTGCTGATCGGCGTCTGGATCTACTTCATGAACCGGATGCAGGGCGGCGGGCGCGGCGGCGCCATGGGCTTCGGCAAGTCGAAGGCCAAGATGCTGACCGAAAAGCACGGCCGCGTCACGTTCGACGACGTGGCGGGCATCGACGAGGCCAAGGAAGAACTGGAAGAGATCGTCGAGTTCCTGCGCAATCCGCAGAAGTTCTCGCGCCTCGGCGGCAAGATTCCCAAGGGCGCGCTTCTGGTGGGCCCGCCGGGCACCGGCAAGACGCTCCTCGCGCGCGCGATCGCGGGCGAGGCGGGCGTGCCCTTCTTCACCATCTCGGGTTCCGACTTCGTCGAGATGTTCGTGGGCGTCGGGGCCTCCCGCGTGCGCGACATGTTCGAGCAGGCGAAGAAGAACGCGCCCTGCATCGTCTTCATCGACGAGATCGACGCGGTGGGCCGGTCGCGTGGCGCGGGCTACGGCGGCGGCAACGACGAGCGCGAGCAGACGCTGAACCAGCTTCTCGTCGAGATGGACGGCTTCGAGTCGAACGAGGGCGTAATCATCGTCGCCGCCACGAACCGCAAGGACGTGCTCGATCCCGCGCTTCTCCGCCCGGGCCGCTTCGACCGGCAGGTCACGGTGCCCAACCCCGACATCAAGGGCCGCGAGAAGATCCTGGGGGTGCATGCCCGCAAGACCCCGCTCGGCCCGGATGTGGACCTGCGCATCATCGCGCGCGGCACGCCCGGGTTCTCGGGGGCGGATCTCGCCAACCTCGTGAACGAGGCGGCGCTCATGGCCGCCCGCGTCGGCCGGCGCTTCGTGACGATGGAGGATTTCGACAACGCCAAGGACAAGGTGATGATGGGCGCGGAGCGGCGCTCCATGGTCCTGACGCCGGAGCAGAAGGAAAAGACGGCCTATCACGAGGCGGGACACGCCATCGTGGGACTGACGCTGCCGCAATGCGATCCGGTCTACAAGGCCACGATCATCCCGCGCGGCGGCGCGCTCGGCATGGTGGTCTCGCTTCCCGAGATCGACCGTCTCAACTGGCACAAGTCCGAGTGCGAGGAAAAGCTCGCCATGACCATGGCCGGCAAGGCGGCCGAGATCATCCATTACGGCGAGGGCATGGTCTCCAACGGCCCGGCGGGCGACATCCAGCAGGCCTCGGCGCTGGCGCGGGCGATGATCATGCGCTGGGGCATGTCAGACAAGGTCGGCAACATCGACTATGCCGAGGCGCATGAAGGCTACCAGGGCAACACGGCCGGCTTCTCCGTGTCCGCCCACACCAAGGAACTCATCGAGTCCGAGGTGAAGCGCTTCATCTCCGAGGCGTATGAGCGGGCCCACGCCATCCTGACCGAGCGCAAGGACGAGGGGGAGCGCCTGGCCGAGGGGCTGCTCGAATACGAGACGCTCACCGGCGAGGAGATCAAGCGCGTCATCAAGGGCGAGCCGCCCAATCTCGGCGAGGACGAGGACGACAGTTCCGGCAAGCCGAGCGCCCCGAGTGTGACGGCGAGCCCCAAGACGAAGCCGCGCAAGCGTCCGCCCGAGGGGATCGGACCGGAGCCGGAACCGGAACCGACCTGACCGGGCGATAGCCAGGCTCATGTGACCATCAGGACCCCGCGCCGGTTGACCCGCGCGGGGTCTTTTCCTGAAACGGCCCGCGGGGATTGCCCGCGCCGGCATCCTTGCCTATGCGCCTCGCCATGCCCCGCTACGCCCTTCGCATCGAGTATCACGGCGGCCCCTTCGTGGGCTGGCAGCGCCAGGCCTACCAGCCTTCGGTGCAGGGCGCGCTGGAAGAGGCGCTTGCGAAGCTGGAAGCGGGCCCCCACACCATCGCCGGTGCCGGACGCACCGATGCCGGCGTGCACGCGCTGGGCCAGGTCGCCCATTGCGACACCGGCAAGGACTGGGATCCGTTCCGCCTGTCGCAGGCGCTCAACCACCATCTGAAGCCCGCGCCGGTCGCCGTGCTCTCCGCGGCGCGCGTGGCGCAGGACTGGCACGCGCGCTTCTCGGCGGTGGAGCGGCGCTACCTCTTCCGGCTCCTGATGCGCCGCGCGCCGGCCACCATCGACGCCGGGCTTGTCTGGCAGGTGCCGCGCGAGCTCGATCTCGAGGCGGTGCGTGCGGGCGCCGCGCATCTGGTGGGGCGGCACGACTTCACCACTTTCCGCAGTTCCATCTGCCAGGCGAAGAGCCCGGTCAAGACGCTCGACGCGCTCTCGGTGGAGCGGGTGGAGGGCCCGTCCGGCCCCGAGCTGCGGTTCCATCTCCGTGCGCGGTCCTTCCTGCACAACCAGGTGCGCTCCATCGTGGGCACGCTGGAGCGCGTGGGCGCCGGCGCCTGGGCGCCCGAGGACGTGAAGGCCGCGCTCGAAGCGCGCGACCGGGCGGCCTGCGGCCCGGTCTGTCCGCCCCACGGCCTCTACCTCGCCGGGGCCGGCTACCCCGAGGATCCCTTCGCGTGACCCTGCGCGGGGCGGGTTTTCGCTTCCGGCCGGGGCGCATCCGGGCTAAGGAAGACCCCATGAGCCACGCTGTCGCCTTTCTCACCCGACGACGCCCCCGGCGTGCCTGACGCGCCGGGCCGCCCGCCGCGTGGCGCGCCTCTCCCTGCAGATTGACTTGCCTTTGCCGCTGCGGCACTCAAGGGGCTTCGAGCCCGAAGGACCATGCCCATGATCCCGTCCGTTCTGCCCACCTACGCGCGTGCACCGCTGACCTTCGTCAAGGGGGAGGGCGCCTGGCTCACCGAGGTCGACGGCCGCCGCTTCCTCGACATGGGCGCGGGGATCGCGGTGAACGCGCTCGGCCACGCCCATCCGGCGCTGGTCGAGGCGCTCACGGCGCAGGCCGCCAAGCTCTGGCATGTCTCGAACCTCTACCGCATCCCCGAGCAGGAGGCGCTCGCCGACCGGCTGGTCGCGGAGACCTTCGCCGACACGGTTTTCTTCACCAATTCGGGCACCGAGTCCTGCGAACTCGCCGTCAAGATGGTGCGGAAGTACTGGCACGATCGCGGCGCGCCCGAGCGCAGCGAGATCATCGCCTTCGAGGGTGCCTTCCACGGGCGGTCCTCGGCGGCGATCGCCGCGGCCGGCTCCGAGAAGATGACGAAGGGGTTCGGCCCCCTCCTGCCGGGCTTCACCCAGCTGCCCTGGGGCGATCACGACGCGCTGCGCGCCGCGGTGACCGACCAGACCGCGGCGATCCTGATCGAGCCCATTCAGGGCGAGGGCGGCATCCGCCCGCTGCCGGATGTCTGCCTCCGCGGTCTGCGGGAGCTCTGCAATGAGACCGGCGCTCTGCTCGTCCTCGACGAGGTGCAATGCGGCATGGGCCGGACGGGCAAGCTTTTCGCCCATGAATGGGCGGGCGTCGCGCCGGACATCATGATGGTGGCCAAGGGCATCGGCGGGGGCTTTCCGCTGGGCGCGGTGCTGGCGACCGAGACCGCTGCCTCGGGCATGACGGCGGGCACGCATGGCTCCACCTATGGCGGCAACCCGCTCGCCTGCGCGGTGGGGCTACGCGTGATGGAGATCCTGGCCGACCCCGCGTTCCTGTCCGGCGTCCGCGCCACGGGCGGCACGCTGCGCCAGGGGCTCGAGGGGCTCGTCGCCGCCCACCCGGACGTCTTCGAGGAGGTGCGCGGCGCGGGCCTGATGCTCGGCCTGAAATGCCGGCTGCCGGCCGCGGAGGTGGTGCGCGCGGGCTATGACGAGGCGCTCGTCACGGTGCCCGCGGCCGACAACGTGGTGCGCCTGCTTCCGCCGCTCAACCTCGGCGCGGAGGAGGCGCAGGAGGCGCTCCGTCGCCTCGATCGCGCGGCGAGCGCCGCGCGCGCCGCTGCAAAGGCCGCCTGACGCCGACGTCTTCCTGTCGCAATATCCCGGGGACATCGGCGCAGCCGATGGGGCAGCGCCCCGACCCCGCCAGCCACGGACGCAGATCCATGACGCATTTCCTCGACATCCACACCACGGATCCCGACGCGTTGCGGCAGATGATCGACGATGCACGCCGCATGAAGGGCGCGCGTGCCGGCCGCCCCAGGGGCGCGCCCGACGACGAGCAGCCGCTGGCCGGGCGCATGGTCGCCCTCATCTTCGAGAAGCCGTCCACGCGCACCCGCGTCTCCTTCGACGTGGGCGTGCGGCAGATGGGCGGCGAGACGCTGGTGCTTTCGGGCGCCGACATGCAGCTCGGCCATGGCGAGACGATTGCCGACACCGCGCGGGTGATGAGCCGCTACGTCGATCTCATCATGATCCGCACCTTCGAGGAGGCGGTGCTGCGCGAGATGGCCGAACACGCGACGATCCCGGTGATCAACGGGCTGACGAACAGCAGCCATCCCTGCCAGATCATGGCCGACGTGATGACCTACGAAGAGCATCGCGGCCCGATCGCGGGACGCAAGGTGGTCTGGTCGGGAGACGGCAACAACGTCTTCGCCAGTTTCGCGCATGCCGCGCGCCAGTTCGGCTTCGATCTCGTGTTCACGGGCCCCGCCACGCTCGACCCCGATCCGTCGCTCGATGGCCTCTACACGACAGTGCGCGATCCCCAGGAGGCCGCGGCGGACGCCGACCTGATCGTGACCGACACCTGGGTCTCGATGCACGATCCGCAATCGGCCCGCGAGCGGCGGCACAACCAGCTTCGGCCCTACCAGGTCAACGCCGCGCTGATGGCGCGCGCCAAGCCCGACGCGCTTTTCATGCACTGCCTGCCCGCGCACCGCGACGACGAGGCGACCTCGGAGGTCATGGACGGCCCGCACTCGGTGATCTTCGACGAGGCGGAGAACCGGCTGCACGCGCAAAAGGCGATCATGCGCTGGTGCCTGGGCACGTAGCGGCCGCCCGGCCGGCTCAGAACCGGGCGATCAGTTCCCTGAGGCCGGGTTCGCCCACCATGCGCGCGGCAAGCCTGGTCGGAACCCAGCGGCGGTCCCGCTGGTCCGCTTCGGGAAAGCGGTTCGCCAGGGAGGCCACCGATACGGCGAAGACCTGCGCCTCGATCCAGAAAGGGTGCGGCCAGACGCGCTTGCGCTTGAGGTAGTGATAGATTCCGACGGGGGCCACGGGCGCGGACAATTCGGGGATGACCCCGGCCTCTTCCCAGGCTTCCTGAAGCGCGCTTTCGGCGGCGTCGCAGCCCTCGACCGGCCAGCCCTTCGGCAGGATCCAGCGCTTCGTGTCACGGCTGGTCACGAGCAGCACCTCGCGCCCCGCGCCGCCGTTCCGGTGGCACAGCGCCGCGACCTGGCGATGCAGCATCCCGTCCGCCGCGGCGTCCGAGTATCCTGTCCAGTTCTGGCCCGGAACAAGGGTCATGCGATGTCGGTCCTGCTCTTTTATCGTCCGCGGGCATATCCACGCCACGGTTCATCGTTATGTATATACGTTGTGTGACGGTTTTGTAAATGGCCTACGTTTTTCGGCGTTTGGCGCGCAGGGTCGGATCGGCCACCCTGGGATCCTCGGGCCAGGGGTGTTTGGGGTAGCGCCCGCGCATCTCCTTTCGAACCTCGGCATAGGAGGTGGTCCAGAAACCTGGCAGGTCCATGGTCGTCTGAACCGGCCGGCCGGCGGGGGACAGGAGCGTCACGCGAAGCGGCCGGCCGGCGACCGTGGGATGGGCGGTCTGGCCGAACATTTCCTGCAGGCGCAGCGCGATTTCCGGCGCCTCGCCGGAGTAGTCTATGGGCACCTTGCGCCCGAGCGGCGTGGTGAAGGCCCACGGCACCTCGCGGTCGAGCGCCTGGCCCTGCGCCCAGTCGAGCCGGGCCTGCAGCGCGGGCAGCAGGTCGAAGCCGCGCCATGCCTCCGCGGTGCGGATGTCGCCGAGATGGGGCAGCAGCCAGGCCTCAAGCGTGGCCATCAGCGCGGCGTCGGAAAGGTCGGGCAGGTCGAGCCCCGCGTCTCGGCCGAGCGCGACCCGGGCCTGGAACCGCCGCGCGGCGTCCGAAAACGGCAGGCCGAGCTCGCGCACGCCGTCGAGCATCGCGCGCGCCACGTCCTCCTGCGACGCATCGCGCCACAGCCGGTTGTCGAGGGCGATCGCGCCGAGCCGCTCCTGCTGACGCGCGACCACGCGACGGTCGCGTCGCGACCAGTCGCAGACATTCTGCCATCGGATGCGGTCGGCGAAGAGCTGGCGCAGTTCGGACTCCGCGATGGGAATGGCCTGCCGGATGCGCGCCTCGCGCGGATCGCCGTCGAGGTCGGTGACGACGATCAGACGCTGCGCGGCGAGCGGATCCTTCTCGGCCATGACCGCGCCCTTGCCGCCCGACAGAAGGTAGCGCGGCGCCGCGCCCCTGCGCCGAAGCCCGATCCGGTCGGGGTAGGCCAGCGCGGCCATGGCGGCGGTCGAAAGCGCCTCGTCCGCGGCATCACCGGCGGCTTTCGCAAGCCGCGCCGCCTCGGTGCGGATGCGGTCCACCGCGGCGCGGTTCGGCGTCCACGGACGGCGCTCCGCGAAACGGCGTGGATCGGCGACGGCCTCCAGACGCAGCGCGAGGTCCACCGGGGCGGCGCGGGGCAGGGGGTCGCGCTCGGCCAGGAGCGCGGCGAGCGTCGCCGCCCCCGGCCCGGCCACCGCCAGCATGTGCCCGAGCCGAGGGTGCAGCGGCAGATGCGCGAGGCGGCGGCCATGCGCGGTGATCGCGCCCCGATCATCGAGCGCGCCCAGCATGCCCAGAAGCGCCAGCGCCTCGGCGTGGGCGCCCTCGGGCGGCGGCGTGAGAAACGGGAGCGCCGCGGGCTCCGCGCCCCAGAGCTTCAGCTCGAGAGAGAGCCCGGAAAGGTCGGCGGCCTCGATCTCGGCCGGCGGATGCGCGGCGAGCGCGCCCTCCTCGCCCTTCGTCCAGAGCCGGTAGGCCACGCCCGGCGCGACCCGGCCCGCGCGTCCGGCGCGCTGGGCGGCCTCGGCGCGGGTCACCCGCTCGGTCACGAGCCGGGACATTCCCGACCCCGGATCGAAGCGCGCCCGGCGCGCCCGGCCCGCGTCCACCACGACGCGGATGTCCTCGATCGTGAGCGAGGTCTCGGCGATCGACGTGGCGAGCACGATCTTCCGGCCCCCGGTCTCGGGGCGGATGGCGGCGCGCTGGGCGGAGAACGGCATCGCGCCGAAAAGCGGCCGCAGCACGCAGTCCGCGGGCAGCCGGCCGCGCAGCAGCGCCTCGGTGCGCCGGATCTCGCCTTCGCCCGGCAGGAAAACCAGAACGCCGCCCTCGGTCTCGCCGACGGCGCGGGCGACGCGGTCGGCCGTCGCCTCCTCGAGCCGCCGGCCTTTCGGCACCGGCGCCTCGAGCCAGCGCGTCTCCACCGGGAAGCCGCGGCCCTCGGACCGGAGGGCGGGCGCCTCCATCAGCGCGGCGACCGGCGCGGCGTCGAGCGTGGCGGACATGGCGAGAAGCACGAGGTCCTCGCGCAGCGCGCCCGCGATCTCGAGGCAGAGCGCGAGGCCCAGGTCCGCGTTGAGCGAGCGTTCGTGGAACTCGTCGAAGATCACCGCGCCCACGCCCTCGAGCCCGGGGTCGGACTGGATCATCCGTGTCAGCACACCTTCCGTGACCACCTCCACGCGGGTGGCGGCGGAAACCTTCGTGTCTCCGCGGATGCGGTACCCCACGGTCTGGCCGGGCCGTTCGTCCAGCGTCTCGGCCATCCGCTCCGCCGCGGCGCGCGCGGCCAGGCGGCGGGGCTCCAGCATGACGATGCGCCCCGCCCGGGGGATGCCGGCCTCCAGCATCGCCAGCGGCACGCGGGTGGTCTTGCCCGCGCCGGGCGGCGCTTCCAGCACGGCGCGGCCGCGCTTGCGGAGCGCCTCCAGAAGCTCTGGCAGCGCGGCGTCGATGGGCAGCGGATCGCGAGGGGCGGGGAGCGTCGGCATGGCCCGGTTATCGGTCAGGGAGCTCCGCGCGTCCACCGCGCGCCGACGGGCTGGACACGCCGCGCGCGCTGCGATCAAGTGCGCGTCCGGGACAGCAGCGGAGCCCAGCATGGACATCGAGACCCTCGCCCGTGACGTCGCCGCCGGAGACCGGCGGGCGCTCGCCCGCGCGATCACGCTGATCGAGAGCCGCCGCGCGGATCACCGGTCCGACGCCGTCGCCCTGCTGGAGGCGCTCCGGCGCGACGGCCGGCAGGCGCTGCGCATCGGGCTTTCGGGCACGCCCGGCGTCGGCAAGTCGAGTTTCATCGAGGCGTTCGGCCTCATGCTGACCGAACAGGGGCTGCGCGTCGCCGTGCTGGCCGTCGACCCCTCCAGCGCCCGCTCGGGGGGGTCCATCCTGGGCGACAAGACGCGGATGGAGCGGCTTTCGCGGGAGCCCCGCGCCTTCATCCGCCCGTCGCCGGCGCAGTCGCAGCTTGGCGGCGTCGCCCGTCGCACGCGCGAGGCGGTGGCGCTCTGCGAGGCGGCGGGCTTCGACGTGGTGCTGGTCGAGACGGTGGGCGTGGGCCAGTCCGAGACCGTGGTGGCCGAGATGACCGACCTTTTCGTGCTGCTGCTCGCCCCGGCGGGCGGCGACGAGTTGCAGGGGGTGAAGCGCGGCATCATGGAGATCGCGGACCTGATTCTCGTCAACAAGGCCGACGGCGAGCTGAAGGCCGCGGCCACCCGCACCTGTGCCGATTACGCGGGCGCGCTGCGGCTTCTGCGCAAGCGCCCGCAGGACCCCGAGGGCTTCCCAAAGGCGCTGACCGTGTCGGCCCATGAAGGCACCGGGCTCGTGGCCGCCTGGGAAGAGATGCAGGCGCTCGCGCGCTGGCGGCGGGAGGCCGGGCACTTCGATCGTCGCCGCGCCGAACAGGCGTCGGAATGGTTCGCTGCCGAGGTGCGCGAGGGCCTGCTGGCGCGCCTCGCATCCGAACCCGGCATGCGCGCCCGGATGGAGGAGATGACCCGCAAGGTCCGCGCGGGCGAGGCCACGCCCGAAGGCGCGGCGGCGCGCCTGCTCGACGAGTTCTGAGCCGCGGGCCGGCGTCGCGCCCGCCATGCCGGGCCGGTGGTGATTCCGCCTTGACACCCCGCCCCCGCTGATGTTCAACGCGGCAATCAGTTTTCGGGCGCCCCCGCGCTGGGCAGGGTGGCGCCCCATTTCGTTTAATGCACGAGGATGCCATGTCGCGCCGTTGCGAATTGACCGGAAAAGGGCCGATGGTCGGCAACAATGTCAGCCACGCCAACAACAAGACGAAGCGCCGGTTCCTGCCGAACCTGAACGACGTCTCGCTGCAGTCCGAGGCGCTGGGCCGCCCGGTGAAGATGCGCATCTCCGCCGCGGCGCTGCGCACCGTGGATCATCGTGGCGGGATCGACGCCTATCTGATGAAGGCGCGCGAGGCCGACCTGTCGGCCAACGCGCTGAAGATCAAGCGCGACGTCGAGAAGGCGCTGGCCGAAAAGGCCTGAACGCCACGGCGCATCCCTCGCAGGCGGCCCTGCCCGGAAACGGGCGGGGCCGCGTCGCGTTTGACGCAGTTGCCGGCGGCGGGCGAATGTGTGTAGATGCCGGCCGATGAGCGACCGCCTGCGTCCCCTGGCAGCCCTTCTTCTGGCCCTCTGCGTCGTTCTGACGGCACAGGCGATGGCGCTTGCGCGCGGGCAGTCGTCGGCCGCGGGGGAGATGGTGATCTGTACCGGCGCGGGGCTCGTCACCGTGGCCGTCGATGCCGAGGGAAACCCGGCAGGGCCCGCCCATATCTGTCCCGACTGCGCGCTCTCCCTGATCGCGGCGGCGCCGGCCGCGCCGCAGGCGCGCGCGCGGGCGCCCGATCTTCTGACGGTTCGGTTCGCCCGGACGGCCGTGCCCGCGCCCGTCGCGGCGCGGCACTCTCCGGTCTCGGCCCGCGATCCGCCCCGCGCGGCGTGATCGAGAGCACCAGGAAACACGCACTGAGACCGAAAAGAGACAGACATGACCTTCAGGACGACCCTTCTGGCCGCCGCCTGCGCGCTGGCCACGGCCCTTCCCGCCGCCGCCCAGGACAGCATCGCGGTGACCGACCCCTACGCCCGGAGTTCGGGCATGATGGCCAATTCCGGCGCCGCCTTCATGGTGATCGAGAACCGCTCGGACACCGATGACCGGCTGATCGGCGCGTCCTCCGACGTGGCCGAAAGGACCGAGCTTCACACCCACGAGGAAGACGAGATGGGCGTGATGCGCATGATCCACGTGGAGGAAGGCTTCGCGATCCCCGCGGGCGGCACGCTGATGATGGCGCGCGGCGGGCACCACGTCATGTTCCTCGGCCTCTCGGGGCCAATGGAACAGGGCGACGGCGTCACCCTCACCCTCGAGTTCGAGGAGGCGGGCGAGGTGACCGTCGAGGTGCCAGTGGACCTCGAGCGCAAGCCGCGCCACGGCATGGGGCACGGCGCGGGCCACGGCATGGGCCAGACCACCAACTGATGACGGCCGGCCGGGGCTCAGCCCCCGGCCGCCAGCACCTCCTCCACCCAGGCCGGCACGATCCGCGAGGCGGGTCCGTGCCGCGCCTCGTCGAAGAAGGCCGAGCCTGCCGAGGGCTCCAGGTTCAGCTCCAGCGTGCGCGCGCCATTGAGCGCCGCCTCCTGCACGAAGCCCGCGGCCGGGTAGACCTCTCCGGAGGTGCCGATGGAGACGAAGAGATCGCAGGCGGCGAGCGCGCGGCCGATCTCGTCCATGTGGTGGGGGATCTCGCCGAACCAGACGACGTCGGGCCGCGTGGCCGGCGTGCCGCAGGCGGGGCAGGGATCCTCGGGCGCCATCGCCTCGGGGGCGTCCCAGCCATGGGCGCAGGTGGCGCAGAGCGCCCGGTCGAGCGCGCCGTGCATGTGGCGCGGGTTGCGCGCGCCCGCCGCCTCGTGAAGCCCGTCCACGTTCTGCGTGACCAGCAGGAACGCCGCCCCGAGCGCCGCCTCCAGCCGGGCCAGCGCCAGATGGGCGGGGTTCGGCCGCGCGACGTGGGCCTGGGCGCGGCGGGCGTTGTAGAAGGCGTGGACGCGGGCCGGGTCGCGGGCGAAGCCCTCGGGCGTGGCCACGTCCTCGATCCGGTGCTGCGCCCAGAGCCCGCCCGCGTCGCGGAAGGTGCCGAGCCCGGATTCGGCCGAGATCCCGGCTCCGGTGAGAACGACGACGCGCGGCACGGGCGGCGCTCAGCCCTCGTCGCGCTCGTAGAGCTGCTTGGCCACCAGCCAGGAGACCGGGAAGGAGAGCACGAAGCCCGCGATCCCGGCGATGACGATGGGCCAGGTGGTGCCGAACCCGGCCACCAGCACGGCGATGATCGCGGCGCCCGCCACGGTGGCGCCGATGAAGATGTGAAGCATCAGGGTGAGGGCCAGCATGTGTGCGTCCTTCGGCTATGGCGTTTCCGAAGCGGTGGTAGCTGACGGAGGGGCAGGCCGGCCTTGATCTGGGTCAGGTCGCGGGCTTGTGCAACCTAAGGAGTGATATTAGGCTTACTCATACCCCCTGTGAGGGAGTATCTGGACCAGTTGAAGAGGAAGCATACGACTCAAGGAGCCTGTCGAAGCGGAAATTGGAAAGTTGTCCGAATGCCACGGACTAACGCGAGGCAAATTGCGTTAAGATTTTGTTAATCAAGATGGCTGACCGCCATAATGATGCTGGAAACTTACCCAAAAAACATCTTAAAGTGGATTGCAGTTTTCATCATGCTACCAGAAGAAGAGTCGCTGGATAGAAGACAGGTGTGAACTGAGGGGAATATGTGATGACGTTTTGGAGAAAAGGAAAAAAGAATGGTGCGCCCTTGCAGAAAGCAGAGGAGAAAGAAGAAAAAATAATCTATCTAATAAATCAATATAGATATTTTGAGCGAACAATTGAAGTTGCCACCGAAGAAATCGAGGCGAAGGCTCGCGATTTCGCGTGCCGCAAGAAGCCGGCACCTGACATATACGAATATGAAGATGGAAGTTTACTAATTGAAGCGAAAAAAGAAACCAAACCGCTCCCTCCGGAATGTCGAGGCTCCAAAAATCAGGGAGTGTCTATCCGGAAATACAACGTTGATCTTTCGACTGCTCGGCGTCGTGCCGAACTAGCGCGCCGTTTCCGTCTCCCGCTCAATGTTTTTTCGCGCCCACTTCACGCTGCAAGAACGGCGCCAACCGTGGATCCTGAAGTCGAGGAACTGGAAGATCTGGATGCGAAACTCAGTCTTTGGCGTTATCATCTTAGATCGCTTGAGCACCAAATTTTGGAGCTTGCGCCGGCCGATATAGATAGTGCCATGCAAAAGATGAAGTTCGTAACTGAATTAATTATCAAGGGCGATGAGTTGGACGTCGACTATTTTGCTTACCTGATTCAGGAGTGCGTGGATGTTTGCGATGAAAACCTTGCTGAAATTCTTAAGAACTACCGAAAGCATATGCCCAGCTTGTTTGTGGAGTCCATGTAGCGTCCGCAGGCAGATGATCTGGTGATTTGTGCTGTTGGCGTGAGAATGCGTGCCCGCCGTAATGAGAACACAACGCCTCTGATACGGGGCTGCAATTGTCGCAGCAAGGCTTGGAAACTAAGTGATGGGGCGTCAATAAATATAAATTTGCGCAGAGCGTCTTGATCTAAGAATTTCAGTCGTTTGCAAAACGTCACCCATCCATTTTCAACGCCGAAATGAACGCTTCCTGCGGGATCTCGACCTTGCCGAACTGGCGCATCTTCTTCTTGCCGGCCTTCTGCTTCTCCAGAAGCTTCTTCTTCCGCGTCACGTCCCCGCCGTAGCATTTTGCCGTCACGTCCTTGCGGAGTGCGGCCAGCGTCTCGCGCGCGATGACCTTGCCGCCGATCGCCGCCTGGATCGGGATCTTGAACATGTGGCGGGGGATGAGGTCCTTCAGCTTCTCGCACATCGCCCGGCCCCGGCTTTCCGCCCGGTCGCGATGGACCATGGTGGAGAGCGCGTCGACCGGCTCGTCGTTCACGAGGATCTGCATCTTCACCAGCCGGTCCTCGCGGTAGCCGATGATCTCGTAGTCGAAGCTCGCGTAGCCCTTCGTCACGGATTTCAGCCGGTCGTAGAAGTCGAACACCACCTCATTCAAGGGCAGGTCGTAGACCACCATCGCGCGCGAGCCGGCATAGGTGAGGTCGAGCTGGATGCCGCGGCGGTCCTGGCAGAGCTTGAGCACGTCGCCCAGGTACTCGTCGGGCACGAGGATCGTGGCCTTGATCCGCGGCTCCTCGATCCGCTCGACATGGGTGAGGTCGGGCATGTCGGCGGGGTTGTGAAGCTCCTTCATCTCCCCGTCCTTCATGTAGAGGTGATAGACCACCGAGGGCGCGGTGGTGATGAGCTCGATGGCGTATTCCCGCTCCAGCCGGTCGCGGATCACCTCGAGGTGGAGCAGCCCCAGGAACCCGCAGCGGAAGCCGAAGCCGAGCGCGGCCGAGGTCTCCATCTCGTAGGTGAAGGAGGCGTCGTTGAGCGCGAGCTTCTCGATGGCGTCGCGCAGATCCTCGAACTGCGCCGAATCCACCGGGAAGAGGCCGCAGAACACCACCGGGATCGAGGGCTTGAAGCCCGGCAGCGGCGTTTCGCAGCCCTTCTTCTCGGTGGTGATCGTGTCGCCCACACGTGTGTCGCGCACTTGCTTGATCGAGGCGGTGATGTAGCCGATCTCGCCCGGGCCGAGCTCTCCCACGTCCACCATGGCGGGGCGGGAGACGCCTACGCGGTCCACGTCGTAGGTGCCGCCCGTCTTCATCATGCGGATGCGCTGGCCCTTCTTCAGCACCCCGTCGATGACGCGGACGATGACGACGACGCCGAGATAGGGGTCGTATTTCGAGTCCACCAGCATCGCCTTGAGCGGCGCCTCGGTGCTCCCTTCCTTCGGCGGGGGCAGGCGGGTGACGATCGCCTCCAGCACGTCGGGGATGCCGATGCCGGTCTTGGCGGAGATCCGCCCCGCGTCGGTGGCGTCGATGCCGATCACGTCCTCGATCTGCTCGGCCACGCGGTCCACGTCCGCGGCGGGCAGGTCGATCTTGTTGAGGACGGGGACGATCTCGTGATCCGCGTCGATCGCCTGGTAGACGTTGGCGAGCGTCTGCGCCTCCACGCCCTGGGTCGCGTCCACCACGAGAAGCGAGCCCTCGACCGCCTGCATGGAGCGGCTGACCTCGTAGGAGAAGTCGACGTGCCCGGGCGTGTCGATGAGGTTCAGGACATAGGTGTGCCCGTCCTTGGCGGGGTAGTCGATGCGGACGGTGTTGGCCTTGATGGTGATCCCGCGCTCGCGCTCGATGTCCATCGCATCGAGGAGCTGCTCCTTCATGTCGCGTTCGGCCACGGTGCCGGTAAGCTGGATCAGCCGGTCGGCCAGGGTGGATTTCCCGTGGTCGATATGGGCGACGATGGAGAAGTTGCGAATGCGGGAAAGCTCGGTCATGCGGGGGGATATGAGCGGGTTTGCCCTCCCGGTCAAGCGATCCGGCGCGGGCGGTCAGCCTGTCTGCGCCAAGGGCGCGCCGACGGGCTGCCCGGCGGTCTCGGCGCGGCGCCCGTCATGGCCGCGCCGGGCGAGCACGCGGTAGGTGGAGCGCAGCGCGCCCCGGTCCGTGTAGCAGCCGCGCAGGTGGCGCGCGCCGCTCTCGGCCGAGAACGCCTCGCGGCCGTGCACCACGCGGTGATTGTCGAAAACGATGCACTCTCCCGCGTTCAGCCGGAAGCGGGCGAGGAAGCGATCCTCGCGCAGCATCCGGAGGAAGCGGCAGAAGGCGGGGTAGAAGCTGTCGAGCAGCTCCTGCGGCAGGTCCATGTCGTCCTGAAGGTGCTGGGAGACGGTGAGCCCGGTGACCCGCCCCTTGTGGTCGAGCTCGATGATGCGCTGGTGGGCGCGGTAGTCCCAGGTCTCGTGGCGGTAGAAGAAGGGCACGTCGTGCCCGGCGAGCAGCGCGAAATCCTCCGGATGCTCGGCGCGGAAGGCCTCCGCCACCGCGGCCCCGTCAAGGAAGAGGCTCCGCCCGCCCTCGACCGAATTGGCGCGGCAGTGCAGGAACTGGACGCCGGGCGCGGCCTCCTCGCCGGGCAGGTCGGTGTGCATCTCGAGCGCGCCCGCGGTGAAGGCGAGGTTGGTGGGCGCGATCTCCAGCCGAACGTCGAAGTAGAGCCCCTCGGCCGAGGGGGTGACGGGGCCCAGCGTCTCGACGAGCCGGGTGAGGCTCTCGTCGCTGTCCTCCATCCCCGTGACGAGGGCGATGCCCTCCTCGATGAGGGCGTGGGCGAGGCGCGCGCGGGCGTCGGGGGCGCTCAGCACCTCCGCCTGCGGCACGCGCAGGAAGTCCGGGTAGTGATTGCCGTGCCAGAGCCGGCGGGGCAGTTCCGCCGGGTCGGGCGCGTGGCCGCGCTCGGCGACATGGGCGAGTGCTTCGAGCGGAAGGCGCGTCACCAGCGCCTCGCCCTCCCAATCGACCACGAGGGCGCCGTCTTCGATCCGGGCGGCGCGGGCGCGCGGGGCCGCATCCAGCGCGGAGATGTCGAAGACCCGCTCGCGCGTCACCGGGTCGATGCAGGTCGGGTCGGCGTCGCGCAGCCAGTGGTAGTTGAAGTAGGCTTCGCCGCCGGGCAGGGGAAGGTGAAGGCCCTGCGGGCCGAGGCGGGGCGCGTCTGTCGATGTCATCGTGGGACTCTCCCGGATATCAGCTGGCGTAATCGCTGCCCTCGGCGTCGAGGATCGCCTTCAGCTCGCCGAGATGGGCGTCGGCCTGGCCGGGGTAATCCTCGAGCTCCTTCGCGGTCTTCTCGGCCACCTCGTGGGAGAGGACGCGAAGCGGCCGGCCGGTCTGGAGCGCGCGGATATAGGTCTCGGCGGCGCGCTCGAAGTAGTAGAGGCGGTTGAAGGTGTCGGCGACGCTCTCGCCGATCACGAGGACGCCGTGATTGCCCATGACCATAACCTTGCACTTGGGGGCGGAGAGCAGCCCCGCGCAGCGCGTTCCCTCCTCCTCGAAGGCGAGCCCGCCGAACTGCTCGTCGATCACGACGCGCCGGTAGAAGGTGGCGGTGTTCTGGTCGATGGGCGGCAGGCGCGCATCCTTCAGGCAGGCGAGCACGGTGGCGTGGATCGCGTGGACATGCATCACGCAGCGGGCATGCGGCACCAGGCGGTGGATCGCGCCGTGCAGCCCCCAGGCGGTGGGATCCGGCGCGCCCGGGCGGGCCATCGTGTCGCGGTCGTTCGCGTCGAGCAGGAGAAGGTCCGAGGCGCGGATGCGCGCGAAATGCATCTGGTTCGGGTTCATCAGGAACCGCGTCCCCGTCTCGTTCACGGCGAGGCTGAAATGGTTGGCAACCGCCTCGTGCATTCCGAGCCGCGCGGTCCAGCGGAAGGCCGCGGCGAGGTCTACCCGTTCGGCCCGATGGGCGCGCTCGGCTTCGGGGCGGGCAGGGGCGTGATGCAGCATGCGTTCTCTCCGTCGGCGGACTTCATCCGGACGAGAAAGCGAGGGCCGGCACTTTACAAGAGATGAATTCGGGGTCATTGCATTAACAGGATTAATGCATGGGTTGTGCGCCGCCATGACAACCCCCGGCCTGCCTCCGCTCACCTGGCTGCGCGCCTTCGAGGCGGCGGCGCGGCATCTCTCCTTCACGCGCGCGGCGGGGGAGCTGCACCTGACCCAGTCGGCGGTGAGTCAGCATGTCCGGAGCCTGGAATCCTTCCTCGGGCGGGAGCTTTTCGTCCGCAAGACCCGGGCGCTCGAGCTTACGGAGGCGGGCGCGAACTACCTGCCGATCGTGCGCGAGGCGTTCGACCTGCTCGCCCACGGCACGCGGGCCTTCACCGGCGGCGACCGGGGCCGGCATCTCGTGGTGCAGTGCAACATGGGCTTCTCGGTGTTCTGGCTCGCCCCGCGCCTGCCGCGGCTCTACGCGGCGCATCCCTGGCTCGTGCTCAACATCGTGACGCCCATCTGGGACCCGGAACGCAACGCGGCGCAGGCCGCGCTCGAGATCCGCTTCGGGCGGGCGGGCGACATGTCGGCCCATGCAAGGCGGCTGACGCAGGATCGCTTCTACCCGGTCTGCGCCCCGGGCTACCAGGAGGGCGCGGTGACGCTCGACACGGCGGCGCTCTTCGACTGCGCCGGCGTCACGGGCAGCTGGGAGGCCTGGTTCGCCACGCAGGGCCGGCCGTTCTCCCGAAGCGAAGAGGTCAACCGCGCCTCTACCTACGTCATCGCGATCAACGCGGCGCTCTGCGGGGCCGGCGTCGCCATGGGCCACGACACGCTGGTCCGCGATCTGATCGCCGAAGGGCGCCTGGTGCGGCCCTTCGACCATGCGCCGCCGCTCAGCGAGGGCTATTTCCTGCTGCCGCCGCCAAGCCACGCCGACACGCCGGCCTCCCGCGCCTTCCTCGACTGGTTCGAGGAGGAAGCCGCCACCGGCCCGGATTGATCGGCCGGCCGCGCGGGCCGGCCTCACCCTCCGGCGTCCCGGGGAAGCCGGCGCTTAGGAGTTCAGATCGGCGAAGCGCCCATCCTCGTCCGCGAGCTTCCGCAGAAGTGGCGGCACCTGCCAGAAATGCGCGTCCTGGGCGGCGTAGCCCTCGATGCGCCGAACCAGCTCCGGCAGGCCCACGCTGTCGGCGTAGTGCATCGGTCCGCCCCGGAAGCGCGGGAAGCCGTAGCCGAAGAGCAGCACGGCATCCACGTCGATGGGGCGTAGCGCCGTGCCGTCCTCGACCACGCGCGCGGCCTCGGCGATCATCGCGGCCATGTAGCGGGCAACGATCTCCTCGTCGGTGAAGCTGCGCGGGGCGATCCCGGCGCGGGCGCGCTCCCCGGCCACGATCGCCTGCGCGTCGGGGTTTGGACGGGTGTCGCCGTCCTCGTGAAGGTAGTAGCCCCGGCCCGCCTTGCGGCCGAACCAGCCTTCCTGGCAAAGCCGGTCCCCGATGGCGACGTAGCGCTCTTCGGGCGGGCGCGTGGCGGCGTGGCGCTTGCGGTAGGTCCAGCCGATGTCGAGCCCAGCGAGATCCTGCACGCGGAAGGGCCCCATGGCGAAGCCGAACGCCTCGAGCGCGGCGTCGATCCGGTCGAAATCCGCGCCGTCGAGCAGCATGTGATCGGCGGCCTTGCGGTAGTGCTGCATGATCCGGTTGCCGATGAAGCCGTCGCAGACGCCGCTGCGCACCGCGACCTTGCGAAGCGTCTTGCCGAGCGCGAAGCCCGTGGCGGCGACCTCGGGGGCGGTCTTCGCCGCGACGACCACCTCCAGAAGCTTCATGACATGGGCGGGCGAGAAGAAGTGCAGGCCGAGCACATCCTCCGGCCGCGAGGTCGCCGCGGCGATCTCGTCGATGTCGAGGTAGGAGGTGTTCGTGGCCATCACCGCGCCGGGCTTCAGCACGCGGTCGAGCGTGCCGAAGATCTCGGTCTTGACGCCCATCTCCTCGAAGGCGGCCTCGACGACGAGATCTGCATCGGCGAGGGCGGAGAGGTCCGTCGCCGTCTCGAGCCGGGCCAGCGCCTCGTCCCGCCCCGCCTCGGTCAGCTTGCCGCGCGTCACCGCGCCGGCGAGGTTCTTCTCCACCGTCCCGCGCCCGCGCGCGAGCGCCTCGGGGTTCACCTCCGCCAGCGTGACGGGACAGCCCGCGAGCAGCAGCGCCGTGGCGATGCCCGAGCCCATGGTGCCAGCGCCGATCACGCCCACGCGGCCGATCTCGCGGGCGGCGTGGGCGGCTTCCGGCACCTTGGCCACCGCGCGTTCGGCGAAGAAGGCGTGCACCAGCCCGGCGCGCTGCGGGCTCGCCTGGCATTCCTCGTAAAGCGCGCGCTCGATCGCGAGCCCCTCCTCGATGGGCTTCGTGCAGGCGGCCACGGCGTCCACGCATTTGTGCGGCGAGAAGAGCAGGGGATGGCGCCGGGCCATGCGCGCGCGCATCTCGGCGATGGCGGCGTCGTCGGGCGCCACCTCGAGCGTGCCGGTGCGCCGCGTTTCGATCCGCCCCTCGAGCGCCTCGGCGCCGGCCGCGAGGGCGATGTCGCGCGGCTCGCCTTCGCGGATCTCGTCGATGAGCCCGGCCTCCAGCGCCTCTTCGGCGGGAACCTGGCGGCCCGAGGTGATCATCTCGAGCGCGAAGGCGATGCCGGCAAGCCGCGGCGCGCGCTGGGTGCCGCCGGCGCCCGGCAGGATGCCGAGCGTCACCTCCGGCAGCCCGACCTTGAGGCCCGGAACGCCGATCCGGTAGTGGCAGCCGAGCGCCACCTCGAGCCCGCCGCCGAGCGTGGTGCCGTGCAGCACCGCGACCACGGGCTTCGCGCAGGCTTCGAGCGCGTTGCACACCGCCGGCAGCCAGGGATCCTCGGGCGGGCGGCCGAACTCGCGGATGTCGGCGCCGGCGATGAAGGTGCGCCCGGCGGCATAAAGCGCGATGGCGCGCACGTCCATGTCGGCCTCCAGCGCGGCGATGGCGGTCGTCAGCCCATCGCGTACGGCGTGGCCCGCGGCGTTCACGGGCGGGTTGTCGATGCACACGAGCGCGACCGGCCCCGCGCGTTCCACCGTGATCACGTCGTTGACCGCCTCGATTTCGCTCATGTCCCGCCTCCCCGCTCGATGCGGCGCGACGGTAGCCGGGGGGTCGGGAAGGGTCAACGCGCCGGGCCTCGCCGGTTGACACCGCCATGCCGGGACGGAAAACAGGCGCCAGAGCGAGGAGGGTGCCATGCAGATCGGACAGGACACGGTGGCGGTCGTCACCGGCGGGGCCTCGGGCCTCGGCGAGGCGTTGGCGCGAGGGCTCGCGGCCGCCGGCGCGCGGGTCGCGCTTTTCGACCGCGACGCGGAGAAGGGCGAACGGGTCGCCGCCGAGATCGCCGGCCGCTTCCACGCGGTGGACGTGAGCGACGCCGAGAGTGTCCGCGCGGGCTTCGCGGCCGTCGTGGACGGCGCGGGCGCGCCGCGCATCCTGGTCAATTGCGCGGGCATCGGCCCGGTGGCGAAGACGGTCTCGAAGGGCGCGGCGCACGATCCCGCGCTCTTCGCGCAGGTGATCGGGGTGAACCTGATCGGCAGCTTCAACTGCGCCTCGCAGGCGGCGGCGCTGATGGCAGAACTCGCGCCCCTCGGCGCCGACGGCGAGCGCGGCGTGATCGTCAACACCGCCTCCGTGGCCGCCTACGAGGGGCAGGTGGGGCAGGTGGCCTACGCCGCGTCGAAGGGCGGCATCGTCGGCATGACCCTGCCCATGGCGCGCGATCTCGCCGGCCACGGCATCCGGGTCTGCACCATCGCGCCGGGACTTTTCCTGACGCCGCTTCTCAAGGGGCTGCCGCAGGAGGTCCAGGACAGCCTCGGCCGGCAGGTGCCCTTTCCCCCGCGGCTGGGCGATCCGGTGGAGTTTGCCGCGCTCGCCCGGCACATCGTCGAGAACCCGATGCTGAACGGCGAGGTGATCCGCCTCGACGGGGCGATCCGGATGGCGCCGCGGTAGCGCCGGCCGCTGCGGGCGGCATTGTTCGGGCCCGCCCGTCGGTGATATCCTGCAGCCGCAGCGCAGAACTGGGGGCGGGATCCGTGGGCGCAGATCCGGAACTGGCCTACGACGCACGCGGGGTGACGCGTGTCTACGGCGAGGGCCGCGCGGCGGTGCACGCGTTGCGCGGTGTCGACCTCGAAATCCCGAAGGGCGAAATGGCCGTCCTTCTCGGCCCGTCGGGCAGCGGCAAGTCCACGCTTCTCAACATCCTCGGCGGCCTCGACCGGCCCAGCAAGGGCGAGGTCTATTTCGAGGGCGCGCCGCTCCATGAGATGTCGGACCGCGAGCTCACCCGCTACCGGCGGGATCACGTGGGCTTCGTCTTCCAGTTCTACAACCTGATGCCGAGCCTCACGGCGGAGGAGAACGTGGAGCTCGTGACCGAGATCGCCCGCGACCCGCTCGACCCGGGCGAGGCGCTGGGCCTCGTCGGGCTTTCCGAGCGGCGGGGGCATTTCATCAGCCAGCTCTCCGGCGGCGAACAGCAGCGCGTGGCGATCGCGCGCGCCGTGGCGAAGCGGCCCGACGTGCTCTTCTGTGACGAGCCCACCGGCGCGCTCGACAGCACCACCGGGCGCGCCGTGCTGCGCGTCCTGCGCGACGTGAACGCGCGCCTCGGCACGACGGTGCTGATCGTCACCCACGCCGCGGCGACGGCCGCCATGGCGGACCTGGTGCTGCATTTCCACGATGGCCGCATCGCCGAGCGGACCCGCAACGCCGAGAAGGCCGACCCCGAGGAGATCGCGTGGTGAGCCCCCTCGACCGAAAGCTCCTGCGCGATCTCTGGGCAGCGAAGGGCCAGGTGGCCGCCATCGCCGCGGTGATCGCGGTGGGGGTCATGGTGCTGGTGATGTTCACCGGGCTCGTGCTGTCGCTCGACGAGACGCGGCGCGCCTATTACGAACGTCACGGGCTGGCCGACGTGGTCGCGCCGCTCGAGCGCGCGCCGCGCGCCGTCCTCGACGATCTCGCGGAGCTGCCGGGCGTCGCGCGCGCCGAGGGACGGAGCCGCGGCGCGGCGCGCATCGACCTGCCGGGCCGGGCCTTGCCGGTGCAGGCGGTGGCGCTTTCGCTGCCGCAGGACACGCCGGCCGCGCTGAACGGCCTGCGCCTGGCCGAAGGCGGCCGCCCCGCGCCGGGGCGCAACGACGAGGTGCTGGTGCTGGAAAGCTTCGCGCGGGCGAACGGCCTCGGCCCCGGCGACCGGCTCTCCGCCACCATGAACGGCACGCGCCGCAGCTTCGTCATCGCCGGGCTCGCGCAGTCGCCCGAGTTCCTCTACACGACCCCGCCAGGAGAGCTGGCGCCGGACGACGCGCGCTTCGGGGTCATCTGGATGCCGCACAAGGCGGTCGCGGCGCTCTACGACATGGAAGGCGCGTTCAACGAGGCCATCCTGAGCCTGCAGCGCGGCGCGCGGGCGCCACCGGTGCTGGACGCGGTGGACCGGCTTCTCGAGCCCTATGGCGGGCAGGGCGCCTATCCGCTGGCCGAGCAGACGTCGAACCGCTTTGTCAGCGAGGAGATTCGCGGGCTCGAGATGATGTCGCGGGCCGTGCCGCCGGCCTTCCTCGCAATCGCCGCCTTCCTTCTCTACATCGTCGTCTGGCGCATGGTGCAGGCCGAGCGCGAGGAGATCGGCCTGCTGAAGGCGTTCGGCTATACCGACGCCGAAGTGGCGGGACACTACGCCAAGTTCGTGCTGGCCATCGCGCTCGCGGGAGCGCTTCTCGGCGCGCTGGCCGGGCTGGCGCTCGGGCGGGCGACGGTGTCGCTCTACATCCAGTATTTCAAGTTCCCGTTCCTCGTCTTCCGCCTCGACCCGGCGGCGGTGGTGCTCGGCGGAACCGTGAGCGTGGCGGCTGCGGCCGCGGGTGGGCTCGTCGTGCTGCGCCAGGTCTTCCGGCTTCAGCCCGCCGAGGCCATGCGCCCGCCTGCGCCGCCCGACTACAGCCGCGCGGGACGGATCGGGGCAGGCCTCGCCGCGCGCCTCGACCAGCCCACGCGCATGGTGCTGCGCCGGCTCACCCGCCAGCCGCTCCGGATGGGCGGCGCGGTGGCCGGCATCGCCGTGGGCATGGGGCTCTGCGCCGCCATGATCACCATCCACGCGGGCTTCGAGCGCACGGTGCGCCTCGGCTTCGAGGTGGTGAACCGCAGCGACGTGACGGTCACCTTCACCCACCCGCTTTCCGAAGCGGCCCTTTACCGGATCGCCCGGATGGAGGGGGTGCGGGCGGTCGAGCCCCAGCGGCATGTCCCCGTGGCGTTCCGGCACGGGCTCGAGACGCATCGCGGCGCCATCTCGGGCCTCGTGGAGCGGCCCGAGCTGTTCCGCGCGCTCGACGAGGAGGAACGCGCCGTCCCGCTGCGCGCCGACGGCCTCGTTCTCGGCGACGCGCTCGCCGATATCCTCGGCGCGGCGCCCGGCGACGTGATCGAGGCCGAACTGCGCGAGGGGGCGCGGCCGGTGCTGCGCCTGCCGGTGGCGGCGGTGGCCGCGTCGGCCATCGGGACGCCGGCCTATCTCGAACTCTCGGCGCTCAACCGCGCGCTGGGCGAGGGGTTCCGGGCAAGCGATGCGCTGCTCACCGTGGACGCGGCGCAGTCTGACGCACTCGTGCAGGCGCTCGCGGAGATGCCTTTCGTGGCCGGGGCGAGCAGCAAGGCGGAGGCGCGCGCCGCGCTTCAGGAGCTGATGGACTCGGGCATGGGCACCATGCGCTTCATCAACATGGCGCTCGCCTTCATCGTGGCCTTCGGCGTGGTCTACAACGCGGCCCGCATCGCCTATGCCGAGCGCGCGCGCGACCTCGCCTCGCTGAGTGTCATGGGGTTCTCGCGCGGCGAGGTGACCTTCGTGCTCCTGGGCGAGCTCGTCGTCGTGACGCTCCTTGCCCTGCCGATCGGATCGGCGGTGGGCTACGGGCTCACGCTGGTGATCGCGGCGGCCTTCTCGAACGAGCTTTATCAGGTGCAGGCCCTGTTCAGCGCCGCCAGTCATGGCTATGCCGCGCTTGTGGTTCTCGCCGCGCTGCTGGTGTCCGGCCTGCTGGTACGGCGCGACATCGCCCGGGCCGACATCCTGGCGGTGCTCAAGACGCGGGAGTGAGCGCATGGCGAAACGAAGGATCGGCCGGGGCGTCCTGGCACTCGCGGCGGCGCTGGTCGTCGGCGGGCTTCTGGCCGCCGCGTTCTGGCCGCGGCCCACGCTTGTCGATCTGGATCGCGTGACACGCGGCCCCCTGGAGGTGCGGATCACCGAGGAGGGCCGCACACGGGTGCGCGACAGCTACGTGGTCTCCGCCCCGGTCGGGGGCAGGCTCTCCCGCGTTTCGGTCGAGCCGGGCGACCCGGTCGAGCGCGGCGCGACCGTCGTCGCGCGGATGAGCCCGGTCAACCCCGCGGCCTATGATCTGCGCAGCCGCGAGCAGGCCGTCGCGGCGCTCGACGCCGCGCGGGCCGCGCTTCGCGTCGCCGAGGGCGAGCGCCGTGCCGCAGAGGCCGCGCTGGAACTCGCCGACGCCGAGCGGACGCGCGCGGAGCGCCTTGCCGAGCAGGGCAACGCGAGCGAGCAGGCCGTCCAGCGCGCCGTGGCAGAGGCGCGCGCGGCCGCCGCGCGGCTGGAGACCGCGCTCGCCGCCATCGCCATGCGCGAGGCCGAACTCGGCACCGCGCGGGCGCAGCTCATCGGGTTCGACGGTATCGCGGGCGATCTCCGGGAAAGTGCCACCGACCGCGAGGACGACATCCCCCTTTACGCGCCCATCGACGGGGTGGTTCTGCAGGTCTTCGAGAAGAGCGAGACCACCCTCGGCGCCGGTGCGCCCATCCTGGAGATCGGCGATATCCGCCGCGACCTCGAGGTCGAGGCGGAGCTTCTGTCGGCCGACGCCGTGCAGGTCGAGGTGGGCGATCCCGTGGTGATCGACGACTGGGGCGGTGCGCCGCTTGCCGGCCAGGTGCGGCGGATCGCCCCCTTCGGCGTGACGAAGGTGTCCGCCCTCGGCGTGGAGGAGCAGCGCGTGCGTGTCCGCATCGCCTTCGATGATCCGGAGGCGTGGGAGGCATCGCTGGCCCACGGCTACCGCGTCGAGGTCAACATCGTCGTCTGGCGCGGCGAGGACGTGGTGCGCGTGCCCGCCGCGGCGCTGTTCCGCGACGGCGACGGCTGGGCGGTGTTCGTGGCGCGCGACGGCCGCGCCACGCTTCGGCCGGTGGGCATCGGCCGCAGGAACGCAGAGGCGGCCGAGGTGACGCAGGGGCTGGCGCAAGGCGACCGGGTCGTGCTTTACCCGGCCGCGGGGCTGGAGGACGGCGCCCGGATCGCCGAACGGCCCGAGGGCGGCTGACCGCGCCCGTCCGGTGGACTTCCGATGCCGTTCCGGCCTATCTGTTGCCATGGGGAGGAAAGGGTGAGCGAACGCTACGATAAGGGCATGGCGACCCGGCGCGAGGTGCTGGGCGACGCCCATGTGGACCGCGCCGAGGCGGCCAGGACGTCCTTCGACGCGCCGTTTCAGGATCTCATTACCGAGGCGGCCTGGGGCCATGTGTGGTCCCGCGAAGGGCTCACGCGACGGGACCGGTCGCTTCTGACGCTGGCGCTGCTGGCCGCGCTCGGCAACGACGCGGAGCTTGCGATGCATGTGCGTGCCACGGCGCGCACCGGCGCACGCCCCGAAGAGGTGATGGAGGCGATGCTGCACGTGGCGATCTACGCGGGCGTTCCGCGCGCCAACCACGCGATCCGCATCGTGAAGGAGACCTACGCCGAGATGGGGGTGGAGACATGAGGCGCCACGACGGAGAATTCTTCCAGCGCGACCGGCAGCGGCACCCGCCCGCCCACGCGCCGCGATACAAGTCCTCCGTGGCGCGCAGCCCGCGTCTGGCCGCTCTCGCTATCGAGAACACGCGGAGCGAGATCACCGGCCCGGTCTTCCGGCCCGACGACGTCCAGGAGATCGACCGCGACCTGATCCTGAACTACGGCAAGGACGGCGAGCCGGTGGGCGAGCGCATCATCGTGCACGGCCGCGTCCTCGACGAGGAGGCGCGGCCCGTGCCCGATACCCTGGTCGAGATCTGGCAGGCGAATGCCGGCGGGCGCTACCGCCACCGGAACGACAGCTACCTCGCGCCCATCGACCCCAATTTCGGGGGCTGCGGGCGCACGCTCACCGACGCGGAGGGCTACTATTTCTTCCGGACCGTGAAGCCCGGGGCCTACCCGTGGCGCAACTGGGAGAACAACTGGCGCCCCGCGCACATCCATTTCTCGGTGTTCGGCACGGGCTGCGCGCAGCGGCTCATCACGCAGATGTATTTCGAGGGCGACCCGCTCATCCCGAAATGCCCGATCGTGCAGACGATCCCGGATCCCGCGGCCATCGAGCAGCTCGTCGCCGCGCTCGACATGAACGCCTCGGTGCCCTTCGACTGCCTCGCCTACCGCTTCGACATCGTGCTCCGCGGGCGGCGCTCCACGCTTTTCGAGAACCGGCTGGAGGGCAATTGAGATGGTGCAGAAGCTTCATTACCTGCGGGAAAGCCCGTCGCAGACCGCGGGGCCCTACGTCCATATCGGCCTCGCCCCCGGCGCGGCGGGCTTCGACATCTACGAACGCGAGCTCGGCCACGACATCGCCGGCCCAGAGGCGGCGGGCGAGCGCATCCGGGTCGAGGGCCTCATCCTCGACGGGACGGGCGCGCCCGTGCGCGACGCGCTGATCGAGGTCTGGCAGGCCAACGCCGCGGGCATCTACGCCCACCCGGAGGATCCCCGCCACGGCGAGGTGGAGCCGGGCTTTCGCGGCTGGGGGCGCGTCATCACCGATTTCGAGACCGGCCTCTTCTCCTTCGAGACGGTGAAGCCCGGCCCGGTGCCAGGGCGCTCGGGCCGGGTGCAGGCGCCGCATCTGTCGCTCTGGATCGTGGCGCGGGGCATCAATCTCGGGCTCAACACCCGCGCCTATTTCTCCGACGAGGGCGACGCGAACGCCGCCGACCCGGTGCTGGGGCTCGTGGAGCAGGCGCATCGCCGCGACACGATGGTCGCCAAGCGCGAAGAGCGCGACGGCCAGCCGCTCTACCGCTTCGACATCCGCCTTGCCGGCGCGCACGAGACCGTCTTCCTGGATATCTGAGAACATCATGACCAAACCCTGCATCATCTGCGTGGCGATCACGGGCTCCGTGCCCACCAAGGCCAACAACCCGGCCGTGCCGATCACCGTCGAGGAGCAGATCGAATCGACCCAGGCGGCCTTCGAGGCGGGCGCCGCGATCTGCCATGCGCATGTGCGCAACGACGACGAGACGCCGAGCTCCGACCCCGAGAAATTCGCGCGCCTGAAGGAGGGTCTGGAGAGGCACTGCCCCGGCATGATCCTCCAGTTCTCCACGGGCGGGCGCTCGGGCGCGGGCAAGGCCCGGGGCGGGATGCTGCCGCTGCGGCCCGACATGGCCTCGCTCTCGGTGGGCTCCAACAACTTCCCCACCCGCGTCTACGAGAACCCGCCCGATCTGGTGGACTGGCTCGCCGCCGAGATGCGGGAGTACGACATCAAGCCGGAAATCGAGGCCTTCGACCTCTCCCACATCTTCCAGGCCGCGAAGATGAACCGCGAGGGCAGGATCCCCGGGCGCCTCTACGTCCAGTTCGTCATGGGGGTGAAGAACGCCATGCCGGCCGACCGGGACGTCTTCGACTACTACATCCACACGGTGAAGCGCCTCGCGCCCGACGCGGAATGGTGCGCGGCCGGGATCGGGCGGCACCAGCTCGAGGTGAACGAGTGGTGCATCGCCGCGGGCGGGCACACGCGCACGGGTCTCGAGGACAACGTGCGCCTCGATCGCGACAGGCTCGCCCCGTCGAACGCCGCGCTGGTCCAGCGCACCGTGGAGCTTTGCGAAAAGCACGAACGGCCCGTGGCGACATGGCGCGAGGCGCGCGAGATCCTCGGGCTGCGCATGCCTGCCACCGAGGCCGCCTGATGTCCCTGACCGAGGTCGACTGGTCCGCGATTCCCGCGCCCGAGGACGACGGCGCCGCGGCGCATCTCGAGGGCATGGCTTTGCCGGCGGTCGCGTTGCCCGCGACCTCGGGCGGAACGGTCGATGCTTCGCGGCTCGAGGGGCGGGTCGTTCTCTACGTCTACCCGCGGACCGGCCGGCCGGGCCGGGCGCTGCCCGAAGGCTGGAACGAGATCCCCGGGGCCCGCGGATGCACGCCGCAGACCTGCGCCTTCCGCGATCATTTCCGGGAGTTGCGCGCGGCCGGGGCGGACCACGTTTTCGGCCTGTCCACCCAGGATACGGAATACCAGCGCGAAGCCGCGGCGCGGCTCGACCTTCCGTTCCCGCTGCTTTCGGACGTCGATCACCTGTTCGGCGCCGCGCTCCGGCTGCCCTCCTTCGAGGTCGAGGGCGCGCTCTTGTGGAAACGCCTCGCCCTCATCGCCGAGGCGGGGCGCATCGTGAAGGTCTTCTACCCGGTCTTCCCGCCTGACCGGAATGCCCGCGACGTGCTGGACTGGTTGACGTATCGGCAAGGCGGGGGCTTGGCGCTGGAAGGAATCCCCCGCCCCTGATAAGAAGGTGTCCGCGGTCTTTTTGCGAAGAACCGCGGCCCGATCCTGTCCGTGATGCCGCCAGGGAAAACGCCCGATGAACGATCCTGCGTTCGACGACGCCTATCTGCACTCGCTTCTGGAAGAGGACGAGCATGAAATGAGCGTCGTTTTCTCCGACCCGTTCCAGCCGCAGAACCCGATGATCTTCGTGAGCGAGGAATTCGAGCGCCAGACCGGCTATGCGCCCGAGGAGGTGATCGGCCGCAACTGCCGCCTGCTGCAGGGACCGAACACGGATCCGAACGCGATCGCGGCGATCAGCCACGCGCTCCGGGCCGAGACTCGGTTCTCGATCGATATCCTGAACTACCGCAAGGACGGGACGCCCTTCCTCAACCGGCTGCGGATCCGGCCGATCTACGACCAGGACGGGGCGCTGCTGTTCTTCGCCGGGGCACAGAACCCCGTGGAATGAGCCCTAGCCGGGCCTGAAGATGCGGAACGCCGCGGAGGCGCCCCAGCCCGCGGCGATGGCGATGGCCAGCGACATAAGCCCGTAGACCAGCGGCTGCTGGCGCGAGAGCGTGTAGAGAAAGCGCTCCAGCCCGACCTTGCGCACCTCGATCTGGGTTTCGAACGCGGCGACGACCTCGCCCCCGCGCGTGAGGAAGATCCGCGTGGCGTAGGCGCCTTCGGTCAGGTCGGCGGGCATCGCGATGGCGGTCGAGAAGAGCGTCTGGTCCGTCACCTCCACCGCGCCCTCCAGAAGCTGGTAGAGACCCTCGCGCGTCCGGATCCGGATCAGAGCGTCGGTGAAGGTCTGCGCGTCCTGCACGTCGGGCGGCGCGCCCACCGACCGGATCGCGCGCGGCACCGAGACCTTGCGGCGCAGATCTTCGGTCTCGGTGAGCACCTCCTCGAGCGGCGCGCTCGTCGCCACCGCGTAGAAGGATGGCGCGCTGTCGATCGTGACCGACGCGGTGTTGGCCCAGATCCCCAGAACGCGCTCCTTCCGGCGCACCGTGACGGGCGCGGTCGGCCCCGAGACGGTGATCGCGACCTCGAGCGGAGGGGAGGTGGGGGCGGGCGTCTCTCGCTTCACGGCGCCGAAGATCAGGATCTCCGAGCCTTCGAAGTTGGTGCTGATGGAAACGGTGTCGCGGCTCAGCCCCAGCACGACTTCCTCGGCCCGGACTGGCAGGGCGAGCAGCACGAGCGCGAGCACGAGGCGCAGCATCAGTGACCCTCCGGCACGGCGACGGAATAGAGCTCCGAGGGCTGGATCAGCAGGTCGAGCGCAAGCTTGCCGCAGACCGCGAGCACCATGAGCGCCAGCAGGACGCGAAGCTGCTCGGCCTTGAGCCGCGTGCCGAGCTGCGCGCCCACCTGCGCGCCGATCACGCCGCCCACGAGCAGCAGCACGGCAAGCACCATGTCCACCGTGAAGTTGGTGACCGCGTGCAGAAGCGTGGTGAAGGCGGTGACGAAGATGATCTGGAAGAGCGACGTGCCCACCACGACCTTGGTCGGCATGCCGAGCAGGTAGATCATCGCCGGCACCATGATGAAACCGCCGCCGACGCCCATGATGGCCGCGAGAATGCCCACGAGAACGCCCACGATGAGCGGTGGAATGACCGAGATGTAAAGGCCCGAGGTCCGGAACCGCATCTTGAAGGGCAGGATGTGCACCCAGCCGCGTTGCCGTTTCCGTCGCGGTGGCGGGCTGCCGGTGCGCGCCTTGCGCATCGCGCCGAGGCTTTCGACGAACATCAGGCCACCCACCACGCCGAGAAACAGGACGTAGCAGAGCCGCACCAGCAGATCGACCTGCCCCTGCGCCTTCAGGATGTTGAAGATCCAGACCCCGAGCGCGGCCCCGAAAAGGCCGCCCACGAGCAGCACCACCCCCATCCGCAGGTCCACGGTGCGCCGCCGCAGATGCGCGAGCACGCCGGAAAAGGAGGAGGCGACGATCTGGTTGGCTTCGGTGGCGACCGCGACGGCCGGCGGGATGCCGATGAAGAACAGAAGCGGCGTCATCAGGAAGCCGCCGCCCACGCCGAACATGCCCGAGAGCACCCCCACCAGCCCGCCGAGCCCCAGAAGCAGGAAGGCGTTCACCGAAACCTCGGCGATGGGGAGGTAGATCATCATGACCTTTCCTAGCCCTCCCGCTGGCGGCTTGGCAAGTTGCTGGCGCGTGGCGACGCGGGGCAGCGGGGCGCGGGTCTTGCCGGCAGGGCGTTGCCGGGGACGCTGCCGCGGCGGCCGGTGCGAGGCTGCCCGCGGGCGCCCCGGATGCGGCCCCGATGCCTCATCTTTCCTTCACGTAGGGCTCTCCGCCCGCCCGCGGGGGGATCGCACGACCGACGAAGCCGGCCAGGATCACGACCGTGAGGATGTAGGGCAGCGCGTCCATCAGTTGCACCGGCACCACGAAGACGCCGAGGTCGATATTCTGGTAGCGCAGGGCGACGGCCTGCAGGAAGCCGAAGAGCAGGCAGGCGCCGAGCGCGTGCCAGGGCCGCCACTTGGCGAAGATGAGCGCGGCGAGCGCGATGTAGCCGCGGCCCGCCGTCATGTCCTTCACGAAGCCGGCCTGGAGCCCGGTGGCCAGATAGGCGCCGGCGATCCCGCACAGCACACCGCAGATCGCGACCGCGGCGTAGCGCAGCCCGATCACCGAGATGCCGGCCGTGTCCACCGCCTCGGGCGCCTCGCCCACCGCGCGCAGCCGCAGCCCGAACCGTGTGCGGAACAGCACCCACCAGGTGAGCGGCACCATCAGGAGCGCGACATAGACGAGAACGGAGTGGCCCGAGACGAGCTCGGCGTAGATCGGCCCCAGCACCGGCACGCCCGCCAGCGTCTCGGCCAGGGGCAGGGTGACCGCCTCGAACCGCGCGCCGCCCACCAGCGACGGGGTGCGCCCGCCCTGGCTGAACCAGTTCTGCGCGATCCGCACGGTCAGCCCGGCGGCGAGGAAGTTGATCGCCACCCCCGAGATGAGCTGGTTGCCGCGAAAGGTGATCGCGGCGAGCCCGTGCAGGGCCGACAGCGCGATCGAGGCCGCCATGCCCGCCAGCAGCCCCAGCCACACCGATCCGGTGGCGAAGGCCACCGCGGCCGAGAAGAAGGCCGCGGCCAGCATCTTGCCCTCCAGCCCGATGTCGAAGATCCCCGCACGCTCGGAGAAGAGCCCGGCGAGACAGGCCAGCAGCAACGGCGTGGCAAGGCGCAGGGTGCTGTCGAGCACTTGCAGGACGGTCGCGAAATCCATCTCAGCCGCGCCTCCGGCGCCCGGCGAAGGCCCGCTCGAGCGGCATCCGCACCATGTTGTCGAGCGCGCCGGTGAAGAGGATCACGAGAGCCTGGATCACCACGATGAGTTCGCGGGGGATGTTGGTCCAGAGCGCGAGTTCCGCGCCGCCCTGGTAGAGAAAGCCGAACAGCAACGCGGCGAGGAACACGCCCAGCGGGTGGTTGCGGCCCATCAGCGCCACGGCGATCCCGATGAAGCCCGCCCCTTCGGTCGAGTTCAGGATCAGCCGCTCGGCCTCGCCCATGGTGGCGTTGATGCCCATCAGCCCCGCCAGCGCGCCCGAGATCAGCATCGTCACCACGACCACGCGCACCGGGCTGATCCCGGCATAGCGCGCGCCCGTCTCCGAAAAGCCCAGCGCCCGGATCTCGTAGCCGAGACGCGTGCGCCAGATCAGAAGCCAGACGGCGATGCAGGCGGCGATTGCGACGAAGAACGTCACGTTGGCTGGGGCGCCGCGGAAGAGCGCCGTCCCGGCGGTGGAGAACATGTCCTCGAAGGTCGGCAGGTGCACCGCTTCGGGGAAGCGCGCCGAGGCCGGGTCCATCGAGCCCGCGGGCTTCAGCACGTTCACCAGCAGGTAGGTGAGAAAGGCCGCGGCGATGAAGTTGAACATGATCGTGGTGATCACGATGTGGCTGCCCCGCGTGGCTTGCAGCCAGGCCGGGACGACCGCCCAGAGCGCGCCGAAGGCCGCCGCGCCCAGGCTCGCCGCGGCCAGCGCCAGGGTCCAGTGCGGCCATGGGATGGACAGGCAGACGAGCGCGACACCGAGCCCGCCCAGCATGGCCTGGCCTTCGCCGCCGATGTTGAAGAGCCGCGCGTGGAAGGCGACCGCCACCGCGAGGCCGGTGAAGACGAAGTTGGTGGCGTAGTAGAGCGTGTAGCCCCAGCCCGCGCTTCGCATCAGCGCGCCGTCGACCATCAGACGAAATGCCGCCACCGGGCTTTCGCCGATGGCGAGGATGACGAGCGCCGAAAGCGCTCCCGCGAGCAGCAGCGACACCAGCGGCACGAGCACGGCGTCGGCCCAGGCCGGCATCCTATCCATGGCGTGCGGCCTCCTCCTCGGCCTCGACCTTCTCGATCTGCTCGTCCACGGCCTGCCAGTCGGGCTTGTCCGGCTCTCCCTCGATACCGGCCATCAGCAGGCCCAGCTCGCGCTCGTCGGTGGCCTGCGGATCGCGCTCGCCCATGATCCGGCCGTCGAACATCACGACGATCCGATCGGAGAGCGAGAAGATCTCGTCGAGCTCCACCGAGACGAGCAGGATCGCCTTGCCCGCGTCGCGCAGGCGCACGATCTCCTGGTGGATGAACTCGATCGCGCCGATGTCCACGCCCCGGGTGGGCTGCCCGACGAGGAGGAGGTCGGGGTTGCGGTCCATCTCGCGGGCCAGCACGATCTTCTGCTGGTTGCCGCCCGAGAAGTTGCGCGCCTTGAGCCGGCAGTCGGTCGGGCGGATGTCGAAACGTTCGATCTTGCCTTCCGCGTCGCGGCGGATCGCGTCGTTGTCCATGAACGGGCCGCGATTGTATTCGGGCGCCCGGTGATAGCCGAAGACGCTGTCCTCCCAGGCGGCGAACTCCATGATGAGCCCGGCGCGCTGGCGATCCTCGGGGACGTGGCTGATGCCGCGGGCGCGGCGCGACCCGGCATCGGCGCGGCGTCCGGCAAGCGCTATGTCGGTTCCGTTGACGCGCACGCAGCCGGCGGCCTCCCGCATGCCGCCCAGCACCTCGAGCAACTCGGACTGGCCGTTGCCGGCCACGCCCGCGATCCCCACGATCTCGCCCGCGCACACCGAGAGATCGACGCCCTTGAGCCGTTCGACACCCTTCTCGTCCACGACGCGCAGCTTCTCGGCCTCCAGGACGACTGCGCCCGGCCGGGCGGGCGTCTTGTCCACCCGCAAGAGCACCTTGCGCCCGACCATCAGCTCGGCGAGCGCCTCGGGGCTGGTTCCGGATGTCTTGACCGTGGCGGTCATCTCGCCGCGCCGCATCACGCTCACCATGTCGGTGATTTCCATGATCTCGCGCAGCTTGTGGGTGATCAGAACGATGGTCTTCCCCTCGCGCCTGAGCCCGGCGAGGATGCGGAAGAGGTGGTCCGCCTCGGCGGGCGTGAGCACGCCCGTGGGCTCGTCGAGGATCAGGATGTCGGCCTGGCGGTAGAGCGCCTTCAGGATCTCCACCCGTTGCTGGTGGCCGACCGAAAGCGTTTCCACGATGGCGTCGGGATCGACGTTGAGCTCGTAGTCCGCCGCGAGCTGCCTGAGCGCCGCGCGGGCCTTCGCGAGCGAGGGTTTCAGCAGCCCGCCCTCCTCGGCGCCGAGGATGACGTTCTCGAGCACGGTGAAGTTGGGCACCAGCTTGAAGTGCTGGAACACCATTCCGATGCCGGCTGCGATCGCGGCCTGGCTGTCGGGGATCTCGGTCCGCTCGCCGTGTATGAAGATCTCTCCGGCATCGGCCTTGTAGAAGCCGTAGAGGATCGACATGAGCGTGGACTTGCCCGCCCCGTTCTCGCCGATGATCCCGTGAATCGTTCCGGGCGCGACGGCGATGTCGATGTCCCTGTTGGCCTGCACCGGGCCGAAGGCCTTGGAGATGCCGCGAAGTTCGATGGCGGGCGGCGCGTCTGTCATCAGGCCCTCTCGGCTGCGGAAAGGCCGCGCCCCCGGCGCGGCCTTCTGGACGGTGGGCGGCGCGCGGTCCTCAGAAGCTGAGGGCCGGGCAGCTGTCGGTTTCGGTATAGTCGTGCACCTCGAGATCGCCGCTGGCGATGGCGGCCTTCGCCTCCTCGACCCGGGCCTGCATCTCGTCGGTCACGAGCTCGGCGTTGAACTCGTCCATGGCGTAGCCGACGCCCTCGTTGTCCACGCCCATCACGACGATGCCGGTCTCGAGATCCTCGCCCTGTGCCATGGCGTCCTCGACGGCGTTGTCCACGCGCTTGACCATGGAGGTCAGCACCTGGCCCGGGTGCAGGTAGTTCTGGTTGCTGTCCACGCCGATGGACAGGATGCCCTCGTCGGCGGCCGTCTGCAGCACCCCCACGCCGGTACCGCCCGCCGCGGCATAGATCACGTCCGCGCCCTGGCTGATCTGCGCCTGCGCGAGTTCGGATCCCTTGACCGGATCGTTCCAGGCCGCCGGCGTCGTCCCCGTCATGTTGGCGACGATCTCGGCATCGGTGTTGACCGCCTTCACGCCCTGGGCGTAGCCGCAGGCGAACTTGCGGATGAGCGGGATGTCCATCCCGCCGATGAAGCCCACCGTGCCGCTTTCGGAGGCCATCGCGGCCAGCATGCCCACGAGGTAGCTTCCCTCGTGCTCCTTGAAGATCACCGACCGCACGTTCGGCTCGTCGACGACGGCGTCGATGATGGCGAATTTCGTGTCCGGGTAGTCCGGCGCCACCTCGGAGAGGACGTTGCCGAAGGCGAAGCCGGTCATCACGATGGGGTTAAGACCGGCCTCCGCGAAGCGGCGCAGCGCCTGCTCGCGCTGGGCTTCGGACTGCATCTCCACCTCGCGGTAGCTGCCGCCCGTCTCCTCGGCCCAGCGCTGCGCGCCGGTGTGGGCGGCCTCGTTGAAGCTCTTGTCGAACTTGCCGCCGAGGTCGAAGATCAGCGCGGGTTCGGCGAGCGCCGCGCCGGCGGTAAGCGCAAGCGCCGCGGCGGCGCCGGAGAGGGGCTTCATCAGGGTCATCTCGGTCTCCCAGTCAGGTGGCGCGCGGCTCTTCGGGGCGCGGGGGACGCCTGGCGCGGGCCGTCTCGATCTTTGTTGATCGCGTGCAGTTTAGGCCGCAGCGCGCGAGCACGGTCAACCGTTTTTCGCACGCTCCCGGCCGCGGTTCCGAGGCATCTGGTCAGCACAAGCGCGGCCGCCGGCGTGGCCGTGCCGCGCGGGTAGTAGGCGGGCCGCCGCCCGGCCTTGGCATAGCCCGCCGCGATGTAGAGCGCGCGCGCGGCCGGATTGTCCTCGGCGACCTCCAGAAAGGCCGTCGCGGCGCCGCGTGCCCGTGCCTCGGCCTCGAAGCGTTCGAGCCGGTCGCGGGCGAGGCCCCGGCGCCTGTGGCCGGGATCGGTGACGATGGTGAGAAGCGCGGCCTCGCCGGCGAGCGCGCGGCCGAGAGCGAAGGCGGTGCCGTCGCCCACCACGAAGACGTGGGGGCTGTCGAGCAGGGCAGCGAACTCCGCCGCGCGCCAGGGCCGCCCGGTGTCAAAGCCGCGGGCATGAAGCGCCGCGCAGGCCTCAGGCGTCATCGAGCAGCCGGGGCGGTGCGTCGCGCGCCGGCGCCGCGTCCGCCGGCCGCACGTAAAGGGGCGCAGGGGGCGGCGCGGCGCCATGCGCCTTCGCGGCGGCGATTCGGGCGATCGCGGCGGCGAGCTCGGCCGCGGGTGGCGGAAATGCGAACGGGCGGGCCGGATCCTCGGGCGTTTCGGACGGGATCAGCCGCGGCATCCCGCCCGGCGCGGCCGCGTAGAGCTGGTCGCGCGGTGCGGGCAGCACGGCGAGATGGGCGTCGCACCGATCGCGCCCGATCGCCTCGAAACCGGTCACGCCGATCGCGGGGATGTCGAGCGCCAGCGCAAGGCCCCGGGCGGCGGCGACGGCGATGCGGATGCCGGTGAAGTTGCCCGGTCCCACGCCCACCCCGATGACCGCAAGGTCGCGCCATGCCCGGCCGTGGCGCGCGAGCAATTCCTCCCGCAGCGGCATGAGCCGCTCCGCCTGGCCGCGGCCCATTTCCTCGGCGACAGCGTCGAGGACCCGGCCCCCCGAGACGAGCGCGGCCGCGCAATGCGCGGCCGAGCAGTCGAAACCGATCGCGAGGTCGCTCACACGGTCACACCCCGACGGGCCGCACCTCGGTCACTTCGGGGATGTAGTGGCGCAGCAGGTTCTCGATGCCCATTTTCAGAGTGAGGGTCGAAGACGGGCAGCCCGCGCAGGCGCCCTGCATGTGCAGATAGACGACGCCCTTCTCGAAACCGTGGAAGGTGATGTCGCCGCCGTCCTGCGCCACGGCCGGGCGCACCCGCGTGTCGAGAAGCTGGACGATCTGCCCGACGATCTCGGAATCCTCGCCCTCGTGCACGGCATGGCCCGAAGGGGCCTGCGCCGCCCCCGCCATGACCGGCTGTCCGGACTGGAAGTGATCCATGATCGCGCCGAGAACGGCGGGCTTGATGTGGTCCCATTCCACGTCCTCGCCCTTGGTGACGGTGACGAAATCGGACCCGAAGAAAACGCCGGAGACGCCCGGCACGCCGAAGATGCGCTTGGCGAGCGGGGACGCGTCCGCGCCCTCCGGCGAGGGGAAATCCGCCGTGCCCGTCTCCAGCACGGTCTGGCCGGGCAGGAATTTGAGCGTGGCCGGGTTCGGTGTCGACTCGGTCTGGATGAACATGGCGAAGCCCTCTCGATCTTTGAATGAGAGATGCGCTTCGGCCGCCGGGGTGTCAAGGTTTGGAACGGTTCTAAGTTCGCTGAGGCGCGGTTCACGTGATCGCCTGCAGCCGGTCCTTCGACATGTCGCCCGGCACGATGGTGATCGGAACGGGAAGCGAGCCTGCATTCTTGGTCAGCTGCGTGACCAGTGGCCCCGGCCCCTTGGCGCCCGTCGCCGCACCCAGCACGACGACGCCGACGTCGGGGTCGTCCCTGACCTGCGCGAGGATCTCGGGCACCTGCTCGCCTTCGCGGATCACCAGTTCCGGATCCACGTTCTGCTTGTCGCGCATCCACTTGGCGAACACCTCGAAATGGGCGTGAATGCGCTCGCGCGCCTCCTCCCGCATGACCTCGCCCACGCCGATCCAGTGGTTGAACTCGTCGGGAGCGATGACGGCCAGGACCTCGACGCCGCCGCCGGTGTTCGCCGCGCGCATGGCCGCGAAGCGCATCGCGTTCAGGCACTCTTGGCTGTCGTCCAGAACGACAAGGAACTTGCGCATGGCCAGGCTCTCCTCGCTGTGACCGGCATCATGACGGCTGCGCCGGGGTCAGGCAATGCGTCTGTCCCGGCGCGCGCCCCTCATGCAGAGGACGCTGCCCAGTCCCAGTAGAGCTCGCGCACCCGGCGGGTGACCGGCCCCACCTGGTACCGCGTGTCGTCGAAGGCCGTCACGGGCGTCACCTTCATCAGGTTACCCGACAGGAATACCTCGTCCGCGTTGCGGAAATCGTCGAAGCTCAGCACCGCCTCGCGAACCTCGATCCCGTCGGCGCGCATGTTGGCCATGTGCCGCGCGCGGGTGATCCCCGCGAGGAAGGTGCCGTTGGCGATGGGGGTGAAGGCCACGCCGTCCCGGACCATGAAGACGTTCGCGGTGGCGGCCTCGGCCACGTTGCCGAGCGCGTCGGCCACGAGCGCGTTGCCGAAGCCTTTCGCCCGCGCCTCCGCCAGCATCCGTGCATTGTTCGGATAGAGGCAGCCGGCCTTGGCGTTCACCACGGCGTCCTCCAGCACCGGGCGGCGGAAGCGGGTGGTGGTGAGCGTGGTGGCCGCGTCGGGTGCGGCCATCGGGATCTCCTCCAGCGAGATCGCGAAACCCGTCGCGCCCTTCTTCGGCACGATGCCCAGATAATCGCCCTCGAGCGCCCAGTACATCGGGCGGATGTAGATCGCGGCCTCCTTCGGGTAGGCCCTCAACCCCTCGCGCACGATTTCCACCATGTCCTCGGCGGTGACCGTGGGCTCGATCATCAGCGCCTCGGCGGAGCGGTTCACCCGCGCGCAATGCGCGTCGAGATCGGGCGCGATCCCGTTCACGTAGCGCGCCCCGTCGAAAACCGTCGTGCCGAGCCAGGAGCCGTGGTCGGCGGCCTTCATCACGGGGATGTCGCCGTCATGCCAGCGCCCGTCGAAGTAAGTCCTGATATTCGTGCCGGTGGCCATGGCCAAAAACGCCTCCCCTCGTTCGGATCGCGCGCGACCCTAGGGGCGGCGCCGGAGGAGGTCCAGACCGTAATCACCCCCGGCCGAGGGCAGCCCAGGGCGATCGGGCGCCGGGCGAAGAGGGCGGCACCGGACCGTGGAGCGCGAGGAGGTTGCGCGCTGAAGGCTTCCGGCCGCGGCGGAGGCGAGGCCAGGCCCGCGTCGGAGCGTTTGCGGCGCCGCGCCGGCCCCGGGAGCGCCCGCGCCGCCCGGCGCACGGGATCAGGCGCCGACCATTCCCACGATCTCGTAGGTGCGTTTCAGGATCGGCGCCGCGATGACGCGGGCGTGGGCCGCGCCCTGGGCAAGAATGGCGTCGATCTCCTCGGGCGCTTCCATGAGCCGCGCCATCTCGCCGGAGATGGGGGCGAGCGTCTCGACGGCGAGTTCGGCGAGCGCCGGCTTGAACTCGGAAAACTGCCTGCCGCCGTGTTCGGCCAGCACCGTCTCGACCTCCATGTCGGCGAGCGCCGCGTAGATGTTCACGAGGTTGCGCGCCTCGGGCCGCTCCTCGAGCCCGGCATGGTCCGAGGGCAGGGGCTGCGGATCCGTCCGCGCCTTGCGGATCTTCTGCGAGATCGCGTCGGCGTCGTCGGTGAGGTTGATCCGGGACATGTCGGAGGGATCGGACTTCGACATCTTCTTCGTGCCGTCCCGCAGCGACATCACCCGCGTCGCCGCGCCCTCGATCACAGGCTCGGTGAGCGGGAAGAACTCCACCCCGTAATCGTGGTTGAACTTCGCCGCGATGTCGCGGGTGAGTTCGAGATGCTGCTTCTGGTCCTCGCCCACGGGCACATGGGTCGCGTGGTAGACGAGGATGTCGGCGGCCATCAGCGCGGGGTAGGCGAAGAGGCCCAGGCTCGCCTCCTCCTGGTTCTTGCCGGCCTTGTCCTTCCACTGGGTCATGCGCTTCATCCAGCCCATGCGCGCCACGCAGTTGAAGATCCAGGCAAGCTGCGCGTGCTCGGGCACCTGGCTCTGGTTGAAAAGGACCGATTTCTTCGGGTCGAGCCCCGCGGCGATGAAGCCCGCGCAAAGCTCGCGGGTGGCGCGGGTGAGCTTTCCGGGATCCTGCCAGACGGTGATCGCGTGCATGTCCACCATGCAGTAGATCGTCTCGATCCCCTGGTCCTGCATGTCCACGAAACGCTTCATCGCGCCCAGGTAGTTTCCGAGCGTGAGCCCGCCCGAGGGCTGGATGCCCGAGAACACGCGGGGCGTGAAACCGGCGAGGGGGTCCGCGTCGGGCATCGGAATTCTCCGTCTGGCGTTGGCGTCCGCGGTCGCTTACCCATGGGGGCGAGAGCCGTCAAGAAGCCCGCCGGAGAGCCCATGAGCAGCCCCGACCCCAACGCGCCCGTGAACCCGCTTCCGCCTTTCGTGGTGGCGCTCTTCCTTCTCGTGGTCGGCATCGAGGCCGCCTTCACGCTCGGGGCGCGCGGACTGCTGGGCGGACCCGGCGCGGTGGGCTGGCGCCTCGCGGCGTTCGAGAGCTACGGCCTCAACAGCGAGATGCTGGGCTGGATGATGGCCACCGGGAACTGGCCTGCCGATTTCCTCAAGCGGTTCGTGACCTACCAGTTCGTTCACGGCAGCTTCACCCACGCGCTCTTCGCCGCGGTGATGCTGCTCGCGCTGGGCAAGATGGTGGGCGAGGTCTTCGGCGCCGCGGCGACGCTCGGCGTGTTCTTCGTGTCGGGGCTTGTGGGCGCGCTGGCCTTCAGCCTGTTCGTGCCGGGATCGAACTGGCTCATCGGCGCGTTCCCGGGCGTCTACGGGCTGATCGGCGCCTTCACCTATCTCCTCTGGATGCGGCTCGGGCAGCTGGGCGAGCGGCAGGTGCGCGCCTTCACCCTGATCGGGGTGCTGCTGCTGCTGCAGCTCGTCTTCGGCGTCTTCTTCGGGATGCGCACCGACTGGCTGGCGGACGTGGCGGGGTTCGTCGCGGGGTTCGTCATGTCGTTCTTCGTGAGCCCGGGGGGATGGTCGCGGATCCGGGCGCGCCTGCGCCACGACTGACGCGGACGGTCAGCCGCCCCGGCGCAGCGCGGTGCGCATCTCCGACAGGCGCAGCGCGCCGGTGACGTGGGCCGCGGCGAGGTAGACGAGCGCGCCGCCCGCCACCAGAGCGGCCAGCGCCGCGTAGCGCCAGCCCGGCAGGTAGAGCGCCGCGCCGAGCGCGCGATCCCCGGCGACGAGGGCCGCGCCCATCACGCCCGAGGCCAGCAGGATGCGCCAGAGCCGTGTGGCGAACCGCGCGTCGAAGCGCGCGACCTCGCCCATCGGGCGCGTGCCCGCGACGAGCAGCGCCACCATCACCCAGGCCGCTGCCGAGGTGGCGATCGCCGAGGCGATCCAGCCGATGAAGGGCGCGAGCCCGACCGCGACGACGGCGTTCACCACCATGGCCCAGACCGCGGAGCGGAAGGGCGTGCGCGTGTCCTCGCGCGCGAAATAGCGCGGCTGGAGCACCTTCTGGAGCACGAAGGCGGGCAGGCCCAGCCCGTAGATCGCCACGGCGAGGGCGATGGCCGCGCTGTCCTCGGGACGGGTCGCGCCGCGCTCGAACAGACCCGAGACGATGGGCAGCGGCACCGCCACCAGCGCCACGGCGCAGGGCACGGTGAGTGCGAGCGAGATCTCGCCCGCCCGCGACAGCGCGTGCCGCCCGCCCGTGTCGTCGCCGGCCTTGAGCCGCCGCGAGAGGTCCGGCAGGAGCACGATGCCGATGGCGATGCCCACCACGCCGAGCGGCAGCTGGTAAAGCCGGTCCGCCGCGTAGAGCCAGCCCACCGCGCGGTCGAAGTAGCTTGCCACCTGCTGGCCCACGAGCAGATTGACCTGCACCACGCCCCCGGCGAGCGCGGCGGGGATCGCGATCTTCACCAGGCGGCGGAGTTCCGGTGAAAGGCGCGGGCGCTGGAAGGTCATGGTGAAGCCCGCGCCGCGGGCGGCCCAGCCCACCAGCAGCAGTTGCGCGACGCCCGCCGCCGGGATGGCCCAGATGAGCGCGCGCGCGACATCGCCGCCCAGCCAGTGCGCCCCCGCCATCGCCGAGACGAGGATGACGTTGAGCAGCACCGGCGCCGCCGCGGCGGCGGCGAAGCGCCCCGTCGCGTTCAGCACACCCGAGAGCAGCGCGGCCAGCGAGATGAAGAGGATGTAGGGAAAGGCGATACGCCCGAACTCGACCGACAGACCGAATTCCTCCCGCCCCGCGAAGCCGCTGGCCATGGCCAGGATGAGCCAGGGCATGGCGAGTTGCGCGATCAGGGTGAGGGCGATCAGCACGCTGGCGAGCCCCGCGAAGGCCTCTCGCGCGAAGGCCCGCGCGTCTTCCTCGCCCTCGAGCTTCTTCGAGAACATCGGCACGAAGGCCATGTTGAAGGCGCCCTCGGCGAAGAAGCGGCGGAACATGTTGGGCAGGCGGAAGGCGACGACATAGGCCTCGTAAAGCGGGCCGGTGCCGAGAAAACCCAGGATCAGGACGTCGCGCAGGAAACCGAGGACGCGGCTTGCCAACGTCCACACGCCGACCGTCAGGAACCCCGCCATCAGCCGGATGGGCTTCAAGAATTGGCCCTCTCGACGCCCGCCGTGATCGCCTGGCGCAGCTTCTTCTCCAGCGCCTTCTGCCGCGCCTCGGAATGGAACTTCAGCCCGAACATGTCCTTGACGTAGAAGCTGTCGACCACCTGCTCGCCATAGGTCGCGATCACCGCCGAGGCGATGTAGACGTGGTTGTCGGCCAGAACCCGCGTCAGGTCGTAGAGAAGCCCCGGCCGGTCGCGCGTGTCCACCTCGATGATCGTGTAGATGTCCGACCCGTCATTGTCGAAGGTGATCGAGGTCGGCACCCGGAACGCCTTTTCACGCTTCTTCATGCGGTCGCGCGGCTTCATCGCCTCGCGGGGCACGACCTCGCCCTTGAGGGTTTTCTTGATCGTCCGCTCGAGCCGGGGCAGCCTGTCGGCTTCGTAGGGGCTGCCCTCGGCGTCCTGCACCCAGAAGGCGGCGGTCGCGAAGCCGTCCTTGGTGGTGTAGGTGCGCGCGTCCACCACGTTCGCGCCCACGAGCGCCAGCGCGCCCGCGAGGCGCGAGAAGATGCCGGGATGATCGGCGAGCGCGAAGCAGACCCGCGTCGCGTCCCGGTCCTCGTCGGGGTGCAGGTCGATGCGGATGTCGCTTTCGCCGATGTCGCGCAGAAGCCGCGCGAAGACCTCGTGGGCGGTGACGTGCAGGCCCTGCCAGTAGGCCGGGTAGTGGCGCTGCGTCTCGCGCCGGATCTCGGTCTTGTCCCAGTCCTTGAGGCGCTTGCGCAGCAGCTTCTTGGCCTCCGCGCCGCGGTTCTCGCGGTTGAGCGCCTCCATCCCGTCCTTGAGCGCGCGGCGCGTCTGCCGGTAGAGCGCGCGCAGAAGCGCGGCCTTCCAGTTGTTCCAGGTGCCCGGGCCGACGCCCCGGATGTCGCACACGGTGAGCACCGTCAGAAGGTCGAGCCGCTCCACCGTCTTCACCGCCTTGGCGAAGTCGCGCACCGTGCGCGGATCGGCGATGTCGCGCTTCTGCGCCATGTCGGACATGAGCAGGTGGTAGCGCACCAGCCATTCGACGGTCTCGCATTCGGATTTCTTCAGCCCGAGCCGCGGCGCGATCTTGCGGGCGAGCCGCGCGCCGAGAACGGAGTGATCCTCCTCCCGCCCCTTGCCGATGTCGTGGCAGAGAAGGGCAACGTAGAGAACCCGCCGGTTTATGCCCTTCTCGATGATCTCGGAGGAGACGGGAAGCTCCTCGCCGAGTTCGCCGCGCTCGATCCGGGCGAGGTGGCTGATGCACTGGATGGTGTGTTCGTCCACCGTGTAGTGGTGGTACATGTTGAACTGCATCATCGCCACCACGGGGGCGAATTCGGGGATGAAGGCGGCCAGCACGCCGAGCTCGTTCATCCGCCTGAGCGCGCGTTCGGGATTGCCGTGCTTGAGCAGAAGATCGACGAAGATGCGCCGGGCCTCCCGGTCGCGGCGCATCCCGTCGTCGATCAGGTGGAGGTTGGCGCGCACGAGGCGCATCGCGTCCGGGTGGATCAGAAGCCCCGTGCGCAGCCCTTCCTCGAAAAGCCGCAGGATGTTGAGCTTGTCGTCGAGGAAGGTGGCGTCGTCCGCGATCGCGAGGCGGCCGTGGACCACCTCGTAGCCCGGCTTGGTCCTGGGGGTGCGGCGGAAGATGCGCTCCAGAAGCGGCGTCCCGCGGGAATGGTCCGCCTCGAGCGCGGTGAGGAAGATCCGCGTCAGATCGCCCACGGCGGTGGCGTGCAGGAAGTAGTCCTGCATGAAATGCTCCACCGCGCGACGTCCGGCGCGGTCGGCGTAGCCCAGGCGCTCTGCCACCTCGACCTGAAGGTCGAAGGTGAGTTGCTCCACCGCGCGTCCGGCAAGCAGGTGCATGTGGCAGCGCACCGCCCAGAGGAAGGCCTCGGCACGGGCGAAGCGCTGGTATTCCTCGGGCCGGAACACGCCGATGGGCACGAGATCCGCGGCATCGTCGACGTGGTGGACGTATTTCGCGATCCAGTAGAGCGATTGCAGGTCACGCAGCCCGCCCTTGCCCTCCTTCACGTTGGGCTCGACCATGTAACGCTGGCCCTGCTTCTTGTGGCGCGCGTCGCGCTCGGAAAGCTTGGCCTCGATGAACGCGCGCTCGCTGCCCGCGAAAAGCTCGGCCTCGAGCCGGGTTTCCAGGGTGGCGGCAAGCGACCGCTCGCCGCAGAGAAAGCGGCTTTCCAGAAGCGCGGTCCGGATCGTGAAATCCTCTCCGCCGAGCTTGAGGCAGTCCTTCACCGTGCGGGTGGCGTGGCCCACTTTCAGCTTCAGGTCCCAGAGGATGTAGAGAACGGTCTCGATCACCTGCTCGCAGAACGGATTGGACCCGCCGGGCGTGAGAAAGAGCAGATCCACGTCCGAGAAGGGTGCCATCTCGCCCCGCCCGTAGCCACCGACGCCGAGAACGGCCATGCCCGGGGTGTCGGGCTTCCCTTCGGGCGGGGGCACCAGCCGCTCCGCCGCGAGCCGCCATGTGGTCCGCACGATCTCGTCGGTGAGGTGGGCGTAGGCGCGTACGGCCGCCCGCGCCTCGAAGGGGCGCGCCACGAGGGCCTCCGCGATCGCGTCCCGCCCGCGCGCCCGCGCCTCGCGCAGGATGGTCACGGCCTGCGCACGGGGATCGTCCGCCTCCGCCGACGCGGAAAGCGCCGCCTGCACCGCCCTCGCGTCGAAGATCGCGTCGGGCGGACAGATCAGCGCGTCGGGTGCGGGCCGTTCGGCGGCGGGTGCGAGCGCGGCCTCAGGACCCGGCACCGGCGAAACTTCTCGGGGCGGGGTCGAGGATGACCACCTGCCGGTCGCGGATCGTCGCCACGGCAAGGGCGCGCTCGTTGGTGCCGTCGGGGCGCAGGCGGAAGGCACCGCCGGTCCCCGCGAAGCCCCGCGAGCGGGTGAAGCTCTGCGGGCTCAGCGCGTCGCGGCTGCCGCTTCGGGCAAGCGCGCCGATGGCGGCGATGCCGTCATAGGCGAGGCCCGCCAGCGGATGCGGCGCTTCGCCGTTCGCGGCCTGGTAACGGGCGCGGAACTGCGCCTGCAGCGCCTCGTCGGGACGGGCGAACCAGCCCCCCTCGAGCCCGGGAAGCTCGAGCGTCTGGGGCGGCACGTCCCACCGCGCGAGACCGATGTATTGCGTCACCTCCGGATCGATGCCGCGTTCGGGGATGAGCTGGGCGAGCAGCGGAAGCGCGCCCGCGGAATTCGAGGTGAGAAACACCGCGTCGGCGTCATTCGCGCGCACGGTCTGCGCGACCTGCGACGCCGCCGAGATCGCGCCCTGCTCGGTGAAGGGAAAGGACACCTCGCCCGCAACGGCGATCCCGTTCGACACCGCGGCCGACCTTATCGCGTTCCGCCCGAACTGCCCCTCGACGTTCGCGGGGTGGACGGTCACGAGGCTCCGCTTGCCCTGCCGCGACGCGTACCGGGCGAGCCGTTCGGCCGTGTTCTCGAAGGTGGGGCCCAGGACGAAAAGATTGCCGCCGGCGATGGAGGTGTTGTTGGAAAAGCTCAGCACCGTCACGCCATCGTCGGCCACCGCCACCGCCGCGGCATTGGCCGCGTCGCCGAAGAGCGGGCCGAGGATCACGGCCGCGCCCTCGTCGGCGGCCTGCTGGGCGACCTGCGCCGCGCGCGCCGAACTGCCGGCCGTGTCGTAGACGCGCAGGTCGATCGTCACGCCGCTCAGATCGGCCACGGCAAGCCGCGCCGCCGCCTCGAGGCTTCGCGCCACACCGGATGCGCCCTCCGAGCTTCGTGGAACGAGAAGCGCCACCGGCACCGGGCGGTCGGGATCGACGGGACGCCCCGTCGCCAGCGGCGCGCCGGGCGCCGTCACGTCGCAGGCGGCGAGCCAGAACAGCGACAGGACGGCGATAAGCCGGGCGGCGGGCTTGCGGGCGGCGCTGAAAACCGAAAACATTGGATCGCTCCCTTGGCGGCGCCTGTCGCGGCGCGCGTGGCGTGGCGTGGCCGATCATAACCACCAGGAAAGGCGGGTCCAGTGTCGATTGGACGGGAAAGCGGGCTGGCGCCGGGACTGTATCTGGTCGCCACGCCCATAGGGAACGCGCGCGACATCACGCTGCGCGCGCTCGACGTGCTGCGCGACGCCGACGTGCTGGCGGCCGAGGACACCCGGAGCCTGCGCAGGCTGATGGAGATCCACGGCCTTGCGCCGGGGGGGCGGACGTTCCTCGCCTACCACGACCACAATGGCGCGAAGATGCGTCCGCGGCTGCTTGCCGAGCTCGCGGCGGGCCGCTCGGTGGCCTATGCCAGCGAGGCGGGAACGCCGCTCGTGGCCGATCCCGGCTACCAGCTGGTGCGCGAGGCGGTGGCCGCGGGCCATGCCGTGACCGCAGCCCCCGGACCCTCGGCGGCGCTCGCTGCGCTCACCGTGGCGGGCCTGCCGACGGACCGTTTCCTTTTCGCGGGCTTCCTGCCGCCCGCGGCGGCGCAGCGGCGCCGGTCGCTGGGCGAACTGGCGCCGGTTCCCGCGACCCTCGTCTTCTACGAATCGCCCCGCCGCCTCGCCGCGATGCTGGCCGACGCGGCGGCGACGCTGGGGCATGATCGCCCCGCGGCGGTCTGCCGGGAACTCACCAAGCGGTTCGAGGAGTGCCGTCGCGCGCCCTTGGGAGAGCTTGCCGAGACGATGGCCGCGACGCCGGTGAAGGGCGAGGTGGTGGTCGTCGTCGGGCGCGGGCGTTCGGAAACCGTTAGCGACTCGGTGCTAGACGAGAAGCTCGAGGCGGCACTCGGCACGATGTCGGTGCGCGACGCGGCCGACACCGTCGCGCGCGAAACCGGCGCGCAGCGCCGGCATGTCTACCAGATGGCGCTCAGGAAGGAGCGGGGCGAACGATGACAGGGCCGGTCCATGCTGCACAGCGCGCGACGCGGGGCGGACGGGCCCATCTTTCCGGACAGGCGGCGGAAGAGGCGGCGGCGCGGCGCTATGCGGGCGCGGGCTGCGCGATCCTCGACCGGCGCTGGCGCGGCGCGGCCGGCGAGATCGATCTGGTGGCACGGGACGGCGCGACGATCGTCTTCGTGGAGGTCAAGCGCGCGGCGAGCCATGCGCGCGCGGCCGAGCGGCTGACCGCGCGCCAGCGCGGACGGCTCTGTGCCGCGGCGGAAGAGTATCTCGGGCGGATGTCGCACGGCCTGCTCACCGAGATGCGGTTCGACGTGGCGCTGGTGAACGGCACGGGCGAGGTCGCGGTGCTCGAGAACGCCTTCGGCGCGGCCTGACCGCGACCGGGCCCGGCACGGGCGTTGCGCCCCGGCGGGGGCTGCGCCATGAAGGGGCGCCGCCACAACGCCGGAGCCGCGCATCATGCGAGTCGCCTTCCAGATGGATCCGATCGGTGCGATCGACATCGACGCCGACAGCACCTTCCGCCTCGCCGAGGAGGCGCAGGCGCGGGGTCATGACCTCTTCTACTACACGCCCGGAACGCTCGCCTACGAGGAGGGTCGGATCACCGCGCGGGGCCAGACGCTACAGGTGCGACGGGTCCGCGGCGATCATGCCGTGCTGGGCGAGATGGAGACCGTGACGCTCGATGAGTTCGACGTCGTCTGGCTGCGCCAGGATCCGCCCTTCGACATGCACTACATCACCACGACCCATTTGCTGCAGCGCCTCGCTCCCGGCACGCTGGTCGTGAACGACCCGTTCTGGGTGCGGAACTTTCCCGAGAAACTCCTCGTGCTGGATTTCCCGGACCTCACCCCGCCCACGGCCATCGCACGGGATCTCGCCACCATCCGCGCCTTCAAGGACCGCCATGGCGACGTGATCCTGAAGCCGCTTTACGGCAATGGCGGGGCGGGCGTCTTCCGCCTCGACAGGAACGACCGGAACCTCTCGGCGCTCTACGAGCTTTTCACCGGCTTCTCGCGCGAGCCGCTCATCGTGCAGAAGTTCCTGCCGGCCGTCTCGGAGGGCGACAAGCGGGTGATCCTGGTCGACGGCGAGGCCGCGGGCGCGATCAACCGCGTGCCCGCGGCGGGCGAGACGCGCTCCAACATGCATGTGGGCGGCCGGGCCGAGCCCGCGGAGCTCTCCGACCGCGACCGGGAGATCTGCGCGGCGATCGGCCCGCTCCTGCGCGAGCGCGGCCAGGTCTTCGTCGGCATCGACGTGATCGGCGGGCATCTGACCGAGATCAACGTGACCTCGCCCACCGGCCTGCAGGAACTGGAGCGTTTCGACGGGGCGAACGTCGCGGCCCGTATCTGGGAGGCGATCGAGGCGCGCCGAGCCGCGGGCCGGTGACGAGCCGGCGGCTCGCCCTTCTTGCGGCCGGGCTTCGCGTGACGGCGAAGCCATGGCTCGCCCGCACCGCGACGCCGGAGCAGGCGGAGCGGGACTTCGAGCGCGCGGCAGCCCTTTTGCGCCAGCCGCCCAACCTGCGCCTGCTGCGCCGCGGCGCGCCGCGGCTCGCGTGGATTTCGGCCGGCCCCTGCGTGCCGCGCCGCGTCGTCCTGTGGTTTCACGGCGGCGCCTATATTGCCGGCAGCGCACGCACGCACGGGGGAATGCTGGGCCGGCTGTCGGCGCTTTCCGGCGTCGAGATCTGCGCGCCTGAATACCGTCTCGCGCAGGAGGCGCCGTTTCCGGCCGCCTTCGAGGACGCCTGCGCGGCATGGGAAGCCCTGGCGGCGCTGGGCTACGCGCCGGATGACATCCTTCTGGGCGGGGACAGTGCGGGGGGCGGGCTTGCGCTGGCGCTCATGGCGCGGCTTTTGCGCGAAGGCGTGCGCCCGCGCGGCCTCCTCGCCTTTTCGCCCTGGACGGACCTGGCGCTCACGGGCCCGTCGCTGGCCGAGAACGCCCTGGCCGATCCGCTGCTGCCGGTCCAACGGATGGAGGAGGTCGTCGAGATCGTGCGCGCGCAGGCGAATCCGCGCGATCCGCGCCTGTCGCCGCTCTACGCGCGGTTCGAGCGTCCTCCGCCGGCGTTCTTCCAGGTGGGCGACACGGAGATCCTGCGCGACGATACCCTGCGCATGGCCGCGGCCCTGCGCGCGGCGGGCGGGGAGGTGGAGACCGGGATCTGGCCGGGCGTGCCCCATGTCTGGCAGATCTTCGACGGCTGGCTGCCCGAGGCGCGCGCCGCGCTGAAAAAAGCCGCGCGCTTCGTTCAGAGTTCCTTCGCCGCGACGATGCGATAGCTCACCGCTTCGGCGACATGCGGCCCGCGCACGTCTGCCGCGCCCTCCAGATCCGCCAGCGTGCGCGCCACGCGAAGGACGCGGTGATAGCCGCGCGCCGACAGCCCGAAGCGTTCCGCCACGCGGACGAGAAGCGCGCGGCCCTCGCTGTCGGGCGTGGCGATCTCTTCGAGCGCCGCGCCCTCCGCGTCCGCGTTCTGCCGCAGCGGGGAACCATCGAAACGCGCCGCCTGGCGCGCGCGCGCCTCGGCCACGCGGGCGGCGACGGGCGCGGTGGGCTCGCCGCGCGCGGGCAGGTCGAGGTCGGCGAAGGCGACCGGTGGGACCTCCACGCGCAGGTCGAACCTGTCCATCAGCGGGCCCGAGATCCGTCCGAGATAGTCCTCTCCGCAATTGGGTGCGCGCGCGCAGGCCCGGGCGGGATCGGTCATGTACCCGCATTTGCAGGGATTTGCCGCCGCGACGAGGAGGAACCGGCAAGGATAGCGCACATGGGCGTTCGCGCGCGACACGGTCACCTCGCCCGTCTCGATCGGCTGCCGGAGCGTCTCCAGCACGGCGCGCGGGAATTCCGGGAACTCGTCCATGAAGAGCACGCCGTTATGCGCGAGGCTGATCTCGCCGGGCTTCGCGCCTTTCCCGCCGCCGACGATGGCGGCCATGGATGCGGTGTGGTGCGGCTCGCGGAAGGGTCGCGTGCGCGAGATGCCGCCTTCCTCCAGAAGTCCCGCGAGCGAGTGGATCATCGAGGTCTCGAGCGCCTCCACCGCCGAGAGCGGCGGCAGCAGACCGGGCATGCGCGCGGCCAGCATCGACTTCCCCGATCCGGGCGTGCCGATCATGATGAGGTGATGCCGTCCCGCGGCGGCGATCTCGAGCGCGCGCTTGGCGCGTTCCTGCCCCTTCACGTCTGCAAGATCGCGGCCCGGGGGCGGGCGGGCGATCTCTCCGGGCTCGGCGGGGCTGAGCGGCGCCTGTCCCGTGAAGTGGCGCACGACGTCGCCCAGGCTTGCCGCCCCGATGACCTGGGCGCCGCCGACCCAGGCTGCCTCCGCCCCCGAGGCGCGCGGACAGAGCAGCGCACGGTGATCCTCCGCGGCGGCGAGCGCGGCCGGCAGCGCCCCGGGCACCGCCATGAGCCGCCCGTCGAGCGCCAGTTCGCCGAGCGCGATCGTGCCATCCGCCGCGTCGGCCGGCACGATCTCGAGCGCGGCGAGCAGCGCCAGGGCTATGGGAAGATCGAAATGCGAGCCCTCCTTGGGCAGGTCGGCGGGGGCGAGATTCACGGTGATGCGTTTGGACGGCAGCGCGATCGCCATCGCCGCGAGCGCGCCGCGAACCCGCTCGCGCGCCTCGCTCACCGCCTTGTCGGGCAGCCCCACGACCGAAAAGGCGGGCAGCCCGGGCGCCACGGCGCACTGCACCTCCACGCGCCGCGCCTCCACGCCTTCGAACGCGACCGTATGGGCCGTGGCCACCATTGCGCCTTCCACGCCGGAAATCCTCGTTAACGAATATGTGAAGACCGGTTTCAAAAGAGTTAACGCGGCCGCGCGCCGGTCGGAAAAGACCCTTGCAACACAAGGCCGCTGCGCCTCCGAGCGGCGGTCAGGGCGCGCGGAGGCGCTGTCCGCCGACGCGGGGCCCAGACAATTGCATGCAACTCGTGCGTGATCCGGTTCGGAGTGGCGTGCGTAATGCTGAACAAAGACAAGTCAACCAAGGCGTCACTGAAAGGGGAGCGATCATGTCCCTTCATACCGAAACTGACACCAGCCTGTCGCGGAAGGCCATGAAGGCCGAACTGCTCGATGCCGAGACCGAGTTGCAGCTGGTCTATGCATGGCGCGACCACCGCGACGAGAAGGCGCTGCACCGCCTGATCACGGCCTACATGCGCCTCGCGATCTCCATGGCCTCCAAGTTCCGCCGCTACGGCGCCCCGATGAACGACCTGATCCAGGAAGCCGGGCTCGGGCTGATGAAGGCCGCCGACAAGTTCGATCCCGACCGGGGCGTGCGGTTCTCCACCTACGCCGTCTGGTGGATCAAGGCCTCGATCCAGGATTACGTGATGCGCAACTGGTCGATGGTGCGCACCGGCTCCACCTCCTCGCAGAAATCGCTGTTCTTCAACATGCGCCGTGTGCAGGCGCGGCTGGAGCGCGAGGCGGCGCAGAACGGGGTGGAACTCGACCGCCACCAGCTGCATCAGCTCATCTCCACGGAGATCGGCGTGCCGCTTGCCGACGTGGAAATGATGGAAGGGCGCCTGTCCGGAAGCGATTTCTCGCTGAACGCCACGCAGTCCGCCGATGACGAGGGGCGCGAGTGGATCGAGACGATCGAGGACGACAGCGCGCAGGCCTCCGACCTCGTCGAGGACAGCCACGACATCGCCCAGCTTCGCGGCTGGCTCGTGGAGGCCTTGCAGGGTCTGAACGAGCGGGAGCGCTTCATCGTGCGGGAGAGGAAACTGCGCGAGGAGCCGCGCACGCTGGAAAGCCTCGGCAACGAGCTCGGCCTGTCGAAGGAGCGTGTGCGCCAGCTCGAGGCGGCGGCGTTCCAGAAGATGCGCCGCGCGCTGGAGACGCAGTCGCGCGAGGTGCACTCATTCCTCGCCTGACGCTCGCCGCGCTCGCCCTTGCGGCCTGGACGGTCCCGGGCGCCGCCGATGAGGCGACGCCCGGGCAACTTGCCCAGCTCCCCCCGGCAGAGCTGCTGATCCTGGGCGAGGTGCACGATAACCCGCGCCACCACGAAACGCAGGCCCGGATCGTGGCACAGGTGGCCCCCGCCGCGCTCGTCTTCGAAATGTTGACGCCCGCGCAGGCCGCGCGGGTGACCCCGGAGTTGCTGGCCGACGAGACCGCCCTGCGAGACGTTCTGGGCTGGGACCAGTCGGGCTGGCCCGACTTCACGATGTATTATCCGATCTTCGCCGCCGCCCCCGAGGCGGCGTTCTACGGTGCCGCGGTGCCACGGGAGGACCTTCGCGGCATCGTGGCGGGCGACGACGCCCTTCCGGAAGATGCCGCGCGCTTCGGGCTCGACCGCCCGCTGCCCGACGATCAGCAGCGCGTGCGGGAGGCCATGCAGATGGCGGCCCACTGCGACGCGCTGCCCGAAGAACTCCTGCCCGGCATGGTGCGCGCGCAACGCGTGCGCGATGCGGCACTGGCCCGCGCAGCCCTCGCCGCGCTCGAGGACACGGGCGGACCGGTGGTGGTGATCACCGGCAACGGTCATGCCCGCACGGATTGGGGCGTGCCGTCGAAGATCGCGCGGGCGGCGCCGGGGGTCGCGGTGCTGTCGCTCGGCCAGCTCGAGGACGCGCCGGCGGAGGGCGAGGCGCCCTACGATCTCTGGGTGGTGACTGAGCCCGTCGACCGGCCGGACCCGTGCGAGGCTTTCGCGGAGTAACGGCGCCGGCCTTGCCTCGGCGCGTCCCCCGTCCGGCCGCGCCGATACCGTCGAAGACCAAGCGGCACAGGGGGGCCGCCGCGAGGCCGAGCGGCTTTCGGCGGCTCCCTTGTCTCGGTCTTCCCGGCACCCTAGAACGAAGCTGGCAGCGCGGGGAACGACATGCTGGCGGGCAAGCGCATCCTTCTGATCATCGGCGGCGGCATCGCGGCCTACAAGGCGCTGGAGACGATCCGACGGCTGCGCGAGGCCGGCGCGTCGGTCACGCCCGTGATGACGCGGGCGGCGGGCGAATTCGTCACGCCGCTTTCCGTGGCCTCGCTGGCCGGCGCGAAGGTCTATACCGAGCTCTTCGACCTGACCGACGAAGCCGAGATGGGCCACATCCAGCTGTCGCGGGTGGCCGACCTCGTCCTGGTCGCACCCGCCACCGCGGACCTGATGGCGAAGATGGCGCAGGGCCATGCGGACGACCTGGCCTCGACCCTGCTGCTGGCCACCGACACGCCGGTGATGATCGCCCCGGCGATGAACGTGCGCATGTGGGAGCATCCCGCGACCCGGCGCAATGCCGAGATGCTTGCCGTGGACGGGGTGCGCCTCCTGGGACCCGAGGAGGGCGGCATGGCCTGCGGCGAATGGGGCCCGGGACGGATGGCCGAGCCTGCCGGGATCGTGGAGGCCGTCCGGTCCGCGCTCGCGGCGGGGCCGCTCGCCGGACGGCGGGTCGTCGGGACTTCGGGGCCCACCCACGAGCCCATCGACCCGGTACGCTACATCGCCAACCGCTCGTCCGGCGCGCAGGGCGCCGCGCTCGCCCGCGCGCTGGCCGCGCTGGGCGCGGAGGTGGTCTTCGTCACCGGGCCCGCGACCGCGCCGCGCCCCGCAGGCGTCGAGGTGGTGGAGGTCGAGACCGCACGGGAGATGCTGGCGGGGGTGGAGGCCGCGCTTCCCGCCGATGCCGCGATCTTAGCCGCCGCGGTGGCCGACTGGCGCGCGGCCGATGCCGCGCGACAGAAGATCAAGAAGGTGCCGGGGGGTGACGCGCCGACGCTCGCCTTCGTGGAGAACCCCGACATCCTGGCGGCGGTCGCCGGGCGCGCGGCCGGGCGCCCCCGTCTCGTTGTGGGGTTCGCGGCCGAGACGACGGATGTGGTGGCGAACGCCACGGTCAAGCGCGCGCGCAAGGGCTGCGACTGGATCGTGGCCAACGACGTGTCGCCGGGCACGGGCATCATGGGCGGGGCCGAGAATGCGGTCACGCTGATCACGGACGCGGGCGCCGAGAGCTGGCCGCGCATGTCGAAGGACGAAGTCGCGCGGCGTCTCGCGGGACGCATCGCCGAGGCGCTGGGGTGACGAAACGCGCCTGCGGCGCGTGCCTCCGGCGGGAGTATTTGAACCAAGAAGAAGGATCGGGAAAGCGATGGTCGTTCTGCGCGTGATGCGCAGCGGGGAAGCCGACCCCGCTGTGCCGCTGCCCGCCTACGCAACGGAAGGCGCCGCGGGCGCGGATCTTCGGGCCAATTTTCCACCCGGAGCGCGCGAGGGCGTGACGCTCGCGCCCGGGGCGCGGGCGCTCGTGCCGACGGGCCTTCGTCTCGAGATCCCGGAGGGCCACGAGGTGCAGATCCGTCCGCGCTCGGGGCTCGCGCTCGGTCACGGCATCACCCTTCCCAACGCGCCGGGCACCATCGACAGCGATTATCGCGGCGATCTGGGCGTGGTTCTCATGAACGCGGGCGAGGCGCCGTTCCACGTCGCGCATGGGGCGCGGATCGCGCAGATGGTCGTGGCGCCGGTGACGCGCGCCCGGTTCGAGCTTGCGACGGCGCTCTCGGCGACAGCGCGCGGCGCGGGGGGCTTCGGCTCCACGGGAGAGCGCTGATGCTTCTGGTTCTCGCGCTCGGCGCCGCGATATGGTGGGCGGGCAAGGCGCTCGGCGTGCCGCGCCAGGCGCGGTTTCTCTTGCTTGGCCTGCTTTATGTCGTGGTGCTCATGGTGCAGGTCGCGCTGCCCCGGGGACATGGGCTGCGCGAGGCGACGGGCGGCTCTCCGGCGCTCTGGCTCATTCTCGGCGGTTTCGTGGCGCTGACGATCGCGTACCGGGCGGTGCTGGCGCGGCTTCGGGCGCGGGCTGGCGGCGGCGTCACGGATGCCGGGTCGGCCGCCTCGCCGGCGCGCCCGGGCGAAGGCCCGATGGGCGAGGCCGAGCTGGAGCGCTATGCCCGCCACATCATGCTTCGCGAGATCGGCGGGCCGGGACAGCAGGCGCTGCGCCAGGCGCGGGTGCTGGTGGTGGGCGCGGGCGGCCTGGGCGCGCCGGCGCTTCAGTATTTGGGCGCGGCCGGGGTGGGCACGCTGGGCGTGATCGACGACGATACGGTGGAAAACGCCAACCTCCAGCGGCAGGTCATCCATCGCGACGCCGATATCGGGATGCCGAAGGTGTTCTCGGCGCAGGCCGCGGTTCAGGCGCAAAACCCCTTCGTCACGGTGCGGCCCTACCGCCGCCGGCTGGACGGGGAGGTCGCGGAGGCGCTTTTCGCAGACTACGACGTGATCCTGGACGGGTCGGACAATTTCGCCACCCGCGAGCTTGTGAACCGCGCCGCCGTGGCGGCGGGAAAGCCGCTCGTCTGGGGCGCTCTCTCGCAGTGGGAGGGGCAGGTTTCGGTCTTCGATCCGGCGGAGGGCGCGCCCTGCTACGCCTGCGTCTTTCCGGAGCGCCCGGCGCCGGGCCTTGCGCCCTCCTGCGCGGAGGCGGGCGTGCTCGGGCCGCTTCCGGGCGTCATAGGCGCGATGATGGCGGTGGAGGGGGTGAAGCTCGTCACCGGCGCGGGGGCGCCGCTGCGCGGGCGGCTCGCGCTTTACGACGCGCTCTGGGGCGAGACGCGGCAGGTGGCGGTCAAGCCGCGCCCGGGCTGCGCCGTCTGCGGGGCTGGCGCCGGCCGCGGACCGGCATAGATCACACTGGACCCGAAGGGAGATTGTGATGACCAATCCGCTGCTCGCGCCGTTCGACACGCCTTACGGCCTGCCGCCCTTCGACCGGATCGAGGATGCGCATTTCGCGCCGGCCCTCGAAGCGGCGCTCGCAGAGGCGCGCGCCGAGATCGAGGCGATCGCGGCGGATCCCGCCCCACCGGATTTCGCCAACACCGTGCAGGCTCTCGAGGGCGCGGGCGGGGCGCTGGACCGGGTGCTCGGCGCCTTCTTCGCGGTGGCGGGCGCGGACGCCACGCCCGCGCGCCAGGCGCTTCAGCGCGACTTCTCGCCGAAGCTCGCCGAGTTCGCCTCGGATCTTTACGGCAACCGCGCGCTCTGGGAGCGGGTGCGCGCGGTGTGGGAGGTGCGCGACACGCTCGACCTCGACGGGCAGGACGCGCGTCTGCTCGAACTCACCCATCGCGGTTTCGTCCGCGCCGGCGCGGCGCTCGAGGGCGCGGCGGCCCGGAGGATGCGCGAGATCAAGAGCCGGCTTGCGGTGCTGGGCACGCAGTTCACGCAGAACCTGCTGGCGGAAGAGGCGGGATGGCGGCTCGATCTTTCCGAGGCGGATCTCGAGGGGCTTCCGGCGTTCGTGGTCGCCGCGGCGCGGGCGGCGGGGGCCGAGGCAGGCGCGCCCGGGCCGGTGGTCACGCTGTCGCGCTCCCTGATCGTGCCCTTCCTGCAATTCTCGCCCCGGCGCGACCTGCGCGAGCGGGCGTGGCGGGCGTGGACCTCGCGGGGCGCCAATGGCGGGGAGACCGACAACCGCGCCATCGCCGCCGAGGTGCTGGCGCTGCGGCAGGAGCGCGCGCGGCTGCTGGGCCATGCGAGCTTCGCCCACTGGAAGCTCGAGACGGAGATGGCGGGCAGTCCCGACCGGGTCCGCGATCTGCTGATGGAGGTGTGGGAGCCTGCGCGGGCACAGGCCGAGGCGGACGCCGCGGCGCTGACCGCGATGATGCACGCGGAAGGGGTGAACGGGGATCTGGAGCCATGGGACTGGCGCCATTACGCCGAGAAACGCCGCCAGGCGGAGCATGAGATCGACGAAGCGGCGCTCAAGCCGTATCTGCGGCTGGAACGCATGATCGAGGCCGCCTTCGACACCGCCGGCCGACTTTTCGGGCTCGAGTTCCGGGAGGTCGATGCGCCGCTCTATCATCCCGATGCCCGGGCCTGGGAGGTCACGCGCGACGGCCGGCACATGGCGCTATTCGTGGCCGATCATTTCGCGCGGGCGACGAAACGCTCCGGCGCCTGGTGCAGCACGATCCACGGCCAGCGCAACTGGCCCGAGGCGCGCCGCGCGGTGGTGGTCAATGTCTGCAACTTGGCGAAGCCGTCGCCCGGCGCGCCCGCGCTGCTGAGCTATGACGACGCGCGCACGCTGTTCCACGAGTTCGGCCACGCGCTGCACCACATCCTCTCGGACGTCCGTTACGGCTCTATGGCGGGCACGTCCGTGGCCCGTGACTTCGTCGAGCTGCCGAGCCAGCTCTTCGAGCACTGGCTCGAGGTGCCCGAGGTTCTGGAGCGTTTCGCCACCCATGCCGAGACCGGCGCGCCGATGCCGCGCGAGATGCTGGAGAAGATGCTCGAGGTGGCGAATTTCGACACGGGCTTCCAGACGGTGGAATACGTCGCCTCGGCGCTCGTCGACCTGGAGCTTCACGCGGGCGACGCGCCAGCAGATCCGATGGTGCGGCAGGCGGACGTGCTGGGTGGGATCGGGATGCCGCGGGCGATCGGGATGCGCCACGCCACGCCCCATTTCGCCCATGTCTTCGCCGGCGACGGCTATTCGGCGGGCTATTACAGCTACATGTGGTCCGAGGTGATGGACGCCGACGCGTTCGAGGCGTTCCGCGAGGCCGGCGGCCCCTTCGACGCGGAGGTCGCGCGGCGGCTCGAGCGCGAGATCCTCTCGGCCGGCGGGGCGGCGGAGGCGGAGGCGCTCTACACCCGGTTTCGCGGTCGGATGCCGGGCGTCGCCGCCCTGCTGCGGGGCCGGGGGCTTGCCGCGTGACGCGGGCCGGCGCCACGAAAGCGGCCCGGGCAAGGCGCCTCGAAGCGCCTTCGCCCGCTCAGAACGGAAGGCGGGCGATGGTGTAGCCTTCGCGCTGCAGAAGGGCCAGAACGCCGGCCTCGCCGAAGAGATGGGCCGCACCGAAGGCGAGGAGGAGCCTGTCGCCCTCGGCCGCCTCGATCACGTCGATCCACGCCCTGTTGCGCTCGTCTAGAAGTCGTGTCTCCATCTCGGCGAAAACGGCGTCGATCTCCTCGGCGGGAAGGTCGAGCGTGCGCCGCGCCACCACCCGCGCCATCTGCCAGCCCTCGGCGTGGGTCTCGTCGAAATAGGCTTCGATGGTGGTGGTGAAGGCGTCCTCGGTCGCCTCCGCGGGCATCATGCCGAGCAGCAGCATCTTCACCTGCTCCTCGAGCGGAGCCTGGCCGAAGAGCGCGAAGAGCGTGTCGACCGGTTCGAGCGAGCGCACCGGCACGCCCCCGGCCCGGGCCGCCTCGATCACGCGGTGGTCGAGGCCGCGCGCGCCCGCGACGATTTCGGGCATGGCGCAAGGCGGGATCGCGAGCTGGAGCGAGAGGTACCAGGGCTGCATCCGCGCCGCCATCGCGGGCGGCAATCCGCGCGCCCGGATCGCGTCCGACAGGGTCTGCCAGGTCGCGTCGTCCATGAACCCCGGAAGCGTCTCGGTGCCCGGCAGCAGCAGGCGCCCCGGGTCGGCCGCGATCTCGGACTGGAGCGCGGCCTCGTCCTCGTCCGACAGCTCGACAAGCACGAGATCGGCCGCCGCCACGGCGGGGGCGAGCCGTTCCATCACCGGATCGAGCCGGGGATCGGACAGGTGGATCGTGCCCACGATGTCGATCACCCGCGCGCCGCGGGTGGCGCGCCACCGGTTGCCTTCGGGGTAGGGGGTGGCCGCGACGGCGCTGGCGAGCGCGGCGCGGTCTTCCGGCGAAAGTGTGCCGCGCAAGTCCTCGCCTGCGCAGCGCGCCGAGGCGGCGCCGGCGCTGAAGAGCACGAGAAGAAGGCTTGCAAGAAGGCGTGTCATGATCGGGCCGGCCGCTGTTGTTGCATCCTGCTCATGTCCCGGATACCCGCCCCGCGGACCGGCGACAACGGCGCCCGGCGTCGCGATGACAAAACCGCGAGGGGGTCGTGAAGAATCCTGCCGGCCCAGGATTGACAGCGCCCGGGCTTGTGTCTATGTCCCGGCTTCTAGCACTCGGGATAGACGAGTGCTAACGCCCCAAGCGAGGGGTAACCGTAACTTTGAGCCAAGGAGACTCAAGGATGGCATTCAAACCGCTTCATGACCGCGTGCTCGTCCGCCGCGTGGAAAGCGACGAAAAGACGGCCGGTGGCCTGATCATTCCCGACAGCGCCAAGGAAAAGCCGCAGGAAGGCGTCGTTGTCGCCGCCGGTGCCGGCGCGCGGGACGACGATGGCGACCGGATCGCCATGGACGTCAAGGAAGGCGATCACATCCTGTTCGGCAAGTGGTCGGGCACCGAGGTGACGATCGATGGCGAGGAACTGCTCATCATGAAGGAGAGCGACATCCTCGGCATCATCGAGGGCAAGTCCGAAGCGAAGGCCGCCTGAGCCACCATCCCGCCCCTGTCTGACTGACAACCGAATACTGGGAGAAGCACACATGTCTGCAAAAGACGTGAAATTCGACACGAATGCCCGCGACAAGATGCTCAAGGGCGTGAACGTCCTCGCCGACGCCGTGAAGGTGACCCTCGGTCCGAAGGGCCGTAACGTGGTGATCGAAAAGTCCTTCGGCGCCCCGCGCATCACCAAGGACGGCGTCACCGTCGCCAAGGAGATCGAGCTCGAGGACAAGTTCGAGAACATGGGCGCGCAGATGGTCAAGGAAGTGGCCTCGCGCACCAATGACGAAGCCGGCGACGGCACCACCACGGCCACCGTTCTGGCCCAGGCCATCGTCAAGGAAGGCATGAAGGCGGTCGCCGCCGGCATGAACCCGATGGACCTCAAGCGCGGCATCGACCTCGCTGTCGAGAAGGTCGTGGCGCACATCAAGAGCGCCGCCCGCAAGGTCGAGAACTCCGACGAGGTCGCGCAGGTCGGCACCATTTCGGCCAACGGCGAGGCCGAGATCGGCCGCCAGATCGCCGACGCGATGCAGAAGGTCGGCAACGAGGGCGTCATCACCGTCGAGGAGAACAAGGGCCTCGAGACCGAGACGGACGTGGTCGAGGGCATGCAGTTCGATCGCGGCTATCTCTCGCCCTACTTCGTGACGAACTCCGAGAAGATGATCGCGGAGCTCGACGACTGCCTCATCCTGCTGCACGAGAAGAAGCTCTCGTCGCTCCAGCCGATGGTGCCGCTGCTCGAGCAGGTGATCCAGTCGCAGAAGCCGCTCCTCATCATCGCCGAGGACGTGGAAGGCGAGGCGCTGGCCACGCTCGTGGTCAACAAGCTGCGCGGCGGCCTGAAGATCGCGGCCGTCAAGGCGCCCGGCTTCGGCGATCGCCGCAAGGCCATGCTGCAGGACATCGCGATCCTGACCGGCGGCCAGGTGATCTCGGAAGATCTCGGCATGAAGCTCGAGAACGTCACGATGGACATGCTCGGCTCGGCCAAGACGGTCAACATCACCAAGGACGAGACCACCATCGTCGACGGCCACGGCGAGAAGTCCGAGATCGAGGCCCGCGTCACCCAGATCCGTCAGCAGATCGAGGAGACCACCTCGGACTACGACCGCGAGAAGCTGCAGGAGCGGGTGGCCAAGCTCGCCGGCGGCGTGGCGGTCATCCGCGTGGGCGGCATGACCGAGGTCGAGGTGAAGGAGCGCAAGGACCGCGTCGACGACGCGCTGAACGCGACCCGCGCCGCGGTGCAGGAAGGCATCGTCGTGGGCGGGGGCGTGTCCCTCGTTCAGGGCGCCAAGTCGCTCGAGGGCGTCACCGGCGCGAACCCCGACCAGAATGCCGGGATCGCGATCGTGCGCCGCGCGCTCGAAGCGCCGCTGCGCCAGATCGCGGAGAACGCGGGCGTCGACGGCTCGGTCGTGGCGGGCAAGATCCGCGAGACCGATGACCTCAAGTTCGGCTACAACGCCCAGACCGACGAGTACGGCGACATGTTCAAGTTCGGCGTGATCGACCCCGCGAAGGTCGTCCGCACCGCGCTTCAGGATGCCGGATCCGTGGCAGGTCTGCTGATCACCACCGAGGCGATGGTGGCCGACAAGCCGCAGAAGGAAGGTGCCGGCGCCGGTGGCGGCGGTGGCATGCCCGACATGGGCGGCATGATGTAAGCTTCCGGGCAACCGGAAACGCGAGGGGAGGGGCCGCCGGCGTGCGGCCCCTTTTCCGTTGGGCGGGATCGTCGACGCGACGCATTTCCGCCGGCCCGTCTCTGGCCTAGCCTCCGGGCGAATACCGAATCGGGGAGAGGTCCATGCGCCGCCATCTGATCATTCTGACCCTGTGGCTCTGCGCCGCGGCGGGGGCCGCCCCGGCCGCCGATGTGGGGCTCGACATTGCCGGCGACCGGTTCCGCGCCGCGGCCGTGGCGGTTCACGAAGGCGCGCCGGCCGACGACGTGCTGATGGCGGGCGAGGCGGTGCGCGTTCTGGCCGACGTGGCGGGCGACGCGCTCCTGGCCGCGCGGCGGCTCGACATCGACGCCCCCGTGGCGGGCGATCTCTATGCCGCGGCGATGGATGTCGCGGTGCGCGCGGCCGTGGGCGGCGATGCCACGGTCTTCGGCTACGACGTGACGCTCGGCGCGGTCGGGGGCGATCTGCGTGCCTCTGGCGCGCGGGTGTCGCTTCTGGGCGATGTCGGCGGCTACGCGCTTGTCGCCGCGGACGACCTGCGCGTGGAGGGCGTGATCTCGGGCCCCGCGCACCTAAGCGCCAAGGATGCGAGTTTCGGGCCGGGCGCGCGCATCGACGGCCCGCTGGTGCTTTACGAGAGCCGCCCGGGGCGGATCCGGGTGCCCGAAAGCGTCGTCCCCGAGGACCGGATCGAGCGCCGCACCCGGTCCGAGTTCGAGGCCGAAACCCGCCCGATCCGGGGCCCCACGCTGGGCGAGGTGGTGGCGGGCTTCCTGATTGGCGTGGCCGCGGTGGCGCTTCTTGCCACGCTGGCCGCGGCGCTCGCGCCCGCGACGATGGCGGCGCTGCGCGCGCGCATCCTCGCCCGGCCCTTCGCATCGCTCTGGCAGGGGTTTCTGGCGCAGTCGGTGGTGATCGGCGGCGGGCTGGTCGTCGCGCTGACGCTGATCGGGCTGCTGGTCACGCCGGTCGCGTTCCTCGTCGCGGTGCTGGGCGGGGTCGCTGGCTATGTCGTCGGCGCCTATGCCCTCGGCGTCGGGCTTCTCGGGGCCGCGGGCCGGTCCGAGCCCGCGACGCTTCTCCAGCGCGCGCTCGCCGCGTCGACGGGGGCGGTGGTGGCCGCGCTCGTCGGGCTAATCCCGTTCGTGGGCTGGCTCTTCGTGCTGGCGCTCGCGCTCACCGGCGCGGGGGCGATCGCCGCGCGGATCGTCGGGCCGCGCTTCTTCGCTGCGCCGGCCGGCTAGCGGCAGATCGTCTCCAGCGGGTCGTAAAGCGCCCGCGCGTCGCCCCAGGCGGCCTCGGGCAGGCTGTCGGGCTTGTAGCGCAGGCCGGCCATCTCCGCGCGCGTGACGAAGCGGCGCTCCGTCACGATCCCCTCGGGATCGCGCCAGTCGGACGCGAGCGTGCCGGACAGAAGCCGGCAGCGGAAGAAGACCTCGACCTGGTGGTAGCCGCTTTCGGGGTCGTGGAACTCGTTGACGAGGCAGGGCGGGCCGACCGAGACGGCGAGACCCGTCTCCTCGTGCACCTCCCGGCGCAGCGTGGCGGTGAGCGCCTCGCCGCGCGAGACGCCCCCGCCCGGCGCGGCCCAGAGGTCGGACTGCCCCGAGGGCCAGGCGTTCACGAGCAGAAGTCGGTCCTCGTGCAGCACGATCGCGCGCACGGCAAGGCGGGGCGAGGGATCGGTCATGGCGCGCGCTCTCCGGTACGGTCGGGGCTTTCCTAGCCGCGGGCGGGCGCATATCTCAAGCGACATGCCGTTATCGCACACCCCTTCACGCCAGCCCGGGGCCCGGCCATGAGTCTCGCGCTCACGCTTCACGGGGCGGAGGTGCTGTGGCCGGACGGCGCGGGGCCCGGACCCGTCGGCATCGCGGGCGGGCGGATCGCGCCGCCGGGGCCGGGGCGGCAGGTGGATCTCTCGGGCTATCTCGTCCTTCCGGGCATCGTGGACGCCCACGGCGACGGGTTCGAGCGGCACCTCGCGCCGCGCCGCGGCGCGATGCGCGACCTGGGTGCGGGGCTCGCCGCCGCGGAGGCGGAGCTTGCCGCCAACGGGATCACCACGGCCGTGCTGGCGCAGTTCTACAGCTGGGAGGGCGGGCTGCGCGGCCCGGACTTCGCCGCCCGCGTGCTCGAGGGCTGGTCGGCGCGACGCGGCGGCGGGACGGATCTGCGCATCCAGCTTCGCTTCGAGACGCACATGCTGGACGACTATCCCGCCTTCGAGGCGCTCGTGGCGCGACACGGGGCAGGCTACGTCGTCTTCAACGATCACTTGCCCCACGATCGGCTTTCCCAGGGGCGCAGGCCGTCGCGCCTGACGGGCCAGGCCTTGAAGTCGGGCCGCTCGCCCGAGGCGCATCTCGCCATCATGGAGGCGCTGCACGCCCGGCAGGCGGAGGGGCCCCAGGCGCTTGCCGGCCTTGCGCAAAGGCTTTCGGCACGCGGCGTGCGGCTGGGCAGCCACGACGACCGCACGGCCGCCGACCGGGCCTTCTGGCGCGGGATCGGCGTGCGGATCGCCGAGTTCCCGGAAACGCGGGAAGCGGCCCTCGCCGCCATCGAGGCGGGCGACCGGGTGGTGATGGGCGCGCCCAACGTGATGCGGGGCGGCTCCCACAACGGCAACGTGCCCGCCGGGGCGCTGGTGGACGAAGGTCTCGTGACGGCGCTCGCCTCCGATTACCACTTCCCGTCCCTGCGGGCGGCGGCCTGGGCGCTCGCCGAACCCATGGGGCTCGCGGCGGCCTGGCGCCTCGTCTCCGAAGGGCCGGCAGGGCTTCTGGGGCTTGCAGACCGGGGCCGCATCGCACTTGGCCTGCGCGCCGACCTCGTCGTGCTGGAGCGCGAGACGGGCCGCGTGGCCGCAACCTTCGCCGGCGGCGCGCTGACCTTCATGGGCGGCCCCGTGGCGGCGCGTTTCCTCGACTGAGCCGCGCCCGTCAGCGCCCCTGCGCCGGGCCGGTGACGCGGTTGACATGGCCCATCTTGCGCCCGGGCCGCGCCTCGGCCTTGCCGTAGAGGTTGAGGCTCGCCGCCGGGTCCTGCGCGATCTCGGGCACGCGGGCCACATCGACGCCGATCAGGTTCTCCATGTCCACGTCGGAATGGCGCGAGCCGTCGCCCAGGGGCCAGCCGGCCACGGCGCGGATGTGTTGTTCGAACTGGTCCACCGCACAGCCCGCCTGCGTCCAGTGGCCGGAGTTGTGCACCCGGGGCGCGATCTCGTTCACGAGGAGCCCGTCGGGCGTGACGAAAAGTTCCACGCCCATCACGCCCACGTAGCGGAGCTTGTTCAGGATCCTGCCCGCCAGAAGCGCGGCGTCGGCGCGCTGGGCGGCGCTCAGCCGCGCGGGGACGCGCGTGGTGCGCAGGATGCCTTCGCGGTGGACGTTCTCGCCGGGATCATAGGCCACGACCTCGCCCGAAAGCCCACGCGCGGCGATCACCGAGACCTCGTGCGAGAACGTGACGAAGCCTTCGAGGATCGCCGGCGCGCCCCGCATCGCGGCGAGCGCCGCCTCCGCGTCCTCGGGCCGGTCGATCCGGGCCTGGCCCTTGCCGTCGTAGCCCAGGCGCCGCGTCTTGAGGATCGCGGGCAGCCCGATCTCCGCCATCGCCTCGGCGAGGTCCTCGGCGTCATCCACCGCCGCGAAGGGCGCCGTGGCGAGGCCGAGATCCGACAGGAACGCCTTTTCCACCAGCCGGTCCTGGCTGACCCTCAGCGCGCGCCGGTCGGGCCGCACCGGGCGAAGCGGGTCCAGCACGTCGAGCGCCGCGGCGGGCACGTTCTCGAACTCCAGCGTGATGGCATCCACCGTCTCGGCAAAGGCGGAAAGGGCGCCCGTATCCTCCCACGCGGCCGTGGTCACGGCATGGGCGACGTCGCCCGCGGGCGGGGCGGGCGCGGGATCGTAGATGTGGCAACGATAGCCGAGCCGCGCGGCGGCCACCGAGAGCATCCGGCCAAGCTGCCCGCCGCCAAGGATGCCGATCACGGATCCGGGGGCGAGCGGCTCAGTCATCCTGCGGCTCCTCGGCGATGGAGGCGGTCAGATCGGCGCGCCAGCGCGCCACGCGTTCGGCCAGCGCCGGGTCGGAAAGGGCCAGGATCTGTGCGGCGAGAAGCCCGGCATTGGCCGCGCCCGCCGCGCCGATCGCCATCGTGGCCACCGGATAGCCGCGGGGCATCTGCACGATGGAATAGAGGCTGTCCACGCCCGAAAGCGCTCGGGTCTGCACCGGCACGCCGATCACCGGAAGCTCCGTCTTGGAGGCCATCATGCCCGGCAGATGCGCCGCGCCGCCCGCGCCGGCCACGATCACCTTCAGCCCGCGCCCCGCGGCCTCGCGCCCGTAGGCCCAGAGCCGGTCGGGCGTACGGTGGGCGGAGACGATGCGCGTCTCGTGGCCGACGCCGAGCGCGTCGAGGATGTCCGCCGCCTCGCGCATGGTCGGCCAGTCGGACTGGCTGCCCATGATGATACCCACCTGCGTCTCGGCCATGCGCCGCCTCCTCGGCTTCGGGAAGCGGCACTATAACTTCGGGCGCGGCCTACGCAATGATGTCTGGGAGCAGTCTGTCCGCGATGTAGGAGATCCGGTCCTTGAGCTGGAGCTTCTTGCGCTTGAGCCGCTGCAGGGTGAGCTGGTCACCGGTCCCCTTCTCGGACAGCGCGGAGATCGCGTCGTCGAGGTCGCGGTGCTCGCGGCGGAGAACCTCGAGCTCGACGCGCAGAACCTCCTCGGTCTGCATGGACAGGTCACTGGGCGCGTTCATCGGGCACCTCGTTCTTCTTGACAGGGAAGCAACATACCAAACCCGGGGCGATGCCGCAAAGGTCTTGCCGCCCGTGGGTGGCACCCCCATATTTCCCTCAGACGGTCGCCGCCACGGGGCCGTTCCACATGACTGTCGCTTTCGTGAAGGACGTGTCGATGACGAAGATGAGTTTGGGGACCTATCCCCACATGCTGGGGTTCGAGCAGCTGGAGCGCCTGCTGGAGCGCACGGCGAAGACCGGCAATGACGGTTATCCCCCCTACAACATCGAGCAGACCTCCGAGCACTCCTACCGGATCACGCTCGCGGTTGCCGGGTTCACACCGGATCAGCTTTCGATCACGGTGGAGGACAACCAGCTCGTGATCCGCGGGCGCCAGGAGGAAGACGCGGAGCCGCGGGTCTTCCTGCATCGCGGGATCGCCACCCGCCAGTTCACGCGAAGTTTCGTTCTCGCGGACGGTGTCGAGGTGGGCGAAGCGGTGATGGAAAACGGGCTTTTGCACGTGGACCTGGCGCGCGCCCGGCCGGAAACCGTGGTGCAGACCATCGAGATCAAGACAGGGGGAAGCAGATGAATACCAAGTTCGATTTCGCAGAGGCCGGCGAACGGCCGATCGTCTATGTGCGCTCGGTCAAGGTGGCCGAGCTGCCGGAGGAGCTGCGCGAGCAGGCCGAGGGGCTCGAGACGCTCTACGCCGTGTGCAACATGGAAGGTGAGCGCCTCGCGCTGGTGCAGGACCGCGACATGGCCTTCGTGCTGGCCCGGCAGAACGACCTCGCCCCGGTGACGGTGCACTGACACGGCGCCGCCCGCGTCAGCGGGGCGGCCAGATCCCGTAACGGCGATGGATGAGCCGCGCGCAGGCGTCATTCGCCTGCGCGCGGCTCAATCCGTTGACGTGGCTGTCTTGCAACTCCGGGCCGGGCAGGTCGCGCGGCGCGCAGGCGGCCCGCGCGGCGGGGCGCGACCGAACGGCGAGACCCGCGCGGGCGTAATGGCCCGAAAGCCATATGTCGTCGACCGGCCAGGCAGCGTCGGGAATGTCGAAGGCGTCCCCGTGCAGCATTTCCGGCCGGATCGCCACGCCGGCGAAGCCCTGCGCGATGTCGGTTTCGCCCGCGGCGGGGCGATCCGCACGCCGGCGCAGCGCGGTCACGGAGAACCCCGCGCCGGCCAGCACGGCCTCTTCCGGCCCCTCGGCGAGCGCGGCAAGCCACCCCGGCCCGTAGATCCAGTCGTCGTCGCAGTAGACGAGCCGCGCGCCTTGCCCTTCGAGGGCCCGCGCCGCCGCGAGCGCCTTGGTGGCGGGGCCGAAATCCTCGTCCGACCAGACGACCTCGACCCCGTCGGGCAGCGGGGGCAGGGCCACCGGCCCCGGAAAGCGCCGGTAGCGTCGCGGCAGGCACAGCAACACCCGGTTGGGCCGCGGAAATTGTCCCTGGATCGAGGCGAGGGTCGGCCCGATCCGCGGCAGGCGCGGCGGGATCGAGGTGAGCGAGACGGCGAGCATGCGCCCCGGTCAGCCCGCGATCAGACCCATGGATTCGAGCTTGAGCAGCACCTGGTGGGCGCAGTTGTCCACTTCGACGCCTTCGGTGTTCACGCGCAGCTCGGGCGCTTCGGGCTCGTCATAGGGGTCCGAGATGCCGGTGAACTCCTTGATCTTGCCCTCGCGGGCCAGCCTGTAGAGACCCTTGCGGTCGCGCCGTTCGCATTCCTCGAGGCTGGTGGCGACATGCACCTCGACGAAGGCACCGTACTGCTCGATCTCCTCGCGCACGGCGCGCCGGGTGGCGGCGTAGGGCGCGATGGGCGCGCAGATCGCGATGCCGCCGTTCTTGGTGATCTCGGAGGCGACGAAGCCGATCCGGCGGATGTTTAGGTCGCGGTGCTCCTTCGAGAAGCCGAGCTCGGACGACAGGTTCTTGCGCACCACGTCACCGTCGAGAAGCGTGACGGGCCGGTCGCCCATCTCCATCAGCTTGATCATCAGCGCGTTGGCGATGGTGGACTTGCCCGAGCCCGAGAGGCCGGTGAAGAACACGGTGAAACCCTGCTGGCTGCGCGGCGGGTAGCGGCGGCGCAGTTCGCCGACCACCTCGGGGAAGGAGAACCAGTCGGGGATCTCCAGCCCCTCCCGCAGACGCCGGCGCAATTCCGTGCCCGAGATGTTGAGGACCGTCGCGCCCTCCTCGATCTCGTCGGCGGCCTCGTACTGCGCGCGGTCCTGCACGTAGACCATCTGCTTGAAGTCGACCATTTCGAGACCGATCTCGGCCTGGTGCTCGCGGAAGAGGTCCTGCGCGTCGTAGGGGCCGTAGAAGTCGTCTCCGGCGCTGTTCTTGCCCGGCCCCGCGTGATCGCGGCCGACGATCATGTGGGTGCAGCCATGGTTGCGCCGGATGATCCCGTGCCAGACCGCCTCGCGCGGGCCCGCCATGCGCATGGCGAGGTTCAGAAGGCTCATCGTGGTGGTGGCGGCCGGGTACTTGTCGAGCACGGCCTCGTAGCAGCGCACGCGCGTGAAATGATCCACGTCGCCGGGTTTCGTCATGCCGACGACCGGGTGGATGAGCAGGTTCGCCTGCGCCTCGCGCGCGGCGCGGAAGGTCAGTTCCTGGTGCGCGCGGTGCAGCGGGTTGCGCGTCTGGAAGGCGACGACGCGGCGCCAGCCCAGCTTGCGGAAGAGCGCGCGCAGTTCGTTCGGCGTGTCGCGGCGCGCCTTGAAGTCGTAGTGCACCGGCGGCTGGATGCCGGTCACGGGCCCGCCAAGGTAGACCGTGCCGGCGCTGTTGTGCAGGTAGTTGACGGCCGGATGCGCGATGTCGTCGGCGCCGAACACGCGTGCCGCCTCGCGGGCCTTGTCGGGCGTCCACTTGTCGGTGACGGTCATGGTGGCGAGGATCACGCCCTCCTGGTCGCGGAGCGCGATGTCCTGCCCGGGCTCGACGCCCTCGGCGAAGCCGGACGAGACGTCGAGCGTGATCGGCATCGGCCAGAGCGTTCCGTCGGCCAGCCGCATCCGCTCCACCACGCTGTCGTAATCCGCCTGCGACAGGAACCCCTTGAGCGGCGAGAAGCCGCCGTTCATCAGCAGCTCCAGGTCGCAGACCTGCCGCGGGGTGAGGTCCCAGCTCGGCAGTTCGCTCGCCTCGATCTTCAGCTTCTGGGCCGACTCGTGGGAGACGAAGAGTTCTGGGATCGGGGCGAGGTTGGGACTCATCATGGCTGTCTCACGAAATGGCTGAAGGTGGCGAATGGAAACGGGCGCCCGGCGCGCGGGCTCGCGCCGTCGCTAGACCGTTCCCCCCGCCGGGCGCAACCCGAGGGAACGCAGCGGCCGTGCGGAAGCGGCGGAAAGATGCCATTTTGCCGAGGAAGAGGGTCAGCCGGCCTGTTCGAGGATCCGCTCCTCCGCGTCGAGCGTGGCGATATACTTCTCGGCGTCGAGCGCGGCCATGCAGCCCATGCCCGCGCTCGTTACCGCCTGGCGGTAGACATGGTCGGTGATGTCGCCCGCGGCGAAGACGCCGGGAATCGATGTCCGGGTGGAGCCGGGCTCGACCTTGACGTAGCCGCCATGGTGGGTTTCCAGCACGTCCTTGACGAGTTCGTTGGAGGGCGCGTGGCCGATGGCGATGAAGACGCCCTTGCACGGGATCTCGGTGATCTCTCCGGTCTGGACGTGTTTCACCCGCACGCCCTCGACGCCGAGCGGATCCTCGCTGCCCACGACCTCGTCCAGCGTGTGGAACCACAGCGTCTCGATCTTGGGGTTCCGGAACAACCGGTCCTGCAGGATCTTCTCCGCCCTCAACTCGTCGCGGCGGTGGATCAGCGTGACCTTGGAGGCGAAATTGGTCAGAAAGAGCGCCTCCTCCACGGCCGTGTTGCCCCCGCCGACCACGACGATCTCCTGCCCGCGGTAGAAGAAGCCGTCGCAGGTCGCGCAGGCGGAGACGCCGAAACCCTTGAACTTGTCCTCGGACGGCAGGCCAAGCCATTTCGCGCGCGCGCCCGTGGCGAGGATCACCGCATCGCAGGTCCAGATCGCGCCGCTGTCGCAAGCCGCGGTGAAGGGGCGCGTGGACAGGTCGAGGTCCGCGACGATGTCCGACACGATCTCGCAGCCCATTTCCCTGGCGTGGGCTTCCATCCGCACCATCAGATCCGGGCCCTGCACCTCGGTGTCGCCCGGCCAGTTCTCGACCTCGGTCGTGGTGGTGAGCTGCCCGCCGGGCTCGATCCCCTGGATCAGCACGGGTTCCAGCATGGCCCGCGCGGCATAGACGGCGGCGGTGTATCCGGCGGGGCCGGATCCGATGATCAGAACCTTGACGTGGCGTGTTTTGGACATTCGGGGATCCTCGCGCAATATGACCGCGGTGTTTCCCCGGGTATATCGCCGCGGCGCCGGGTCGGAAACCCCCGCGCGGTGCGGCCAACGGCCCGGCACATACCGTCAGGACCGGCCGGGCCGTTTTAACAATCTTGCGCCTGATTGAAACAATATTGCGCACGAACGGCGGGCTGTTATAACAACCGCGAATACGAGGGAGGCAGCGATGCCCGGGACGCGGCTCGACCCGATCGACAGGAAGATTCTCGCCGAATTGCAGGCCGACGGCCGGATGACGAACGTGGAACTCGCGCGCCGCGTGGGCATCTCGGCGCCGCCCTGCCTGCGCCGGGTCCGCACGCTGGAAGAGCAGGGCTATATCCGTGGCTACCATGCCCGGGTCGATGCGCGCGAACTGGGATTCGAGGTGCAGGTCTTCGCGATGGTCGGGCTGCAAAGCCAGGCCGAGGCCGATCTCGTCGCCTTCGAGGACCAGTGCCGGGCCTGGCCCCTCGTGCGGCAGTGCCACATGCTGAACGGCGAGGTGGATTTCATCCTGAAATGCGTGGCACCCGATCTTTCCACCTTCCAGAGCTTCCTCACCGGGGAGCTGACGGCGGCCCCCAACGTGGCGAGCGTGCGCACCTCGCTGGTGATCCGCGTGTCGAAGGACGACCCCGGTGTGCCCTTCGACGTGCTGGAGGAGCGGCTGGGCCGCAGCGCCTGAGCGGCAGGCTCAGGCTTCCTTCAGGTGCTCCATCGTCTCGCGCGACAGGCGCGGGCAGGCCAGCGGTCCGAAATCGTCGAACGTCTCGACATGGCCGAAGAGCGACAGGAAAAGCGCCTGCATGTTCGGCCCCAGCCCCTGCTGCGCCTGCGTGCCGGGGTGAAAACTCTCCACCTCCAGCCCGCCGGCATAGATGACCGCATGGCGGGCGAGCGCGATGTGATAGAGCCGTACGGGGCTGGGCGGCGCGATCTCGATCACGCTGGCCCCGTCGACGAACTCGTTCACCCGGCTGAGCACCCGCAGGGCGCCGCCGGGCGCCGCGCCGAGGCGGGGTTGCGTGTGCAGCAGCCGCGCCCCGGGGCCCGCGAGCACGTCGGGTGACGGCCGCCCCAGGCCGAACGCGTCGGCGGTCACGCGGCTGAGCGCGCCCGCGCCGGGGGCGAGCAGGGTGGACCCGATCCAGACGAGCGTTTCCGTGCCCCCGCCGGCGCATGGCAGCCGGTCGCCGGGGATCAGGTCCTCCACCGCGCCCGGCCCCGCCTCGGTCCGGATCAGCGTGCCGCGCGCGAAGGCGCCGGCCGCGTCCAGGAAAAGGGGCGTGTCGGGCACGGCATGCTGCGTCTCGCGCACGCTGCCGTCGGGAAGACGGCAGGCGACCTGGATCCGGCGCGTCCGGGAAGGCGCAGGCTGGTCTCGCCCGTGCGTCTCGGCAAGGCGGCCGTGCAGGGCCGGCAGCTTTGTGGTCGTCGCGGCCGCGCGGTCCGCGCGGCCCAGGGGGCTTTTCATGCGATCACCCGAAAGGTTGGTCACATCCGCGCCGGCCCCCACCGGCGACGACAGAAGGACTGATCCAAGGTTTAATATTACGTTCACGAAAGTGCGGGCCGCGCGGGTCATTTGTCAACGCGACCGGACCGAATGGCGCGTCGCCAGAGCCAATGCGGCGCGCGGTCGGGTCATTGTTCGGCCGGCGTCGACCGACCGGCGCGGCGGGCCCCGCGGCTCGGGGCCCTTGGCGAATCGGCCGCCGCGATCAGGCGCGCGCCCGAAGAGGCTGGCGCCGCGCGATGAAGGCGGCGCGGCGCGCGCCACGCTGCCACGGCGGCGCGATGGACTCCGCCCGCGCGATGCGGATCGCCGAGCGGAGAAAGCGGATGCGATCGGTCATGGGGTCTCCTTCGTCCGTTGCTGGCCGGGGCGCACCGTCGATCACGACGCGCAACGCCAAGGCTGGACCCGCAATCCGGCGCTTCCGCGGCCACAAGCGGGAAACAACCGGACGTGTCCGCCATACTCGCGGCAGAGGTGGCCGGAACCGGGCGCTGTCGCCCAAGAGACTGCATGTAAACAATAATCAAGGGCTTCACTGCGACAACGACGGGCAGCGCTGAGCATTGTTTCCGTGAATTGCGGCGAGATTGCGGCGCGATTAGAGACGGATCGCTGACAACAGCCGGCCGTAATCCGCCGCTGCCGCATGGGTGCTGCGGCGGTAGGAATAGAACCGTGCGGGGTCGCTGTAGGTGCAGTGGCGCGTCCAGTCCGCCTGCCCGACACCCGCCTCGCGAAGCCGCATGAGCCCGTATCCCACGAGGTCGAAATGGGACCGCCCGTTCGTGCCGCCGGCGAAGAAGCGCGCGTTCGCCGGATCGTCGTCGAGAAAGCTTTCGAGGAATTCCGGCCCGACCTCGTAGGCCGCCTGGCTGATCGCGGGGCCGATCGCCGCCGCGATGCGCCTGCGCTGCGCGCCGAGCGCCTCCATCGCGTCGATGGTCGCCTCCAGAACGCCCGCCCGGGCGCCGCGCCAGCCGGCATGGGCGGCGCCGATCACGCGGGCCTCGGCGTCCGCCATCAGAACCGGCATGCAGTCGGCGGTCAGCACGCCGAGCGCGAGTCCCGGCGTCGCGGTGACCAGCCCGTCGATGCGCGGCTTCTGCAGGAACGGCCCTGTGACATGGGTCACCTCGGCGGAATGGACCTGGTGCGCCGTCAATAGCCGGTCCGCGTCGACCTCCAGCGCATCGGCCGCGCGGATCCGGTTCACCTGGACCGCCTGCGACTGGTCGGAGGAGCCGGGCCCGCAGTTCAGCCCCTCGAACACGCCGGAGGAGGCGCCGCCCCGCCGCGTGAAGAACCCGTGGCGGCAGGCGGACAGCGACCGGGCGGTGATGATCTCCAGCGTCATGGGTCCACTCCCGGGGGCGGCGGCGTCTCCTCCGGATGGAAGGCGAGGCATTGGAACAGCGTTCCCATTTCGTCGGGGTGCGTCAACCGGCGATGGGCGGTGACATGGCTCTCGAGCGCCGCGCCCGACAGTCCGCGGGCGAGCGTCTGCGCGCGCGCCGTGATGCCCAGACGTTCGAGAAAAACGCCCTGCGGCGTCAGCCGCGACCGGGCCGAGGGCGTCGCCCGCGCCAGTTCCGCGAAATCCACATGGGCGGTGAGGTCGGCCTCTCCCGGCGCCTGCAGCGGATCGGCGTAGCTGTGTCCGCGCACGGCCTGAAGGGTGTCGCCGCTCCCGCCCCAGCCGCCGTAGTCGAGGATGAGCGCTGCGCCCCCGAAGGTCTGGATCCGCCGGCCGATCGCGGCCGCGATCGCGGGGGCGGCAGGGCGGATCTCGACGAGGTCGCCGTCCGCGGTATCGGCCAGGCGGCCGGCGAGCGCAGGCTGGGGCGCAGGCCCCGCGAGGCCCATCGCCAGCCCTTCGTCCCGCGCGCCGACGCGCCTTTCGCGCCAGAGATCGCCCTCGCGCTGGAATTGCCGGATTGGCAGGGCATCGAAGAACTCGTTCGCCACTAGGAAAAGCGGCGCGTCGGGCAGGGCGTCGACGGTGTCGTGCCAGCTGACGGCGTGGCCTTCCAGCGCGTCGCGCTGGCGCGCGCGCAGCGCCGGGGAGGCTTCGACGAGGTGCCCCCGCGCCGCGTCGAGACATCCGGGCACCGCGCGCAGCGCCCGGAGCGCGTCGGCCATCAGCGTGCCGCGGCCGGGCCCCAGCTCGGCCAGGGTGAAGGGCGCGGGGCGCCCCTGCTCCAGCCAGGTCTGGCCCAGGGCGAGGCCCAGGAGTTCGCCGAACATCTGGCTGATCTCGGGGGCGGTGGTGAAGTCGCCCGCCCGGCCCAACGGGTCGCGGGTGGCGTAATAGCCGTGTTCGGGGTCGAGCAGGCACTCCGCCATGTAGGCGGCGACCGAGATCGGCCCGTCGGCGGCGATCCGTGCGAGCAGCCGGGCCTCGAGCGCGCTCATGTGGGGGCCGCCCGTCCCCGCCTGAGCGCCCAGGCTACCAGCGCCAGCCCCACCGCGATCATCGGCAGCGATAGAAGCTGGCCCATGGTGAGGCCGTAGCCCGACAGATGCAGCGCGAGCCCGCTCGGGTTGCCCTCCGAGATGAATTGCGGGTCGGGCTGGCGCACGAACTCGACGAGGCCGCGACCGATGCCGTAGCCGGCGAGAAAGGTTCCGGTGACGAGCCAGGGCATCCGCAGCGCGCCGCGCCGCCAGACCATCCAGACGAGCAGGGCCAGCAGCACGAGCCCTTCGAGCGCGGCCTCGTAAAGCTGGGAGGGGTGGCGGTGGCACAGCTCGCCCAGCGGCTGGCCGCAGGACTGCGCGACGGCGCCCGGAAAGGCCACGCCCCAGGGCAGCTCGGTCGGCCGGCCCCAGAGCTCGGCGTTGATGAAGTTGGCGATGCGCCCCAGGAGAAGGCCGGGCGGCGTGGCGAGCGCCATCATGTCGGCGACGCTCGCGATCGGCACGCCGTTGCGGCGGCACCAGATCAGGCCGGCCACGGCGACGCCGAGGAACCCGCCGTGAAAGGCCATGCCGCCCTGCCACAGCATCGGGATTTCCCAAGGGTTTTGAAGATAGTAGTCAGGCCGGTAGAACAGAACGAAGCCGAGCCGCCCGCCGACGATCACGCCGAGGATCACCCAGGTCAGCAGGTCGTCCACCTGTTCCGCGCGCATCGGCGCCGTGCCGCCGGGCCAGAGGCGCGGGCGGTTCACGGCCATCACGGCGAGGCGCCAGCCGATCACGATCCCGGCGATGTAGGCGAGCGCGTACCAGCGCAGCGCGAACTCCATGCCGAAGAGCGTGACGGAGAAAAGCTCCGGGGAAATGTCCGGAAAACGGATCGAGGCCTGCATCATCGTCTCTCTGCCCGGTTTTTCGAGGGCCGGTCAAGCTTGAGCCGGCGGCGTGTGCGCTCCATATAGGAGGGAAGTGTAACGGGGGAGAGACCCATGCAGAGCCGCAACAAGGTGCTGGACGACATCTCGCAGCTCATGACGAACGCCATGGGCGTCGCTCAGGGCGCGCGGGAAGAGGCGCAGACCGCGATGAACTCGATGGTGGATCGCTGGCTCGCCGAGCGCGATTTCGTCACCCGCGAGGAATTCGACGCGGTGCGCGCCATGGCACAGAAGGCGCGCGAGGAGAACGAGGCGCTGCGCGCGCGCATCGAGGCGCTGGAAGCGCGCGCCGGCCGCGCGGAGTGAGGCCTCAGTCGTCGGGGCGCGCCAGCGCGAAGACCTCCTCGACGCGTGCGTAGTCGCGGTATCCCAGCCGTGCGAGCGGCCGGTAGGTCGTGACGTCGAAGATCCCGTCGACGAGGCACGCGTCGCGCAGGTGAATGCCTGTCACCTCGCCGAAGACGACGAAGTTCGCCTTTCCTTCCAGCTGGACGATTTGCGTCAAGCGGCATTCGAGCGCGGCGGGCGCGGCGGCCACGCGGGCGCAGGCGATGGTGCGGCATTCCTCCCGCTCGAGCCCGGCATGGGCGAATTCGTCCTCGTCGCGGGGCAGCGCCTTCGAGCTGGCGTTCATCGCGTCGCGCAGCGCGTCCGAGACGATGTTCACGCAGAAGACGCCGGTCTCGCGGATGTTGGCCACGCTGTCCTTGGTGTCGCCCTGGTCGGCCTTGGCGGAGGTGGAGGCGAACATCACCTGCGGCGGCACATAGGCCACCGCGTTGAAGAACGAGTAGGGCGCAAGGTTGTCACGGCCCGCCGCGTCGCGGCTCGAGATCCAGCCGATGGGGCGGGGCGAGACGATCGCGCCGAACGGGTTGTGGGGCAGGCCGTGGCCCTCCTCGGGGCGGTAGAACATGGCGGGATCCTCCTGTTTGCCCCGGTGCTACCCGCGTGCTACGCGCAGCGCCACCGTGAATTCTGTGCGCGGGGGCAGGGGTGTATCGGCTCGAGTGCGAGAAGCCCGGGGACTGGTGGGAGGTCGAGGCGCTCTACGACCTCGCCTTCGGTCCGGGGCGCGAGGGGCTTTCCTCCTACCGGCTGCGCGAGGGCGTGGCGCCGGTGGCCGAGCTCTGCCGCGTGGCGCGCGACGAGGACGGCACGATCGGCGGCGCGATCCGGTACTGGCCGGTGCGGGTGGGCGGGCGGCCCGCGCTGCTTCTGGGCCCGGTGGCGGTGCATCCCACCCACCAGGGCGAGGGGATCGGCGGCGCGCTGATCGCCGACAGCCTGGCCGCGGCGCGCGCGGCGGGCTGGGAACGGGTGATCCTCGTGGGCGACGTGCCCTATTACGGACGCTTCGGCTTCGCCCGGCTCGACGGCGTGGAGATGCCGCCGCCCACCAATCCCGAGCGGGTGCTCGGGGTCGCGCTCGTCTCCGGGGCCTGGGACGGCGTCAGGGGGCGCGTGGGCCGGGACGCTTGAAAGACCGGCGCTCCGACCCGATCTCTTGCAGGCCATGACCGGAAGCCGAGCCATGACCGACACGACCATCGTTCCCGTCGAGACGGGTGCGCGCCTCGATGCGCTCGCGCAGCGCTACGCCCGTGCCGACGGGCCCGCGCTGCGCCTTCTGAACCTTCTGGGCGCGCAGGCCGAGAACCTGCTCGAACGCCTGCCCGACCGCGTGAAGGAGGAGCTCGAGGGCGCCACCGTCCACACGCTCGCCGCCGCGCTCGCGGCCGCGCAGCGATCGCGCCGCGCGATGCCGGACCAGTCCCCGTGGATGAACACCTCGATCACGACGGCGATGGGGGCCGCGGGCGGCTTCGGCGGGTTGCCCACCGCGCTCGCGGAGCTTCCCTTCACCACCACGGTGCTCTTTCGCGCGATCCTCGCCGAGGCGCATCGGCAGGGCTTCGACCCGGCCGCCGAGAATGTGCGGCGCGAGGCGCTGGAGGTGTTCTCGGCCGCGGGGCCGCTGTCGCATGACGACGGGTCGGAGACCGGGTTCCTCGCCGCGCGGGTGACGCTGACCGGCGCCACCGTGCGGGGCATGATCGCGCGCATCGCCCCGCGCCTGTCCACGGTTCTGGGCCAGAAGCTCGCGGCGCAGACGGTTCCGGTGCTGGGCGCGGCGGCCGGCGCGGCCACGAACTACGCCTATACCCGCTACTACCAGGAGATCGCGGTGGTGCGGTTCGGGCTGATGCGGCTTTCGGAAGAGACGGGTGCCGATCCTGCCCTCCTGACCGAGGAGCTCCGCGTCCGCATGCCCCGGCGCTAGTCCGCCGCCTCCTCCTTCAGCGAGAACCGTATCGGGCCGCGGGCGGTCGTGGGATCCACGGCACGCCCCTTCTGCGTGGCCTTCAGCGGCAAGGACGCCGCGACGCGCCGCACCTCCGGCATGAGCGGCCGCCAGTCCGGGCCGAGCGCGCGGGCAGCCTCGGACGGGCAGAAGCTGTTGCACGGACCGCGCGCCCGTGCAAGGCGCATGAGCGCCGCGGCGATCTCGGCGTCGCTCACGCGCACGGCGCCGCGCCGGCGCCCCTCACAGGGATCGCAGGGTCCGGTCCGGGCATGAACGAGGCGACGGGAGATCCGCGACACGCCTGGCGCCGTGCCCCGAACGCTCGGGAGTGCCGCAGACCGTGCATTTCCGAACGTCCGCCGTCCTAGCCGAGGGCTGCGTCACAGCGCGCGCAGACGCCCGGATGCGCGTGGCTGCCCACGTCCGGCAGGATCTTCCAGCAGCGTTCGCACTTCTCTCCCTCGGCGCGCTCGCACACGACGCCGATGCCCGGCGCGTCCGGAAGCCGGAACGCTTCCTGCGGCATCGCGTCGGCGGTGAGTTGCACATCCGAGGTGATGCAGATGTCGTCGAAGGCGACCTCGCGAAGCGCGGCCAGCATCTCCGCGTCCTCGACATGCACCACCGGCGCGGCCTCGAGGCTGGCACCGATTGCCTTCTCGGTGCGCTTGACCTCCAGCGCCGCTGTCACCACGCGGCGGGCGCGGCGCACCTTCGCCCATTTCGCGGCGAGCGCCTCGTCGCGCCACGCCGCGGGCGTCTCGGGCATGTCCTCGAGGTGGACGGAGGAGCGCTCGCCCGGGAATCGCTCCAGCCAGACCTCCTCCATCGTGAAGACGAGCACCGGCGCGAGCCAGGTGGTCAGCCGGTGGAACAGCAGGTCGAGCACCGTGCGCGCGGCGCGGCGGCGGGGCGTGTCCCCGTCGCAATAGAGCGCGTCCTTGCGGATGTCGAAGTAGAAGGCCGAGAGCTCCACCGTGCAGAAGTTGAAGACCGCCTGGAAGACGCCCTGGAAGTCGTAGGCGGCATAGCCCTCGCGCACGGTGGCGTCGAGCTCCGCCAGCCGGTGAAGCACCCAGCGCTCCAGCTCGGGCATGTCGGCGGGGTCGGTCCGGTCGGCCTCGGTGAAATGCGCCACGTTGCCCAGCAGAAAGCGCATCGTGTTGCGCAGCCGGCGATAGCTGTCGGCCACGCCCTTCAGGATCTCGGGGCCGATGCGCAGGTCGCCCGTGTAGTCGGATTGCGCCACCCAGAGCCGCAGGATGTCGGCGCCATACTGCTTCGTCACGTCCTCTGGCGCCACGGTGTTGCCGAGCGACTTGGACATCTTGTTGCCCTTCTCGTCGAGCGTGAACCCGTGGGTCAGAACGCCGCGATAGGGGGCGCGGCCGATGGTGCCGCAGGCCTGGAGCATGGAGGAATGGAACCAGCCGCGGTGCTGGTCCGTGCCCTCGAGGTAGAGATCGGCCAGCCCGTCCGCGCTGCCGTCCGCCCGGTCGCGCAGGACGAAGGCGTGGGTCGAGCCGGAATCGAACCAGACGTCGAGGATGTCGTCCACCTTCTCCCACTCGGCGGGGTCATAGTCGTCGCCGAGGAAGCGTTCCTTGGCGCCGGGCTTGTACCACGCGTCCGCGCCCTCGGCCTCGAAGGCCGAGAGGATGCGGGCGTTGACGCGCTCGTCCTTCAAAAGGAAGTCCGGGTCGGTGGGCAGTGCGCCCTTTTTCGTGAAGGCCGTGAGCGGCACGCCCCAGGCGCGCTGGCGCGAGAGCACCCAGTCGGGGCGGTTCTCGATCATGGAGTGGAGGCGGTTCCGGCCCGAGGGCGGCGTCCAGGTCACGAGCCGGTCGATGGAGGTGAGGGCCCGTTCGCGGATCGTGGCGCCGTAATCGTCCTGCCCGTCGCCCACGGGGCGGTCGATGGCGGCGAACCACTGCGGCGTGTTGCGGAAGATCACCGGCGCCTTGGAGCGCCAGGAATGCGGGTAGGAATGGGCCTGCCGGCCACGGGCGATCAGCCCGCCGGCCTCCACCAGCTTCTCGATGACCGCCGCGTTGGCCTTGCCCTCCTTGCCCTTCTCGTCGAAGACGCGCAGCCCCGCGAAGACGGGAACATGGGGCAGGAACTCGCTCGCCTCGCCCACGTTGTGCGTCATCCGGTCGAGCCAGCCGCGCCGCGCGAAGGCGTCGTAGTCGTCCGCGCCGTGGGAGGGCGCGGTGTGCACGAAGCCCGTGCCCTGATCGTCGGTCACGTAATTCTCGGCGATCATCGGCAGGTCGTAGTCCCAGAAGCCGTCCGCGCCGCCGAGACCGGCGAAGGGATGGGCGAGGGTGAGTGCGCCCAGTTCGTCCGCGGTCACGTCGCGCAGGCGCGTGTGCTCCGTGACGCGGGCGCGCGAGAGGGTGTCTTCGGCCAGCGCGTCGGCGAGAACGTAGGTTTCCCCCGCGCTCGCCCAGCACTCTTCCTGCGTGGCGTCGACGCGGTAGAGGCCGTAGGCGATCTCGGGGTTGTAGGCCACCGCCCGGTTCGAGGGGATCGTCCAGGGCGTGGTGGTCCAGATCACGACGCGGGCATTCTTTATCTCGGCGCGGCTTTTTGCGAGTGTCTCATCTTCAATCTCCTCACCCAGTGCTCGGTCTGTGACGAGTGCGCCCGCCACCTTCGCCAAATTGCGATCACCGCCACCGTCACGCACGGCGAAGGGCACCCAGATCGTGTGGCTCTTGTGGTCGTGATACTCGATCTCCGCCTCTGCGAGCGCCGTCTTCTCCACCGGCGACCACATGACCGGCTTCGAGCCCTGGTAGAGCACGCCCGACATCAGGAACTTCATGAACTCCCCGGCGATCACGCGCTCGGCGTGGAAGTCCATGGTGAGGTAGGGGGCCGCCCAGTTGCCGGTCACGCCGAGGCGCTTGAACTCGTCCCTCTGCACGTCGATCCAGCCCTCGGCGAAGCGGCGGCACTCCTGCCGGAAGTCCACGACATCGACCTGGTCCTTGTCCTGGCCCTTGGCGCGGTAGCGTTCCTCGATCTTCCACTCGATGGGCAGGCCGTGGCAGTCCCAGCCGGGGATGTAGCGCGCGTCGCGCCCCATCATCTGCTGTGAGCGGACCACGAAATCCTTCAGGATCTTGTTGAGCGCGTGGCCGATGTGCAGGTGCCCGTTGGCGTAGGGCGGGCCGTCATGCAGCGTGAAGGGCGCGCGGCCCTCGGCCTTGTCACGCAGCCGGTCGTAGATGCCGATCTCCTCCCAGCGGGCGAGCCAGCCGGGCTCGCGCTTGGGCAGCCCCGCGCGCATCGGGAATTCGGTTTCGGGCAGGTTCAGCGTGTCTTTGTAGTCGAGCGTCTCGGTGGACATCGCAGCGTCCTCATCTCGGATGTGTTCGGGAACGGGGCGGCGCGGGCGCGCCCATGCGCCTTTGTCCCGGCGCCCTCGACCGCCAAGGGTCAGGACGCCGGGCCGGTAATTCGACGGTTATGCGGAACCGGGCGCTGCATCGCGGCGGGTTATAGGGCGCATGGGGCGGGCGGTCCAGAGCGGAGGCCGCCGCGCGCCTCAGCCGCGCGTGCCCGCGAAACGCTGTGCCCAGTCCTCGCGCTGGGCGTCGTCGATCTTGGCGAAGAGGTTTTCCGGCACGCGGAACGCGTGGCCCGCGGGCAGCGCCTCGAGCGCCGCGCGGAGATCCGTCGGCCAGTCCGCGTCCTCGGCGCCGAGCGCGTCGCGCAGGCTCCGGGCGGCGTCGGGGATGAAGGGCTCCGACAGCACCGCGTAAAGCCGCGCGAGGTTGAGGGAGAGGCGCACGATGACGGCGGCGCGGGCCGGATCCTCCTTGAAGGCGGCCCAGGGCGCCGCGGCCTGGAGGTATTCGTTGCCCGCCACCCAGATCGCGCGCAGCTCGGCCGCGGCCTTGCGGATCTCCATCGCTTCCATGTGCCGCTCGTCGGCGGCGAGCCGTGCGGCCAGCTCCTCGACCAGCGTCTGCTCCTGCGGGCCCCATGCGCCGCCCTCGGGCACCGCCTCGCCGAACTTCGAGCGGCAGAACTTCGTCACGCGGGAGACAAAGTTGCCCAGAACGTCCGCGAGGTCCTTGTTCACCGAGAGCTGGAAGTTTTCCCAGGTGAACTCGGCGTCGGAGGTCTCGGGAACGTGCGACAGCAGCCACCAGCGCCAGTAATCCGCCGGCAGCAGGTCGAGCGCGTCGTCCATGAACACGCCCCGGCCCTGGCTGGTGGAGAACTGGCCGCCGTCGTAGTTCAGGTAGTTGAAGCTCTTGATGTAATCGACGAGCTTCCACGGCTCGCCGGAGCCGATCAGCGTGGCGGGAAAGCTCAGCGTGTGGAAGGGCACGTTGTCCTTGCCCATGAACTGGGTGTAGCGCACGTCCTGCGCGCCCTTGTCGGTCCGCCACCAGCGTTCCCAGTCGGCATCCGCCCGGCCGGTCGCCTCGGCCCATTCGGCCGCGCAGGCGATGTATTCGATGGGCGCGTCGAACCAGACGTAGAAGACCTTGCCCTCCATGCCCGTCCAGGGCGCGCCCTCGAACTGCGCGGGGATCCCCCAGTCGAGGTCGCGGGTGATGCCGCGGTCCTGCAGACCGTCGCCGTCGAAGAGCCACTTCTTCGCGATCGAGGTGGTCAGCACCGGCCAGTCGCGCTTGCCGTCGATCCACTGGGCCAGCCGGTCGCGGAGCGTCGATTGCAGCAGGTAGAGGTGCTTGGTCTCGCGCACCTCGAGCTCGGTCGCTCCCGAGATCGCCGATCGGGGCTCGATCAGGTCGGTGGGGTCGAGCTGCTTGGTGCAGTTCTCGCACTGGTCGCCCCGGGCCTTCTCGTAGCCGCAGTTGGGGCAGGTCCCCTCGATGTAGCGGTCGGGCAGGAAGCGGCCGTCGGCCACGGAATAGACCTGCCGTTCGGCCCGTTCCTCGATCAGCCCGGCCTCGAAGAGCTTCACGGCGAGGTGCTGCGTCAGCCGCCGGTTGTGATCCGACGAGGAGCGCCCGAAATGGTCGAAGGACAGGCGGAAACCGGCGGCCAGGTCGGCCTGGACACGGTGCATCTCGGCGCAATATTCGGCAACCGCCTTGCCGGCCTTCGCGGCGGCGAGCTCGGCGGGGGTGCCGTGCTCGTCCGTGGCGCAGAGAAACAGCACCTCGTGGCCCCGCGCGCGCAGGTAGCGCGCGTAGAGATCGGCGGGCAGCTGGGAGCCGACGAGGTTGCCCAGGTGCTTCACGCCGTTGATGTAGGGGATCGCCGAGGTAATCAGGTGCCGTGCCATCTGCCGCCTTCGAGTGCCGTTGTGCCGCGCCCCCATAACGCAAGCTCGGTCAGGGTGCTAGCGCCTCTCGTCCGGCCCGTCCCCGCCGCGCCGGCCGTTGCCGGCGCCTTCGCGGATCGCCGCCATCAGCCGGCCCACGGTGAAGGAGGTGCGCGGCGCCCAGACATAGGGCGTGCGGTGCAGGGCCACGGGGCGCGCGCGCATCCGCACGAGGCCGAAGACGACGAGGATCGCGTGCGCCGCGGCGATCATCGCGAAAAGCGCGCCGGGCCCGAAACCCTCGATGAGCGCAGCGGAGAGCCAGGGCGCGGCGATGCCGCCCACGGCGAACCAGAACATGAGCGCGGCCGAAAGCTCCACGCGCTGGTCGCTCGCGGCGAAGTCGTGCGCGTGGGAGGCGGCGACCGAGTAGATCGGAAACGTCGTGAGGCCGAAGAAGCCGGCCGTGAGCAGGATGCCCAGGGTGCCTGTCCCCTGCGTCATCCCGGTGACGCCGCAACTGACGATCGCCGCCACGGAAAGCCAGATCAGCACCCAGCGCCGGTCGATCTTGTCGGCCATCCAGCCCACGGGATACTGCGCGAGCGCGCCGCCGGCCACGAAGGCCGCGAGGAAATAGGCGATCTGGTCGGTCTCGAGCCCGACCTGGCGGCCGTAGACCGGCCCCACCATCCGGAACGCCGCGCTCGAGACCGCGGCCACCAGAACGCCCGCCACCGCGAGCGGTGATATCGCGACGGCGAGCCCCGGCCGCAGCCGGGGCGTCGAGGGCGTCTCGGGCGGGCTGGCGGTGGTCAGCGTGAGCGGCAGAAGCGCCGCGCAGCACATCAGCGCGAGGATGTTGTAGGAGACGTAGGACGCCGGCTCCAGCACGCCGATCATCAGCTGCGCGGCGAGCGAGGCGCCCATGTCCGCCACGCGGTAGGCGCCCATGGTGCGCCCGCGGGTGGCGTTGGTGACCTTGGCCTGGATCCACGCCTCGATCACCGTGTAGCAGCCCGCGACGCACATGCCCTGCGCCACGCGCATCAGCGCCCAGGCGGTCGCGTCGATCACCATCATGTGCAGCAGGATGCCGATGGCGCCCGCGGCGGTGAAGGCGGCGAAGGCGCGGGAATGGCCGACGCTGCCCATGAGGCGCGGCGCCCACCAGCAGCCGATGAAGAAACCCGCGAAATGCGCCGAGCCCAGAAGGCCGATCTGCTCTGTCGTGAAGTCGAGCGATAGGCCCGACAGCGCGTCGAGCGGCGCCACCGCCCCCGAGGAAAGCTGCAGCAGGATGACCGACAGGTAGAGGGCGGCGAAGGACAGGAGCGTGCGCATGACGCGTCCTACCCTGACAGCCCCGGCCCTGCCCGCAAGCCGGTTCCCGACGCGGGCAGGGCGTTATTCGCCCCTCGGGCTCAGGGCGCGGTGTAGCCGCCGTCCACGAGGTGGTAGCTGCCGGTGATGAAACCCGCCCGGTCGGAGAGCAGGAAGGCGGTGAGCGCGGCGACCTCCTCGGGTTGGCCGAGGCGCCCGATGGGATGCAGGCCGGTCAGGCCCGCGCGCATCTCCTCGTCGAGGTTCTGCAGAAGCGGCGTGTCGATGAAACCGGGCCCGACGGCGTTCACGCGCACGCCCTTGGCCGAGTATTCCAGCGCGGCGTTGCGGGTAAGTCCCACGAGCGCGTGTTTCGTGGCGACGTAGGCCGGCGATTCGGCCAGACCCACGCTGCCCAGGATCGAGGACATGTTCACGATGGCGCCGCCGCCCGCCTCGAGCATCTTCGGGATCGCGTATTTCATCCCGTAGAAGACGCCGTGCAGGTTCACGCCGATCACCTCGTGCCAGGCCTCGAGCGTGTAGTCGGCGGTCGGGGCGCGCGGGCCGCCGATGCCCGCGTTGTTGACGAGAAGGTGCAGCGCGCCAGTCTCCTTCACGGCGAAGTCGATCATGGCCTCCACCTGTTCCGCCTGCGCGACGTCCACCGCCGTGGCAAGCGCCGTGCCGCCCGCCGCGCGGATGTCCTCGGCGACCGCGCCCGCCTGGTCCTCGTCGAGATCGGCCAGCACCACGGTGGCGCCGCCCTTGCCGAGTTCTTGCGCGATGGCGGCGCCGATGCCCTGGCCGGCGCCGGTGACGATGGCGGTGCGCCCGTCGAATCGAAGGTCCATGTCCGTCTCCCGGTTTTGCGTTCGTCAGGACGATGGCGGCGCCGGCGGGGCGGCGCATTGATCCGGCGCAAAGACCGCTCAGGCCGGGGCGCCGTCCACGGGCGCGGGATGGGCGGAAAGGCCCGCCGCGCCGTCCTCCACCCGCCAGGCCCGTGGCGGGTCCTGCCGGGCGCGCAGGCGCTCCAGCCGCCAGGCGGTGCGCCCCGGCGCGTGGTCGGGCTCCATCCGCCAGCGCGTCTCCACCCCGCGCGCGCCGCCCGCCCCGGGCGTGAGCAGCAGCCCCGCGGGCATCGGCCCCGCCTCCGCCGCGCCGGCCTCGGCGGCGAGCTGGAGCCGGCGCACGGGGGTGAGGCCCGGCAGGGCGGGCAACTCCGCCACCACGAGGCCCACGCAGCCCGCGCGCAACGCCTCCTCTGCGCACCAGAGCACGTCCTCGGCGCGGCGGGGCGCGGCGAAGAGGAACCGCTCGGGCGCGGCGAAGCGCAGCAGGCCCTCGGGGTTCAGATCCTCCGCCGCCCAGCCCGGCGCGATCCAGAGCACGGGCCCCTCGCAGCGCCCGGCGAGCCAGGCAGCGAAGCTGCGCCGTGCCCGGCCGCAGGCTTCGTGCACGCGGCCGAGGGTGAGCGCGATGCCGGGCAGAAGCGCCGCTTCGGGGCGCGGGCGCTCGGGCGCGCGGGAGAGCAGGGCGGAGGCGGGCGTCATGGACGACACCATATAATGTTCTTCTTTTGTTCTCAACCTTGCGATGGCGGCGCGCGGCGCGCCATGCTATGCGCGAAACGCCATGACGAAACCGCTGATCCGCCCGATCCGCCCCGCGGACGAACCCGAATGGCGCCGCCTCTGGCGGTCCTACCTGGAGTTCTACGAGACGACCGTCCCCGAGGCGGTCTACCGCGAAAGCTTCGCGCGGCTGCTCTCGGACGCGCCCGAAACCTTCCACGGCCGCATCGCCGAGATGGATGGCCGGCCATGCGGGCTCGTCCATTACCTCTTTCACGCGCACATGTGGCGGATCGAGCCGGTCTGCTACCTTCAGGATCTCTACGTGGATTCCGGGGCGCGGGGCAGGGGCCTCGGCCGTGCGCTGATCGAGGCGGTCTACGCAGAGGCCGACGCGGCGGGCGCGCCCGCGGTCTACTGGCTCACGCAGGACTTCAACCACACGGCGCGCCGGCTCTACGACCGGATCGGCGTGCTGACCCCCTTCATCCGCTACAACCGCCCGTCCTGATACGCGGGCTTGGCGCGCGGCGGCAGAGCCGCTAGAGCGCGGCCCATGAGCCAGAGGCATTTCCGATGATCGAGCCGCAGATCCCGCTCACCCGCGACATCGTGCTCGTGGGCGGCGGCCACACCCATGCCCTCGTGCTGCGCCGCTGGGGGATGCGGCCGCTGCCCGGTGCGCGTCTCACCCTGCTCAATCCCGGCCCCACGGCGCCCTATTCCGGCATGTTGCCCGGCCATGTCGCGGGACACTACGACCGCGCGGCGCTCGACATCGACCTCGTGCGCCTTGCCCGGTTCGCCGGCGCGCGGCTGGTGCTCGGCCGCGCCACGGCGCTCGACCCCGACGCACGGGTGATCGAGGTGGGCGCGCGGCGCATCGCCTACGACATCGCCTCGCTCGACATCGGCGTGACGGCGGAAATGCCGGGCCTTCCGGGCTTTGCCGAGCACGCGGTGCCCGCCAAGCCGCTCGACACCTATGCCACCCGCTGGCGCGCCTTCCTCGCCGAGGTGGCGGCGGGCCGCGCCGCGCCCCGCGTCGCCGTCATCGGCGGGGGCGTGGCAGGCGCGGAGCTTGCCATGGCCATGGCCCATGCGCTGCGCGCGGCGGGCTCTTCGCCCGAGGTCACGGTGCTGGAGGCCGGCGAAAACCTCACCGGCCTCGGCCCGCGGGGCGGCGCGGCGCTGCGCGCGGCGCTTTCCGACAACGGCGTGACCGTGCGGCTGGGCGCGCCCGCGGCCTCGGTCGGCCCGGAGGGCGTGACGCTGGAAAGCGGCGAGACGGTGCCCGCTGCCTTCGTGACCGGCGCGGCCGGCGCGCGCGCGCAGGACTGGCTTGCCGGGACCGGCCTGCCGCTCGAGAATGGCTTCGTCCGGGTGCGCCCGGACCTGCGGGTCGAGGGGCGGGACGACCTCTTCGCGGTGGGCGACTGCGCGCACCTGTCGCACGCGCCGCGCGCCAAGGCCGGCGTCTACGCCGTGCGCGCCGCGCCGGTTCTGCACGACAACCTGCGCGCGCTGGCGCGCGGCCAGTCGCTCCGCCCGTTCCATCCGCAGCGCGACTACCTGAAGCTGATCTCGCTCGGCGGGCAGCGCGCCCTGGCCGAGAGGGCGGGCATTGCGCTTGCCGGCGGCTGGCTCTGGCGGTGGAAGAACCGGATCGACCTGGGCTTCATGGAGAAATTCCGCGACCTGCCGAAGATGCGGGTCGAGGCTCCGCGCGCGGTCGCGGCGGGGGCGCGCGAGACGACGCCGCTTTGCGCCGGCTGCGGCTCCAAGCTCGCCCCGGGCGCGCTGTCGGGCGCGCTCGCCCGGCTGCCCGCGCGCGCCCGCGAGGACATCCTATCCGCGCCGGGGGACGACGCGGCGGTGCTGGAGGTGGGCGGCACGCGGCAGGTTCTCACCACCGATCACCTGCGCGCCTTCACCGAGGATCCGTGGATGCTGGCGCGCATCGCGGCGGTGCACGCGATGGGCGACATCTGGGCGATGGGCGCGCGCCCGCAGGCCGCGCTCGCCACGGTAATCCTGCCGCGCATGAGCGAGGCGCTCCAGTCCCGCACGCTGGCCGAGGTGCTGGAGGCGGCGTCGGCCGCCTTCGCGGAGGCCGGCGCGGAGATCGCGGGCGGGCATTCGACCATGGGCGCGGAGGCGACGATCGGTTTCACGGTCACCGGGATCCTGAATGGCCCGCCCGTCACGCTGGCGGGCGCCCGGCCGGGCGATGCGCTGATCCTGACGAAGCCCATCGGCTCGGGCACGATCCTCGCCGCCGAGATGGCCGGGGCGGCCGAGGGCGCCGAGGTCGCCGCGCTGCTCGACGCAATGATCCGGCCGCAGGGGGCCGCCGCGGAGCGCCTTTCCCGCGCGCACGCCATGACCGACGTCACCGGCTTCGGGCTCGCCGGGCACCTGATGGCGATCTGCCGCGCCTCGGGCGTCGCCGCGGAGATCGACCCGGAGGCGGTGCCGCTTTACGGCGGCGCCGAACGGCTGGCGGCGGCGGGCTATCGGTCCACCCTCCACGAGGCCAACGCCGCCGCCGCGCCGGTCGCCGGGGCGCAAGGGCCGCGCGGCGCTCTCCTCCACGACCCGCAGACGGCGGGCGGGCTGCTTGCAGCCCTCGCGCCGGAGGAGGCGGGCGCGCTGCTGGATCACCTTGCGACAGAGGGCATCCCCGCGGTGCGGATCGGGCGGATCGTGGACGGCGCGCCCGCGGTTTCCTGCGTGGCGGGGGCGGCCGGCTAGCCCCGCGCCGCCGCGCCGCGCCGCGCCTCAGGCGATCGCGGCGAGGATCCGCCGCGCCCCCTCGGCGAGGCGCGCCTCGTCGAGCCGCTCCATCGGGATGACCGCCCGCGGCGCGCCCCGATGCGCGGCCGATTTCGCGTAGCGCGGATCGTAGTGCCGGGTGACGAGCTCGGCGGCGAGGTCCCGGAAGGCGCCCGCGCGGGCCATCTCCTGCCAGCGCGCGCAGGTCTCGCGCCCGTGATAGGGCACGAGCTTTCCGATCACCTCCTCGAGCGCCTCGGCGTCCTCCAGCAGATCGGCATAGGCCGTTGTCAGGTAATCCGCCCGCGCCTCGAGCGGGGCCTCCAGGCGGACATGGGGCGCGGCTTTCATCGCCGCCCAGAGCGCGGGGGGCACGATGCGTTCGCCCACCTTGGCGCTTTCGGCCTCGACGAAAACCGGCCGCGCGGGGTCGAGCGCCGCGACCTCCGCGGCCAGGCGCGATTCGAACATCTTCTGGGAGGGCTGACCGCCGGGCCGCGCGCCGAAGACGGAGCCGCGATGCTTGGCCAGCCCCTCGAGGTCGATCACCTGCGCGCCCGCCTTGGCGAGATGGGCGAGCATCCAGGTCTTGGCGGTGCCGGTCATCCCGTCCACCAGCACCACCGGGGCGGGGAAGGGGGCGTCGTAGAGCGCCCGCACCACCAGCCGGCGATAGCTTCGGTAGCCGCCCTTCAGAAGCGACACCCGCCAGCCCACCTGCTCGAGGATCGAGGCGAAGCTTCCCGAACGCTGCCCGCCCCGCCAGCAATAGACGAGCGGCCGCCAGCCGCCATCCTTGCCGGCGAGCGGGCCTTCGAGATGATGCGCGGCGTTCCGCGCGACCAGTGCCGCGCCGACCTTGCGGGCGAGAAAGCGGTCCTGCTGCACGTAGATGGTGCCGACGCGCGCGCGCTCCTCGTCCGACAGCACCGGCAGGTTGACCGCGCCCGGCAGGTGATCCTCGGCGTATTCCGAGGGCGAGCGGACGTCGATGATCTCGTCCACGTCGAGGGCCGCCAGCGCGGCAAGGGATGTCAGCTCCAGCGCCACGCTCAGTAGGGCATCGGGTGGTCGCGGTGCGCCTCGTCGATCGCCTCCAGCAGTTCGTCGGACAGCGTCACCTCCGCCGCGCCGAGCGCGTGCTCGAGCTGGGCGAGCGTCGTCGCGCCGAAGATCGCCGAGGCCACGAAGGGCCGCCGCGCCGCCCAGGCGAGCGCCATCTGCACCGGGTCGAGCCCGAAGCGGCTGGCGATCTCGAGATAGGCGGCGACCGCCTCGAAGACGCGCGGGCTCTTCCGCCCGCCCATCCCGGCGTTGAGCGACATGCGCGATCCCTCGGGCACCGCGCCGCCCTGGTACTTGCCGGTGAGGAACCCGGCACCCAGCGGCGAGAAGGGCAGCAGGTGCACGTCCTCGTTGGCGGAGAGCTCCGCGAGGTCGGTGTCGTAAAGCCGGCAGAGCAGCGAATACTCGTTCTGGATGGTCTGCACCCGGGGCCGCCCGCGCTCTTCGGCGAGGCGGAGCCACTGGCAGGTGCCCCAGGCACTTTCGTTCGAGAGGCCGAAGAAGCGGATGTTGCCCTTCTCCACCTGCCGCTCCAGCGCCTCGAGCGCGTCCTCCATGTGGGCGATCGTCTCGGCGCGGTCCTGGCCCGAGGGGTCGTAGCGCCAGTTCTGGCGGAACATGTAGGAGCCGCGGTTGGGCCAGTGGAACTGGTAGAGGTCGATCACGTCGGTGCGCAGCCGCCGCAGCGAGCCCTCCACCGTCTCCGGGATGGTCTTCGAGGAAATCGGCGCGCCGTCGCGCACCGCCTTGAGCCCCTCGCCGGAATGCTTGGTGGCCACGATCCACTCGCCGCGCCGGCCGGTCTTCGCGAACCAGTCTCCGATGATCTCCTCGCTCCTGCCCACGGTCTCGGCGCGGACCGGGTTCACCGGGTACATCTCGGCGGTGTCGAGGAAGTTGACGCCGGCCTTGCGGGCGCGCTCCATCTGGGCGTGGGCGTCCTCGGGCGGAGTCTGCGTACCGAAGGTCATGGTGCCGAGGCACAGCTCGCTCACCTCGAGGCCGGTGCGGCCGAGCGGTCTCATCCTCATGGGGCGGTCTCCTTGTCAGGCTGGCGCGCACCCTAGCGGCGGGGCGCGCGGGCGCAAGGGCGCCGGCCGCGACAGGCTCAGGACAGCCCGAGGAGGCGCGCGGCGTTCCCCTTGAGGATGTCGGGCCGGATCTCGTCCTTGATGGCGATCTTCTCGAAATCGGCGAGCCAGCGCTCGGGCGTGATCATCGGCCAGTCCGACCCGAAGAGCACCTTCTTCTTCAGGATCGAGTTGCAGTAGCGCACGAGGATATCCGGGAAATACCTTGGCGACCAACCGGAAAGGTCGATGTAGACGTTGGGCTTGTGCTGCGCCACGGCGAGCGCCTCCTCCTGCCAGGGGAAGGAGGGATGCGCGGCGATGATCGTCATCTCGGGGAAATCCACCGCCACGTCGTCGAGATGCATCGGGTTCGAATACTTGAGCCGCATCCCGTTGCCCCCGCGCATGCCGGAGCCCACGCCCGTCTGGCCGGTGTGGAAGAGCGCGATGGCCCCCGCCTCGGCGATCGCCTCGTAGAGCGGAAAGGCCATGCGGTCGTTGGGGTAGAAGCCCTGCATCGTGGGATGGAACTTGAAGCCCCGGATGCCGAAGTTCTCGATCAGCCGCCGCGCCTCGCGCAGCCCGGCCTTGCCCTTCCAGGGGTCGATCGAGGCGAAGGGGTTCAGGATATCGTCGTACTCCGCGGCGATCTCGGCCACTTCCTCGTTCGCGTAGCGGCGGTAGCCGGTCTCCCGCTCGGCATCCACGGGGAAGATCACGGCGGCGATTCCCTGCGCGCGGTAGTGCTCGGCGGTCTCGGGCACGGTGGGCGGATGGGACCAGGGCGCGCGGAAATACTGCGCCATGGTCGCCTGCAGTTCGTCGTAGCCGTCGTCGGGATGGCTCCCGCAGGGCTCCTCGGCGTGGGTATGGATGTCGATGGCGCGGATCTTGTCGAGGGCGATCACGGCATGTCCCTTCCGATCAGGATGCAGGCCGGGTCGGCGTCGTCGTAAAGCCGGTCGAGCAATTCCGCCCGCGCGGCCTGCACGGCGCGGGGGTTCAGGTTGCCCTTGGCGGTGATCTCGCCCGCGCCCATGTCGGGCGGGGCGGAGAGAACCATGGCGCGCGCGATCCGGGTGGCCGAGCCGGTGGCGGGCAGGGCGGCGAGGCGCGCGGCGACGGCCTGCGAGAGCGCGGGCGCGACGAGGGCGCCGCCGGTCTCCTCGGCGTCGAGCCCCGCGCGCGCCAGCGCGCCCCGGTCGGGGAAGATCATCAGCCCCAGCTCTTGGCGGCCCTCTCCGCAAAGCACCACGTCCGCGGCCAGCGGCGCGAGCGCGCCGAGCGCGGCGAGGCGGAGCTCGGCGCTGCGCACCCATGTCCCGGTGTCGAGCTTGAACTCCTCGGACATCCGCCCGTCGAAGGCGAGGCCCACGGAGGGGGCTTCCTCCTCCGCGAAGCGCACCGCGTCTCCGGTGCGGAAGAAGCCCTCCGTGTCGAAGGCATCCGCCGTCGTGTCGGGGTCGTCGAGATACCCCGCGAAGACGTTCGGCCCGCGCACGCGGATCTCGTGGCGTCCGTTCCCGGCCGGCACGAGCTTCGCCTCGAGCCCCGGCACGGGCACGCCGACGACCCCCGGCTGCCCGGGCGGCTCGTGGCGGATGAGTGCCGCGGGGGCCGTCTCTGTCAGTCCCCAGCTCGTCGTGATGAGCGGCGCCGCGCCCTCGGCGGCCGCCATCTCCTCCAGCGCGCGCCAGACCTCGGGCGGCAGGGCCGCGCCCGCGTAGAAAATCATGTCGAGCCCGTCGAAGAAGCGCCGCCGCAGCCCGGCGTCCGCCCGCAGCGCCTCGGCCAGCATCGCGTAGCCCACGGGCACGTTGAAGGCCATCGTGCCGGTCACCAGCGCCATGTTCTCGAGCGTGCGGGGGAAGTGCCCCGGAAGCGGCTTGCCGTCGTCGATGTAGAGGCTGCCGCCGTTGGCGAGCATCATGTTGAAGTTGTGCGAGCCGCCGAAGACGTGGTTCCAGGGCAGCCAGTCCAGGATCACCGGCGGGCGCGCCGCGAGGAAGGGGAGAACGGCGCCCATCTGCGCCTGGTTCACGCACATCATCCGCTGGGTGGTGGGCACGCCCTTGGGCGCGGAAGAGGAGCCCGAGGTCATCAGGATCTTCGCCACCGTCTCCGGCCCCACCCTGGCCAGCGCCGCCTCGGCATCCGCGCCGGCGTCGCCCGAGAGCAGCGCGTCGAAGGGCGTGGCGCCAGTGTCGCCGGGACGCGACGCCACGATCTCGAGGCCCGCGAAGGCGTCGAGCGCCAGCGCCTCGGCCACCGCGTCGGCGTCCTCCGTGAAGGCGAGGGCGGGCCGCGTGAGCTCGACGACGTGGCGGAGGCGGCGGTGCGCGCCCGGGATCAGGGCGTATTGCTCGGCCACCGGAACCGTGGGGATGCCCGCGTATTGCGCGCCAAGCGTCAGAAGCGCGTGGTCCACCCCGTTGCCCGACAGAATGAGGATCGGCGTCTCGGTCGATAGCCCCCGCCCGATGAGCGCCGCGGCGATGGCGCGCGCCTTCTCGAGCGCGGCGGCGTAGCGTTCCGCGCGCCACCCCGCGCCCGAGCGTTCGGCCACGAAAACGCGGCCCGGCGCCTCGGCGGCCCAGTGCATCAGCCAGTCCGGACTGCGACGCGCCACCGGGCCGAGCGGCACCTGCGAGCGCAGGATCACGCCGTCGTCGGACCGCGCCTCCCGCGCGATGGCGTGTGGGCGGTAGCGGTCAGCCGCGTCCATCGGAGTTTTCCACCCTGTTCAGAAACCCGATCAGCCGCGTGCGGGTGGTCTCGTCGAGGCCCGCGCTCATTCGCGCGTCGTGCTGGGCGACGGCCGCGCGCGCCCGGGCGCAAAGCGCGGCGCCGCGCGCCGTGGCGCTCAGGGCGTGGGCGCGGCGGTCGCCCGCGACCGGCTGACGGACCACGAGCCCCTCGCGCGCCAGCCCGTCGATCAGCGAGACGAGGTTGGACCGCTCGATGGCGAGCGCCTCGGCGATCTGGGAGGGCCGGAGACCGGGGTTGTCCACGATCAGGACGAGCACCGAGAACGGGATCATCCGCAGCCCGAAGGGCGCCAGCGTGTCGGCAAGGTCGGCCTGGAGCGCGGCCATGGCCCGGCGCATGTGATAGCCGATGAAGACGCGCAGGCCCGCATCCGAGACCCGTGTCTCGGCGGGGGGCGGGATCGTGTCGGCGCGGCGCGGCATCGGGGCGGGCCTCAGCGGAAGCGCGGGGCGCGCTTATCGAGGAAGGCGGCGAGGCCCTCCCGCGCGTCGGGGCTGGTCTGGGCGATCGCGGTGGCGAGGCTTTCCGTGAACAGCCCGTCGCCCCGCGACATGTCGCCGATGCGCGCGAGCGCCTGGATCACGATGTAGTTCGAGAGTTGCGCGTTCCCGGCGATCCGGTGCGCGAGCTCCTGCGCGTGGGCGAGCGCCGCGCCCTCCTCCACGACATAGTGCGCCAGCCCGAGGGAGAGCCCCGCTTCGGCGCCGTAGCTCCGCCCGGTCAGCATCATCTCGGTCATGCGGTCGGGGCCGAGGATCCGGCCCACCCTTACGCTCGCGCCGCCGCCCACGAAGATGCCGCGCCGCCCTTCGGGCAGCTGGAACCGCGCCGTGGCGTCGGCAACCCGCACATGGGTTGCCGTGGCGAGTTCCAGCCCGCCGCCGATCACCGCGCCGGCCATGGCCGAGACCACGGGCAGCCCGCCGAACTGAACGCGGTCGAGAGCCGCGTGCCATCCGCGCGAGTGCAGGAGCGTCGCCTCGGCGTCACGCTCTGCGTGCTCGGATAGATCGAGGCCCGCGCAGTAATGCCCGCCGCGCCCGGACAGCACCGCGACCCGCACGCCCGGCGGCGGGGCCGAGAAGAAGGCGTCGAGCGCGTCGAGCAGCGCGTCGTTCATCGCATTGCGCTTTTCGGGCCGGTTCATGGTGAGGGTGGCGACGGGGCCGTCGGTCTCGACTGTGAGGATCGGCTCGGACATGGGCGGTTCGGCTCCCGTGTTTTGTGACTGTTATGACCGATAACTACCTTGGCGCAAAGAGGCGCAGCCCGGGTAGGGCCACGCGGGTGGCCCCGTCAGGCGGGGATGAGGAAGAGCGTGATCGCCGGGAACGCCACGAGGATCGCCACCCGCACCACGTCGGACGCGATGAAGTAGAGAACGCTGCGGTAGGTCGCTGCCATCGGAGTCTCGCGGTCCATGTTGTTGATGATGAAAAGGTTCATGCCTACGGGTGGCGTGATCAGCCCGACCTCGACCACGATCAGCACGAGGATGCCGAACCAGATCGCCACCTGCTCGGGGGTGAGCCCGAAATCGAGCGCGGTGATGACGGGGAAGAAGATCGGCACGGTCAGCAGGATCATCGACAGCGAGTCCATCACGCAGCCGAAGAGCAGATAGAAGAACAGGATCACGATGAGCACCGTCAGCGGCGCGAAGCCCTGTTCGAGCACCATCGCGGACAGCTCCTGCGGCACCTGCGTGAGCGCCAGGAACGAGTTGTAGAACCCGGCGCCGAGCACGATGAAGAAGATCATCGCGGTGGAGGTCGCGGTGGCGATGATGCTCTCGCGGAAGAGCGCCCAGCTCATGTTGCCCGACAGCAGCGCGATGACCCCGGTTCCGGCGGCGCCCACCGCGGCGCCCTCGGTGGGGGTGAACCAGCCGAGGTAGATGCCGCCCACCACCAGCAGGAAGACGATCAGCACCGGCCAGACATCGACCAGCGCGCGCATCCGCTCGTCCCACGGCACGGGTTCGCGCGCGCCGACCGAATCGGGATGGAGCCGGGCGTAGATCGAGATGGCGATCATGTAGCCTGCGGCAGCGAGGACGCCCGGGATGAAGGCGGCGAGGAAAAGCTTGGCGATGTTCTGCTCGGTCAGGATCGCGTAGATCACGAGGATGACCGAGGGCGGGATCAGGATGCCGAGCGTGCCGCCGGCCGCGAGCGGGGCGGTGGAGAAGCCGCCCGAGTAGCCGTAGCGCTTGAGTTCGGGCAGGGCGACGCGGCTCATGGTGGCCGCGGTGGCGAGCGAGGAGCCGCAGATCGCGCCGAAGCCCGCGCAGGCGCCCACCGCGGCCATCGCGACGCCGCCCTTCCTATGGCCGAGGAACGCCTCGGCCGCCTTGAAAAGCGCCTTCGACATCCCCGAGACGGTGGCGAACTGCCCCATCAGCAGGAACATCGGGATGATCGTGAGCGAGTAGTTCGAGAAGGTGCTGTAGGTCTCGCTCTTCAGTTTCGACAGGAACAGGTTCGGCGCGCCGAGCGCGAGCCAGAGCCCCCCGCTGCCGCAGAGCAGCATGGCGAGCCCGATCGGCGCCCGCAGGAAGATCATCAGAAGCAGGATCGGGAAGGACAGGAAGCCCAGTTCGAGCATGCTCATTCGACCGTCCCTCCGGCCGGCAGGATGCGGCGCCCGGTCAGGCTTTCGCCCACCCGCGCCACGGCGCAATAGAGGCCGACCGCGGCAGCCACCGCCGAGGCGATCCAGCTTGCGAGGTAGGACCACCACATCGGGAACTGGAGCAGCCAGGAGGTCTGGCCGTTCTCGTACCGGTCGAGGAACCCCTCGAAGAGGCGCCAGCTGATGAGAATGATGGCGCCGGTCAGCACCACCTCCCAGAAGGCGGCGATGATGCGGTTCGCCCGATCCGACAGAAACGACGTGAAGACGTCCACGGTCGCATGCGCCCCGTAAAGCTGGCAGATCGGCAGGAACGAGAAGATCGCGAAGGCGACGCCCGCCTCGAGGATCTCGAAATCGCCGTTCACGGGCCCCACGCCCGCGTCTATGAGCCAGCGCGCCGCGCCGCCCGCGACGGCCTCCACCCAGTCGGCGTGCAGCACGCCGTTCGTCACGCGCCCCGCGATCGACACGCAGGTCATGATCACGAGCGCCATCAGCACCACGCCGCCTGTCAGCGCCATGGTGCGCGCAAGCCTGTTCACCATACCGTACATGGTGGTCTCGTCTCGCTTTTCCGGGGTTCCGAGGGCGAAGGGCGGCGCCCGCGCGGGGCGCCGCCGGGGACGTCAACCGATCAGTTCGTCCCGGTTTCGTAGAGGGGCGTGTACTCCTCGATCTTGGAGCGTGCCTCGTCGAGCAGTGCCTGGCCGTCGATGCCCTTGCTCTCCATGTCGGCGACCCAGGCCTCGTAGATCGGGTCCGCGAGGGCCCGCCACTCCTCGGTCCCCTCTTCGGACACGGTGATAATGGTGTTGCCGCGATCGACGGCGACCTGGCGGGCCGGCCCGTCGGCATCGGCCTGCGTGCCACCGGCGAAGATCGAGAACTCGAGGCCCGAGTTCTCGTCGATCACCTGCTTCAGGTCGTCGGGCAGGCCTTCATAGCGGTCCTTGTTCATCGCCAGAACAAAGGTGAGCGTGTAAAGCGCATTGCCCTCGAACTCGGTGTGATACTCCACGAGTTCCGGCACCTTGAGCGCGGTGGTCACCTCCCACGGGATGGTCGTGCCGTCGATCACGCCCTTGGAGAGGCCCTCGGGGATCGCGGGCACGGGCATGCCGATCGGGGTCGCGCCCATCCGCTCCAGCAGGTCGTTGACCGTGCGCGACCCGCCACGGATCTTCAGGCCCTGCATGTCCTCGGGCGTGCGCACCTCCTTGTTGACGTGCAGCATGCCGGGGCCGTGCACCCAGGTGCCGAGGATGTGGACGTTCCGGAACTCGGTGTCCTTCATGTGCTCCTCGAACATCTCCCAGTAGGCGCGGCTGGCCGCGCGGGCGTTCGTCATCATGAAGGGCAGTTCGAACACCTCGGTGCGCGGGAAGCGGCCGGGCGTGTAGCCCACCACCGTCCAGACCACGTCGGCGACGCCGTCGATGGCCTGGTCGATCAGTTCCGGCGGGCTGCCGCCAAGCTGCATGGACGGGTAGCGCTCCACCTTGATGCGGCCGTCGGAGTCTTCCTCGACGCTGTCGGCCCAGACATCGAGCACGAGCTTGGGCACGTTGGCCTGTGGCGGCAGGAACTGGTGCAGGCGCAGCGTGACCTCCTGCGCGGCGGCCGCGCCGGCCACCCCGAGCGCAAGCGCCGCGGCCCCGGCGGCGCCGAACAGGGTTCTGCGTGTCATGGTCATGTGTGGTCTCCTCCCCATCATGCGTGACCTCGGGGGATTTCTAGCAGGTCGCTCCGGTCTTGCACCCCCTTTTCTGGCACCGCGCTCGAAAAAGTTATGCGGGATAACCGTTGCCGCCCGAGACGGTGGTGCACGCAAGGCTTGGTGCGCGGGGCATGTGCTGCAACCAAGGCGTGCAGAAACCTGCGAGTGGTGTGAGGATTTCACATCAAGCGGCGGAATTCGCGTGGTTTTCGCGCCGGCGGCTTTCTCGCGGCCGGGTCTCCTGCTAGTTTCCGCGTAAAGGCAAAACGGGCAGGGCAGGGCAGGCAGACAGGCATGAGGTCCGATCTTCACGGAACCTTCTTGATTTCCTGGGCGCAGACGGAGGTCGACGGGCTCGACGCCGCGCCGGTCGCGGCGCTCGAGGTGGGCGCGGTCTGGAGCTGGCACGGCGATCCCGTCTGTGTGGAAAGCCCCGATGGGCTTCTGCCGCCGGGCGGCGACGTGTGTCCCGAGGCGGCGCGCCGCCGGGCCGCGCGCCTGGTCCGCGGGCTCGTCGCGGCGGCGATCGACGGCGCGCCCGCGGGCGCGGCACGATCCGGCAGCCTTGCCGACCAGAGCTTTCTTCCCGACCAGAGCTTCGTCGTGACCGACGGCGCGCGGCGCTTCACCGTCACGCTGATCGAACCGGGCGAGGGCGCGCGACCGCTTCTGATGTTCGCGGGCGCGACACCGCCCCGGGGGACCGACCTCTGGGTCGTGGACCATTGCCTCGCCCGGCCGGCCATGCCCGAGGGGCTGATGGCGGGAACGAACGTCATCTGCTTCACTCCGGGCACCGTCATCGCCACGCCCGACGGCCCGCGCCGGGTCGAGACGTTGCATCCCGGCGACCGGGTGCAGACCAAGGACGACGGCGGGCAGGAGGTGCTGTGGGTGGGCAGCCGCCGGATGAGCGGCGCGCGTCTCTTCGCCATGCCGGATCTTCGTCCCGTCCGGATCGGGCCGGGCGCGCTGGGCGAGGATCGTCCGGACGGCGCGCTGCTGGTCTCGCCGGGGCATCGCGTGGTTCTGCGCGGGCCGGTGGCACGGGCGCTCTACGACGAGCCGGAGGTCCTGGTCGCGGCGCGCGACCTCGTCGGCGGGCGCGGCGTGCGCGTGGATCTGGACGTGCCGGAGGTGACCTACATCCACCTGCTTCTGCCGCGCCACGAAGTGCTCTGGGCCAACGGCGTCGAGACCGAGAGCTTCCATCCCGCCGGCGCGTCGCTCGAAACGCTCGACGCCGGGGACCGGGCGCGGCTTCTGGCGGCGATGCCCGAGATCGCGGAGGATCCGGCGCTGTACGGCCCGCATGCGCGGCGCGCGCTCTCTGGGCCGGAGGCGCGGATCATGCTGCGCGAGGCGGCCTAGCCGTCCTCCCGGCGTTCGTCGGGCGCGGGCGCGAGGCCGTAGCGCGCGGCAATCCGCCAGACATGGCCGGGGACCATGTTCTTCACCTTCGCGGGATGGGCGCGGCGCAGGTGCAGCACCGTCTCGATGGCCTTCATCTCGACGCGTGCGCGCGCGAACTCCAGCCCGCGTGGGCCGATGCGCGGCTGGAGCCACGCCACGATGGGCCGCACCCAGTTCGGCATCCGGCGCAGCGGCAGCCCGCCCGCCGCGCGCTCCGTGTTGGCCAGGAAACCTTTCACCGCCGCCTCGCGCTTGCCCTTGTCGGTCAGCGGGCGCGTGGCGAGACGCCCGCCCAGGGCGGCCAGCATCTCCTCGCCGCGCGCGTTCCGGGCGATCACCCACTGGTCGCCGTCGCCGCCCATGTAGCCTACCGTCACGTCGGCCAGCCGGTTGGTGTAGTCGACGCAGGTCTTGCAGGTCATCGGAAAGAAATCCGCCGGCAGGTCCGAGAGCGGCAGTTTCAGGAACGGGATGAAGCGCGGCTTCCGCCCGTCGTCGAAGCGCAGCTCCACCCGGTAATCCGCGCGGAATTCCAGGTAGCTGATCGTCTCGGGCCGGTCGTCGAGGCGCGCCAGGAAGCCGTGGAAATTCTCGGTCGTCGTGTTGTCGGAGCAGGGCGTGCCGATGACGTAAAGCCGCTCGAGCCCGAGTTCGGCCTCGAGCGCGCGAAGCGCGTAGACCTGGCACGGGATCCCGATCATCGCGATGCGCCGGTGCCCCGCGGCGCGCGCGGGCTCCAGCAGGGCCAGCGTGGGCGCGTAGCCCATGCGCATGCCGCGGCAATCCGCGAGGGCCTCGGGCTCGGTCACGATCACCGGCAGCGGCGTCCAGCGGTCGTCCGGATGCGGCGCCACTGTCAGCACCGCGTCCACGGCGCCCGCGCGCAGCAGCTCCGCGGCGATCGCGGTGGTCAGCCCCGTCCATTGCGCGCCCTCCGCGGGCGGGTCGAGGCGCGCGCGCAGCATGCGCCTGGAGACGCCGAAGAAGGCTTCCTCGCCCCGGTCGGGATCCGCGGCGCGGCCGTGTGCCGCGCGTTCGAGGGAGGGGTAGTCCGGGCGGATGAACTGGCATGCCCGGCCGCAGGCCCGCCCGTCGCCCATGCGCGAGACGCCGCAGTCGGTGCAGAGGCCGGGCCGGGGCGCGCCGCCGCTCTCTGGCGCGTCCAGCCCCTTTGCTGGGGCGACATCGGGAGAGTGAAGGGTCATGCGCGGCTCCGGCTGTCCCGGGCAGGATCGCCGCTGACGCCCGATGTGTCAAGTTCATGTGACACATCGGCGCCGCGCGGTTTTCCGCATTGCGCCGACCCGGGACGGCTTCGGGATATCCGGCCGCCTCCAGCGGCCGCGCGCCGCTTGGCCGCGCCGGCGTTGCCGCGGCGCGGCAACGCCATGGCATGCCGGGATATTCCGGATTTCATTGACCTTGATCAAGGCGGCGCGCGCGGTGTCGTCGAGAATAAGCGGGAAACGTGCGACTCTCAGAAGGAGGCTTCCATGAGATCCTTGACCGCCCTGCTGGCTGGAACCGCCGCCCTTGCCGTGGCGAGCCCCGCGCTGGCCCAGAACGAGCTCCGTGACTGGGCGCTCGAGATGTTCAGCCCGGTGCCGGCGACGATTCCCGCGCTCGAGGACAACATCGTCACGCCGGAGAAGATCGAGCTCGGCAAGGCGTTGTTCTTCGATCCGCGGATGTCGGCCTCAGGCGTCTTTTCCTGCAACTCCTGCCACAACCTCGCAACGGGCGGGGACGACAACATGCCCGTCTCGATCGGGCATGGCTGGCAGAAGGGGCCGCGCAACTCGCCCACCGTTCTCAACGCGGTGTTCAACGAGGCGCAGTTCTGGGACGGCCGCGCGCCCGACCTCGCCGAGCAGGCGAAGGGGCCGGTGCAGGCCGGGGTGGAGATGGCGAACACGCCCGACAACGTGCTCGCGACGCTCAACTCGATGCCCCAATACGTCGACTGGTTCGACGCGTCCTTCCCGGGCGAGGACGATCCCGTGACCTTCGACAATTTCGCGAAGGCGATCGAGGCGTTCGAGGCCACGCTCATCACGCCGTCGCGCTTCGACGCCTGGCTGAACGGAGACGACAACGCGCTCGACGCGGAGGAGACGCAGGGCCTGGAGCTCTTCCTCGAGGCGGGCTGCGCGAGCTGCCACAACGGCGTGAACCTCGGCGGCAACGGCTACTATCCCTTCGGCCTCGTCGAGAAGCCCGGCGCCGACATCCTGCCCGTGGGCGACAAGGGCCGTTTCACCGTGACCGAGACGGCGGTGGACGAATACGTCTTCCGCGCCTCGCCGCTGCGCAACATCGCGGTCACGGCCCCCTACTTCCATTCCGGGGTGGTCTGGGATCTGCGCCCCGCCGTCGACATCATGGCGAGCTCGCAGCTCGGCGCGGACCTCGACGAACAGGAGATCGACGCGATCACCGCGTTCCTGGGCTCGCTGACCGGCGACATGCCGGAGATCACCTACCCGATCCTGCCGGCGGAAACCGCCGACACGCCGCGCCCGACCGGCGAAGTGCTGCCGAACTGACCCGGCATCCGGCCCGATGCGAAGCCCCCGGCCTCGTGCCGGGGGTTTTTGCGTCGAGGATGCCTCCGCGCGGGTCAGCCGGCGCCGGGCAGAAGCGCGGCGACGATGGCCTTCGCGCTCTCCGACGCCCAGTCGGCATCGCCCTGGAGCCGCGCGATCTCTCGCCCCTGCGGATCGAGGATCACGGTGATGGGCAGGCCGAAGACGCCCATCTCCCGCGCCAGCGCCTGACGCGGGTCGCGGTGGAGCGGCAGGTTGTCCACCCCGATCTCCTCGAAGAAGTTGCGCATCGCCGGCAGCGCGTTGCGCCCGGTGGCGATGGTCACGACCTCGAAATCCTTGCCGCCGAACTCGGACTGAAGCTCGGAGAGCTGCGGCATCTCCTTGCGGCAGGGCGCGCACCAGGTGGCCCAGAAATTCACCACGAGATGCTTGCCGCGGTAATCGGCGAGCGAGCGCGTCGCGCCCTCCGCCGTCTCGAAGGCGGTCTCGGGGGCGGGCTTCGCTTCTGTCGCGAAGGCGAGCTTCTTCATGTCGCCCTCGGCGAGCGCCCGAAGCGCGGCGGTGTCGGCGGCCGCGGCGGCATTTGCGCCGAGCGCGAGAGCCGTGTAGAGGGCGAGGGTCGAAAGGCGCATGGACGAACTCCCGGGTAGCGGCATGTCAGCAGATTCCTCGAACGCGATGTGGGGCGGGCGCTTTGCGGCCGGTCCCGATGCAATCATGGAGGCGATCAACGCCTCCATCGGCTTCGACCGACGGCTCGCGCCGCAAGACATCGCGGGCTCTCGGGCCCACGCGGCGATGCTCGCCGCGACGGGCATCCTGAGCAATAGCGATGCCGAGGCGATCCGGGAAGGCCTCCTCACGGTGTTGTCAGAGATCGAGGGCGGCAGCTTCGGATTTTCCACCGCGCTGGAGGATATTCACATGAACGTGGAAGCGCGGCTGAAGGACATCGTGGGCGAGCCGGCGGGCCGGCTGCACACGGCCCGCTCGCGCAACGACCAGGTGGCCACGGATTTCAGGCTGTGGGTACGCGACCAGGCCGACGCGGCCGACGCGGGCCTCGCCGCGCTGATGCGCGCGCTCCTCGCGCAGGCGGAGGCGGGGGCGGACTGGGTCATGCCGGGGTTCACCCATCTCCAGACCGCGCAGCCTGTCACCTGGGGCCATCACATGCTGGCCTATGTGGAGATGTTCGCGTGCGACCGCGGCCGGCTTCGGGACGCGCGCGCGCGGATGAACGAATGCCCGCTCGGGGCGGCGGCGCTTGCCGGCACATCTTTCCCGATCGACCGGGAGATGACGGCGCGCGAGCTCGGCTTCGACCGGCCCTGCGCGAATTCGCTCGACGCGGTGAGCGACCGCGACTTCGCGCTCGAGTTCCTCGCCGCGGCCTCGATCTGCGCCATGCACCTCTCGCGACTGGCCGAGGAGCTGGTGATCTGGTCTTCGGCGCAGTTCCGTTTCGTCGCCATGTCGGACCGCTTTTCCACCGGCTCGTCGATCATGCCGCAGAAGAAGAACCCGGACGCCGCAGAGCTGATCCGCGCCAAGATTGGGCGGATTTTCGGTGCGAACGTGGCGCTGATGACGGTGATGAAGGGCCTGCCGCTGGCCTATTCGAAGGACATGCAGGAGGACAAGGAACAGGTCTTCGACGCCGCTGACACCCTGATGCTGGCGCTCGCCGCGATGGAGGGGATGGTGCGCGACATGGCCGCCAACCGCGACGCGCTGGAGACGGCCGCCGCGAGCGGCTTTTCCACCGCCACCGATCTGGCGGACTGGCTCGTGCGCGAACTCGGGCTACCCTTCCGTGAGGCGCACCACGTCACCGGGAGGCTCGTGGCCGTGGCCGAGGCGGCGGGCCGCGACCTGCCCGATCTCACGCTCGAGGAAATGCGCTCGGTGCACGAGGGCATCCGCGAGGACGTGTTCGATGTGCTGGGCGTCCACAATTCGGTGGCGTCGCGCCGGTCCTATGGCGGCACGGCGCCTGAGCAGGTGCGTGCGCAAGTCGCGCGCTGGAAGGAGCGACTGGGATGAAACGTCTTCCGATCACCGCAGCGGCGCTTCTGGCGCTCGCCGGATGCGGCGCCGACGGCGCGCCGGAACCGCCCGCGTCGAAGCCCGCCACCGGGATCACGATCAGCGGAACCGCCGAGATCGGCGTGTCGGGACGGCGCTGATGGCGCGGCTCAAGTATCTGTGGGCCGCGCTCGCCGTCTGGGGCTCGATCCACCCGATGTACTGGTTCGTGACGTGGTTCCGGCAGAATGGCTGGGACCTCGGCGCAATGATCGACGCGTGGTATGTCAACGCCGCCACCACGGGGCTCGTCTGGGACCTGGCCATCGCGGCCATCGCGCTGACGCTCTGGGTGCTCTTCGACGCGGTGGCGCGGCGCGACTGGCCATCGCTGGTCACGATCCCGGCGATCTACGGCATCGGTGTCAGCTGCGGGCTGCCGCTTTACCTCTATTTCCGGGCGCGGCGGCAGGGCCCGGCGGCATAGGGGCGTCCCGCCGCGCGCGCGTCGCGCATCCCATGAGGGCCCCGGGCCTGGAGTTCGAGGATGGATCACTTCCTTTACCGCGACGGCGCGCTTCACGCCGAAGACGTGCCCGTGGCCGAGCTCGCGGCGCGGGTCGGCACGCCCTTCTACCTGTAGTCGGCCGCCACGCTGGCGCGGCATTACCGGCTTTTCGACGAGGCGCTCGAGGGGCTCGACCATCTCGTGTGCTTCGCGGTGAAGGCCGCCTCCACCCTCGCGATCCTGAAGCTTCTGGGCGACATGGGCGCCGGGATGGACGTGGTGTCGGGCGGGGAATACGCCCGCGCCCGCGCCGCCGGCGTGCCGGGCGAGCGTATCGTGTTCTCGGGCGTCGGCAAGACGCGCGAGGAGATGGCGCAGGCGCTCGCGGGCGGGGTGCGCCAGTTCAACGTGGAAAGCGAGCCCGAGATGCGGGCACTTTCGGCCGTGGCGGCGCAAATGGGGCGCACGGCCCCGATCACCGTGCGCGTGAACCCCGACGTGGATGCGCGCACGCATGCCAAGATCGCCACCGGCAAGGCGGAGAACAAGTTCGGCGTGCCGATCTCGCGGGCGCGGGAGGTCTATGCCGAGGCCGCGGCGCTGCCCGGGATCGAGGTGGTGGGGATCGACGTCCATATCGGCTCCCAACTGACCGAGCTCGCCCCGTTCGAGGCCGCCTATGCCAAGGTCGCGGAGCTGACCGAACTCCTGCGCGCCGACGGCCACGACATCCGCAGGCTGGATCTTGGCGGCGGGCTCGGCATCCCCTACGAGCGGTCGAACGCGGCGCCGCCGCTGCCCACCGAATACGGTGCGATGATAAGGCGCACCGTGGGCCATCTGGGCTGCGAGGTGGAGATCGAGCCGGGCCGCCTCATCGCCGGGAACGCCGGCATCCTGGTCTCGCGGGTGATCTACGTGAAATCCGGGGAGGGGCGGGATTTCCTCATTCTCGATGCGGCCATGAACGACCTGATCCGCCCTGCGATGTATGACGCGTGGCACGAGATCGTGCCGGTCGTCGAACCTGCGCCGGGCGTCGCGCAGGCGCGTTTCGACGTGGTGGGGCCCGTCTGCGAGACGGGGGACACCTTCGCCCGCGAAAGGATGCTGCCCCCGCTCGCCGAGGGCGATCTCGTGGCATTCCGCTCCGCCGGGGCCTACGGGGCCGTGATGGCGAGCGAGTACAACACCCGCCCCCTGATCCCCGAGGTTCTGGTGCGGGGCGATCACGTGGCCGTCATCCGCGCCCGCCCATCCTTTGACGACATCCTGAATCGGGATACCATTCCTGAATGGCTATAGGACGGGGGCGCAGTCACGCGCCCGTGCCTCATGGCAGAGGGAAGGGATCATGCAGGACAACCCGACCGGACAGGACGACGTTTTCCGCGCGATACGCTGGCCTTTCAGGCTGACGCGCGCGGGGATGGCAGCCGAACGCGCGGTGCGGGCGTTCTGGCCGCTCTGGTCGATCCTGGCCGCGGCGCTCGCTCTTCTCATGCTCGGCGTTCAGGACATGGTGCCGGTCGAGGCGGTGTGGGCCGCGGGCGCGCTCGCGGGTCTGGGCGCGACCGCTGCGGCGATCCACGGGGCGCGCCGGTTCCGCTGGCCGTCGCCGGCCGAGACGCTGGTGCGGCTCGATGCGACGATGGCGGGCCGGCCGATCCGGACGCTGCTCGACGAGCAGGCGATCGGCGCGGGCGACGCGGCCTCGGCGGCCGTCTGGGCGGCGCATCAGCGCCGAATGGCCGCCCGCGTCGCGGCGGCACGCGCCGCGCCCCCCGACCTGCGGGTCTCGTCGCGCGATCCCTTCGCGCTGCGTTACGTGGCGCTGCTGGCCCTCTCGGTCGCGCTCGTCTTCGGCTCTTTCTGGCGGGTCGGCTCGGTGACCGAGATGGCCCCCGGGCCGGCGAGCGCGCTGGCCGGCGGGCCGGCCTGGGAGGGCTGGGTGGAACCGCCCGCCTACACCGGGCTTCCCGCCGTCTATCTCAACGACATTACCGCGGGCGAGCTTTCCGTCGCCGAGGGTAGCCGCGTGACGATCCGCCTTTACGGCGAGGTGGGCGCGCTGTCCGTGGCCGAGACCGTCTCGGAGCGCGAGGCCCCCGCGGAACCGGCCGCGGAGCCCTCGCAGGGGTTCGACGTGGCGCGCTCGGGCCGGATCGAGATCGACGGACCCGGGGGCCGCGGCTGGGATGTCGCGCTCCGTGGCGACGCCGCTCCGCGCGTGAGCCTTGCCGGCGAGGCGGAAGCGTCGGCGCGCGGCGAGATGACGTTGCCCTTCACGGCGCGCGACGATTACGGCGTGGTGGCGGGCACGGCGCGGCTCGCCCTCGATCTCGATGCGGTGGAGCGGCAGCACGGGCTTGCCGCCGAGCCGGAAGCCCGTCCCGCCATCGAGGTGCCGCTGCCCATGCCGGTCACCGGGGATCGGGCCGAGTTCGAGGAAAGCCTGATCGAGGACTTCTCGAAGCACCCCTGGGCCAACCTGCCGGTGCGCGTCGAACTTTCGGTGGAGGACGCCGCCGGGCAGCAGGGCGCGTCCGCCCCGGAGACCATGGACCTGCCCGGCCGCCGCTTCTTCGATCCGTTGGCCGCCGCGGTGGCAGAGCAGCGCCGCGACCTGCTGTGGACCCGCGACAACGCGCGCCGGGTGGCGCAGGTGCTGCGTGCCGTCTCGCACCGCCCGGACGACGTGTTCCGCTCGGAAACGGCCTACCTGCGGCTTCGCGTGCTTCTGCACCGGATGGAGACCTTCACGAACCATGGCGGCGGGCTCAGCGGGGAGCAGCGCGACGAGATCGCCGAGGCGCTCTGGGATCTCGCCATCCTTCTGGAAGAGGGCGATCTCGGGGACGCGCTGGAACGGCTGCGCCGGGCCCAGGACCGGCTCTCGGAGGCTATGCGCAACGGTGCCTCCGACCAGGAGATCGCCGAACTGATGCAGGAGCTGCGCGAGGCGACGAACGAATACCTGAACGAACTGGCCCGCCAGGCGCAGCGCGACGGCGAAGAGGGCGCGCAGGACCAGATGGCCCAGCAGATGCCCGGCATGGAAATGTCGCAGGACGACCTGCAACGCATGATGGACCGCATCCAGGAGCTGATGGAGCAGGGCCGCATGGCCGAGGCGCAGGAGGCATTGCGCCAGCTTCAGCAGATGATGGAGAACATGCGCGTGACCCAAGGCCAAGGGCAGGGTCAGCAATCCCCGGGCCAGCAGGCGATGGAAGGTCTGTCGGAGACGCTGCGCAACCAGCAGGGGCTGTCCGACGAGGCCTTCCGCGATCTTCAGGAGCGTTTCAATCCCGGCCAGCAGGGTCAGCAAGGTCAGCAAGGTCAACAGGGGCAACAAGGACAGCAGGGCCAGCAGTTCGGCCAGCAGCCCGGACAGGGGCAAGGGCAGGCGCCCGGTCAGCAGCAGCCCGGGCAGGGCGGCCAGCAACAGGCCCGCCCCGGCGAGGGGCAGGGCGAGGCGCCCGGCACCGAGGAGTCGCTCGCCGACCGGCAGCGCGCGCTTCGCCAGGAACTGAACCGCCAGCGCGGGAACCTGCCCGGCCTCGGCGGCGAGGCGGGCGAGGAGGCGCGGCGCGCGCTCGATCGGGCCGAAGGCGCGATGGAAGGCGCCGAGGGCGCGCTGCGCGAGGGCGACCTCGCCGAGGCGATCGACCGCCAGGCGGAGGCCATGGATGCGCTCCGCGAAGGGTTGCGCAACATGGGCGAGGCGCTCGCGCAGGAGCAGCGCCAGAACGGGCAGGGCCAGCAGGGCATGGCCGAGGGGGATCCGGGCAGCGAGTCCCGCGATCCGCCCGGACGCAGCGCGGGCAACGCGGGCCAGATGGGCACCGAAGACAGCCTTCTTCAGGGGGACGATGTCTATCGCCGGGCGCGCGACCTTCTCGAAGAGCTGCGACGCCGGAGCGGCGACAGCGAGCGCCCGGAGATCGAGCGCGAGTATCTGGAACGGTTGCTGGACCGCTTCTGATCCCGGGCGCGATCGCGAAAGGCGCGGTGATCAGGCCGTGTCGAGATCCGCGGGTTTCGCCTCCGTGAGGCCGTCGAGCCAGACGAGGATGCCGGTGACCTGCCCGTTGAGCCAGCCCCGCCCCGCATCGACCACCGCGACATACCCTTCGAGAAGGGGGGCGAGCACCGGGATGTCCCGGGAAAGCTGAGGCGCCAGCGCGTATGTGACGACGAGCATGACCGCCAGAAGCAGCGCGATCGCGAAGCCGCGGGAGAAGCCGCCGCCCCTGCCTGTCTCCTCGGGCTCGTGACCGTCGTCCGCGGCCGGGGCGGCGTGGATCGCGGTCCCCTCATCGGTGGCGCGCAGCGTCGGATTGATCGCGTCGATATCGGGCAGAAGATCACGCCGCGCGCCTGCGGCGGCCGATCCGGTGGCCGCCGCGACCTCCTCTTCCTGCGCCGGGGCGGGGATGTCGGGCGTGTCCGCGGGCTCTGCCGGGGCGTCGGCGTCGCGATCGACCAGCGCGTCCGCTTCCGGAGCCACCTCCCCCCGCATCCGGGCCATGCGCGCGCGCGCCTCGCGGGCGCGGCGGCTTGCCGCATCCTCTCCGTCGCCGTCGTCGAGGCCAAGCTCGGGCTGGCTTTCGATCGGGGACGCCGCCTCCGAGGCGCGGGCGCGAGCCTCCTGTTCGGCTTCCTCTTTCAGAAGATCGGCGACCGAGGGGTCGAGTTCGCGTCGCGGGGGCGGCGGTGGCGCCTCCGCGCTGTCCTGCGCGTCCTCGGCCATGTCGTCGTCGCTTTCCGCCCGGGGCTGCGCCGCTTCAGGGGCGGCCGCCGGCCCGTCAGCCTCTTCTCCGGCATGGGTCGGATGGTTCTGGAACCATGTGATGCCGCAGGCCGAGCACTGGACGTCGCGCCCCTCTTCGGGGATGACTTCATCGGGAACTTCGTACTGCGCACCGCAATTCGGGCAAGTCAGACGCATCGCCACTCCTCTCGGACCAACCAGCCGGCGCGTCGCGCCGGAACGGCCCTTTCCCCAAGCCCACCGCGCATGAAGTTACCGGCTGGTGCGAGGCCGCGAAAGCCCATTCGCCCGCCCAGCCGGCGATTGCAACCCGACCGGTGCTGAGGCACAACATGGCCCCTGCGGGCAGGCGGAAAACTGGGGGCGGCGGTGATCGAGCTGGACGGTGTGGGCTACAGCTACGGGGGCGGCGAGCTTCTGCAGGACATCTCGCTGGCCATCACGCCCGGCAGTTTCCATTTCCTCACCGGGCCGTCGGGCGCGGGAAAGACGACCTTCCTGAAGCTTTGCTACGGCGCGCTGCAGCCCAGCGCCGGCCGGTTGCGGATTTTCGAGACCGACGTGACCGCCATGAGCCGCGATGCCATCGCGCTGGCGCGGCGCCGCATCGGGGTGGTGCACCAGGATTGCCAGTTCCTGGACCATCTGCCCGTGATGGAGAACGTGGCATTGCCGCTCACGGTGTCGGGGCAGGGGGGCGGTGCCGCACAACAGGACTTGCACGAACTGCTGAACTGGGTGGGCCTGACGGAGCGCGCCACGGCGCTGCCGCCCGAACTCTCCGGCGGGGAACGCCAGCGCGCCGCGCTCGCCCGCGCGGTCATCATGTCGCCGGACGTGATCCTTGCCGACGAGCCGACGGGCAACGTGGACTGGGAAATGTCGGAACGGCTTCTTCAGCTTCTGGTGGAGCTCAACCGGCTCGGCAAGGCGGTCATGGTCGCCACCCACGACCTTGCGCTCATCCGCGCCGCGAAACACCATGTGCAGGCGCGCGTCGTCCGGATCGCCGGTGGCCGGTTGCAGGCGGCGGGGGCCGATCTGTGAGGGGCGCGGTCACGCTGCTGCGCGGGGACACGCAGGCCGACCGGGTGGTCCCGCCCACCGGGATCACCGCGCGGCTGACCGTCTTCACCGCCGCGGCCATGGCCTTTCTGGCGGTCTTCGCGCTGGCGCTGTCGCTTGCCGCTGGGCGCCTCGCCGACCGCTGGGGCGAGGAACTCGCCCGTTCGGCCACGCTGCGCATCTCGGCGCCCGAGGGGCAGATGGCGGAACAGACGCGCGCGGCGCTGCGGCTGCTGGAGACGACGCCGGGGGTCGCCGGGGCACGCGCGCTGGCGCCGGAAGAGCAGCGCGCGCTGCTGGAGCCCTGGCTCGGGCCGGACCTTCCGCTCGACACGCTGCCGGTGCCGCAGCTCATCGAGATCATCGAGACCGAAGAGGGCTACGACGCGGCGGGACTTCGACTGCGTCTCGCGGCGGAGGTGCCGGGGGCGGTCCTTGACGATCACACCCGCTGGCGCCGTCCGCTGGTGCAGGCGGCCGACCGTCTGCGCCTTCTGGGCTGGGTCTCGATCACGCTCATCGGCGCGGCGGTGGCGGCGATGATCACCCTGGCCGCGCAGGCAGCGCTGGCGGCCAACGCGCAGGTGATCGCGGTGCTGCGGCTCGTCGGCGCGCGCGACGTCTACATCGCGCGCGCCTTCGTGCGCCGCTTCACGCTCCGCACGCTCACCGGCGCGGCCGTGGGAACGGCGTTCGGCATGATCGCGGTGGCGGCGCTGCCGGGCGGCGGCAGCGGTGAGGACAGTTTCCTCACGGGGCTCGGCTTTCGGGGCTGGCACTGGCTTGCGCCGCTTCTCGTGCCGCCGCTCGCGGCGGTCGTGGCGTTCTGGGCGACGCGCGCGGCGGCCGGGCGCACGCTCAGGGCGCTGACCTGATGCTGCGCTGGGCGCGCTCGGTGCTTTTCGTCGGGCAGATGTACGCCATGATGGCGATCATGGCCGTGTTCTTCACGCCCTGGGCGATCTTCGACCGGCGCGGCGCCTATGCCGGCGTCCGCACCTATTGCCGCTATGTCCGCTGGACGGCGCGCTGGATGGTGGGGCTGCGCACGGAGGTCCGCGGACGGGTCCCGGTGGAGGAGGTGCTGATCGGCTCCAAGCACCAGAGCTTCCTCGACATCATCCTCATCGTCAGCGTCGTGCCACGGCCGAAGTTCATCATGAAGAAGGAACTCGGGCGCGCGCCGATCCTGGGCTGGTACGCCAAGCGCATCGGGTGCGTGGCCGTGGATCGCGGCCGCCGCCGCGCGGCGATGCGCCAGATGGTCGAGGGGGTACGCCACGGTGACGCGCCCCCGAGGCAGCTCATCATCTATCCCCAGGGCACGCGGGTCGCGCCGGGGGTGAAGGCGCCCTACAAGATCGGGACGGCGGTGCTCTACGAGGAGACGGGGCAGCCCTGCGTGCCGGCCGCGACCAATGTCGGCGTCTTCTGGCCGCGCAAGGGCATCCTGCGCAAGCCCGGCCTCGCCGTGGTCGAGTTCCTCGAGCCGATCCCGCCGGGACTGCCCGCCGAAACCTTCATGGCACGCCTCGAGCAGGTCGTGGAAACGCGGTCGGACGCGTTGATGGCCGAGGCCGGTTTCGATCCGCGCCCGCCGGGGCGGGAGAGCGCGGAAGAGAGCTGAGCGGATCCTGCCGGGGGCGCGCGACGTCCCCCGGCCCCCCGCGGTCAGGCGTGGATCGGACCATCGCCGCAGGCCAGCGCCGCCTCGCGAACCGCCTCGGAATAGGTCGGGTGCGCGTGGCAGGTCAGCGCGAGATCCTCGGCGCTGGCGCCGAATTCCATCGCCACGCAGATCTCGTGGATCAGGTCGCCGGCCATCGGGCCGATGATGTGCGCGCCGAGGATGCGGTCGGTCTGCTTGTCTGCGAGGATCTTCACGAAACCGTCGGCGGCGAAATTGGCCTTGGCGCGGCCGTTGCCCATGAAGTTGAACTTGCCCGCCTTGTAGGCGCGGCCCTGCTCCTTGAGGGTCTCCTCGGTTTCGCCGACAGCGGCGACCTCGGGATGGGTGTAGATCACCGACGGGATCACGCCGTAGTTCACGTGCCCGGCTTTGCCGGCGATGACCTCGGCGCAGGCCATGCCCTCGTCCTCGGCCTTGTGGGCCAGCATCGGCCCCGCGATGCAGTCGCCGATGGCGTAGACCCCGTCGACGTTCGTGCGCCAGTGGCCGTCCGTCTTCACCTGGCCGCGCTCGGTCATCTCGACTCCGAGCGCCTCGAGGCCGACGCCGTCGGTGAAGGGTTTGCGGCCCGTCGCCACCAGCACGACATCGGCGTCGAGGGTCGCCTCGCTCTCGTCCTTGCGGAGCTTGTAGTGGACCTTGGCCTTGGTCTTGAGCGCCTCCACGGACTGGACGGCGGCCCCCATGACGAAGTCCAGACCCTGTTTCTTCAGCAGGCGCTGGAAGCCCTTCTGCACCTCGGCGTCCATTCCGGGCGTGATGTGGTCGAGGTATTCCACGACCGTGACCTGCGCGCCGAGGCGCGCGTAGACGGAGCCGAGCTCGAGCCCGATCACCCCGCCGCCGATCACCGCCATCCTTTTCGGGATCCTGGAAAGCTCGAGCGCGCCGGTGGAGGTGACGACCACGGTCTCGTCGATCTCGACGCCGGGCAGGCCGGAGGCCTCGGATCCCGTCGCGACGATGATGTTCTTCGCCTCGTGCGTCTCCTCGCCCACCGTCACCTTGCCGGGCGCGGGGATCGCGCCCCAGCCCTTGAGCCAGTCGATCTTGTTCTTCTTGAAAAGATACTCGATGCCCTTGGTGTTCTGCGCGATCGTGTCGTCCTTGTAGGCGAGCATCGCTTTCCAATCGACCTTGGGCGCGCCGACCTTGAGGCCCATCTTCTCGAAATTGTGCTCGGCCTCGTGAAGCTGGTGGGTGGCGTGCAGAAGCGCCTTGGAGGGGATGCAGCCCACGTTGAGGCATGTCCCGCCCAACGTCTCGCGCCCTTCCACGCAGGCGGTCTTGAGGCCCAGCTGCGCGCAGCGGATGGCGGCCACGTAGCCGCCGGGTCCGGAGCCGATAACGATCACGTCGTAGGAGGCCATTGGGTCAGTCCTTTCCCTTTCTGGCGGAGGAGGGGGGCGCTGCCCCCCTCGGCGGCCTGCGCCGCCTCACCCCCCGGAGTATTTGAACCAAGAAGAAGTCACAGGAGCGCCGCGAGGATCATCACCAGGGTGGCGAGGAAGCCCGCCGCCCAGATGAGCGAGCGGCCCGGCACCCAGCCGAAGAGGTAGGCGGGCACGTAGAGAAGGCGGGCGGCGAGGTAGATCCAGGCGCAGGCGGCGGTGACGGGGCTGGATTGCTGCGACAGCATGACGATCGCCACGGCTGCTGTGAAGAGGGTCAGCCCCTCGAAGTGGTTGTCGAGCGCGCGCTTGGCCCGCCCGGCCATGCCGGGCAGCGCAATCGCTTCGTCGCGCGGGCTCATCGCGGCGCGGGGGCCGGCCACCTTCTGGCCGAGCACGGAGTAGAGCGCGAGCTGCCCGGCCTGCAGCAGCACGGCGAGGGCGAGGGCGGTGAGTTCGGGGGTCATGGAATCTCTGCCTTGGTGATCGACGACGTGGCCGATAGCGCATCCGGCCACTGCGGGGGCGGCGCAGCGGGCCGAGGACGCGTGGTGGCGGGGGATATGACGGGCGCCCCGAATACCCTAGCCATTGTTCCGGTAAAGCTGAACATGCGCGTTCTCAAAACCGTCAGATTGGAAATCCGTGTGTCCGTCCCTGCGCGGGCGCTGCAGGCCGGCAACGCGGTGGCGGGGCCGTGGGGACGGCTGCCCGCGCGCCGCGACGCCCCGTGCACGCGGGCGATGATCTTTGCGACGGACACGCAAGGCCCGCCTACAGGTCCATCAGGAGCCGCCGCGGGTCTTCGAGCGCCTCCTTCACGCGCACGAGGAAGGTGACCGCGCCCTTGCCGTCCACGATGCGGTGATCGTAGCTGAGCGCGAGGTACATCATCGGGCGGATCACGATCTCGCCCTTCACCACCACGGGCCGGTCCTGGATCTTGTGCATGCCCAGGATGCCCGATTGCGGCGGGTTGAGGATCGGCGAGGACATGAGGGAGCCGTAGACGCCGCCGTTGGAGATGGTGAAGGTGCCGCCCTGCATCTCGGCCATCGAGAGCTTGCCGTCGCGGGCGCGCTTCGCCTTTTCCGCCATCTCCTTTTCGAGCTCGGCGAAGGACTTGGCGTCGGCGTCGCGGATCACCGGCACCACGAGGCCCTGCGGCGTGCCCGTGGCGATGCCGATATGGACGAAGTTCTTGTAGACGATGTCGGTGCCGTCGATCTCGGCGTTGACCTCGGGCACCTCGCGGAGCGCGTGGCAGCAGGCCTTGGTGAAGAACGACATGAAGCCGAGCCGCACGCCGTGCTTCTTCTCGAAGAGGTCCTTGTATTCCGAGCGCAGGTCCATGACCGCCGACATGTCCACCTCGTTGTAGGTGGTCAGGATCGCCGCCGTGTCCTGCGCATCCTTGAGGCGGCGCGCGATGGTCTGGCGCAGGCGGGTCATCTTCACCCGCTCCTCGCGCCCGGCATCCTCGGCCGGGACCGGGGCGCGCGGGGCCTGCGCGGGGGCCGCGGGGGCCGCGGGGGCCTTCGCGGCGCTTCCGGCGGCGGCCGCCTTGGCGACGTCGTCCTTCATGACGCGCCCGTCGCGGCCGGTGCCGGTGACCGCGTCGCGCGACAGCCCCGCCTCGGCCATGGCCTTTTTCGCGGCCGGTGCGTCTTCCACGTCCGCACGCTCCGCGGCCGTCTCTTGCGGGGTCTCGTGCTTGTCCGTCCGGGCCGTGTCATCCGATGCGGGCGCGGGGGAGGCGCCGCCCGCCGCGCCCGAGATCACGCCGAGCTTCCCGCCAGCGTGCACCGTTTCGCCTTCGGGGGCGAGGATCTCGGACAGCACGCCGGAGGCGGGTGCCGGCACTTCCACCGAGACCTTGTCGGTCTCGAGCTCGCAAAGCATCTCGTCCTGCTCGACCTTGTCGCCGGGCTTCTTGAACCCGGTCGAGACGGTGGCCTCGGTCACGCGTTCGCCCAGCGCGGGGACCATCACGTCCGCGCTGTCCCCCGCGCCGCCGTCGTCATCGCCGCCCGCGTCGCCGGCCTTCCCGGCGCCCGCTTCGGACGCGGCAGGCGTCTCGCGCGGCTTGATCTCGGTGCTGTCCACCTCGCCGGCCGGGGCGAGATTGGCGAGCAGCGCGTCGACGCCCACCGTCTCGCCCTCCTGGGCGACGATGTCCTCGAGCACCCCGTCGGTGGGCGCGGGCACCTCCACCGTGACCTTGTCGGTCTCGAGCTCGCACAACATCTCGTCGGCGGTGACGCTGTCGCCCGGCTTCTTGAACCAGGTGGCGACGGAGGCCTCTGTCACGCTCTCTCCGAGCGTCGGCACGCGGACTTCGACAGTCATCTTTATCTCACTTTCCTTCGATGGAGAGCGCCTCGTCGACGAGCGCCTCCTGCTGTTTCTTGTGCTGCGAGGCGAGCCCGGTGGCGGGCGAGGCGCTCGCGGGGCGGCCGACATAGCGCGGGCGCCCGTGCTCGGCGCCGATGCGCCCCAGAACCCATTCGAGGTTGGGTTCCATGAAGGTCCAGGCCCCCTGGTTCTTCGGCTCTTCCTGGCACCAGAGGATCTCGGCCTGCTTGAAGCGCTCGAGCTCCTTCACCACCGAGATCGCCGGGAACGGATAGAACTGCTCCACCCGCAGCAGGTAGACGTCGTCGATCCCGCGCGCGTCGCGCTCTTCCAGCAGGTCGTAATAGACCTTGCCCGAGCACATCACCACGCGGCGGATCTTGGCGTCGGGCTTGAGCCGGGTGTCGGAGTTGCCCTTCTCGGCATCGTCCCAGAGCACGCGGTGGAAGCTGGAGCCGGTGACGAACTGCTCGGCATCCGACACGGCGAGCTTGTGCCGCAGCAGCGATTTCGGCGTCATCAGGATGAGCGGCTTCCGAAAGCTTCGGTGCAGCTGGCGGCGCAGGATGTGGAAGTAGTTGGCCGGCGTCGTGCAGTTGGCCCCGATCCAGTTGTCCTGACCGGACATCTGAAGGAAGCGTTCGAGCCGCGCCGAGGAGTGCGCGGGGCCCTGGCCCTCATAGCCGTGCGGCAAGAGGCAGACGAGCCCCGACATGCGCAGCCACTTCGACTCGCCCGACGAGATGAACTGGTCGAACATGATCTGCGCGCCGTTGGCGAAGTCGCCGAACTGCGCCTCCCACAGCGTCAGCGCGTTGGGCTCGGCCAGGCTGAAGCCGTATTCGAAGCCGAGCACCGCGTATTCCGACAGCATGGAGTCGATGACGTCGTAGCGGGCCTGGCCCTCGCGAATGGCGTTGAGCGGGTAATGGCGCTCTTCGGTGTCCTGATCGACGAGCGCGGAGTGACGCTGGCTGAAGGTGCCCCGCGTGCTGTCCTGCCCCGACAGGCGGACCGGGTAGCCCTCGAGGAGAAGCGAGCCGAAGGCGATCGCCTCGGCCGTCGCCCAGTCGAAGCCCGTGCCTGTCTCGAACATCTGCTTCTTGTGCTCGAGAAGGCGCCCCACGGTCTTGTGGAGGTTGAAGCCCTCGGGCACGCGGGTGAGCGCGACGCCCACGTCCTCCAGCGTTTTCTCGGAGATCGCGGTGTCGCCGCGCTGGTATTCCTTACCCTCGCGGTCGAGGTGCGACCAGCGGCCGTCCAGCCAGTCGGCCTTGTTCGGGCGGTAGGTCTTGCCGGCCTCGAACTCGTCGGCGAGCAGCGACTGGAACTGCGCCTTCATGTCCTCGACCTCGCCCTCGGGGATCAGGCCGTCCCGCACCAGCCGTTCGGTGTAGAGCGACAGCGTGGTCTTGTGCTGCTTGATCTCCTTGTACATCAGCGGGTTGGTGAACATGGGCTCGTCGCCCTCGTTGTGACCGAAGCGCCGGTAGCAGATCACGTCGATGACAACGTCCTTGCCGAACTTCTGGCGGAACTCGGTGGCGACCTTGGCGGCGTGCACCACCGCCTCGGGGTCGTCGCCGTTGACGTGGAAGATGGGCGCCTCGACCATCAGCGCGATGTCGGTGGGGTAGGGCGAAGAGCGCGAATAATGCGGCGCCGTGGTGAAGCCGATCTGGTTGTTCACGACGATATGCATGGTGCCGCCGGTACGATGCCCCTTGAGGCCGGAAAGCCCGAAGCATTCGGCCACGACGCCTTGTCCGGCAAAGGCCGCGTCGCCGTGGAGCAGCACCGGCAGCACCTTGCGGCGCTCGGCGTCGTTGAGCTGGTCCTGCTTGGCGCGCGCCTTGCCCAGCACCACCGGGTTCACGGCCTCCAGATGCGAGGGGTTCGCCGTCAGCGACAGGTGCACCGAGTTGCCGTCGAATTCGCGGTCGGACGAAGCGCCGAGGTGGTATTTCACGTCGCCCGAGCCGTCCACCTCCTCGGGCTTGAAGCTGCCGCCCTGGAACTCGTTGAAGATGGCGCGGTAGGGCTTGCCCATCACGTTGGCCAGCACCGACAGCCGCCCGCGGTGGGGCATGCCGATGACGACCTCCTTCAAGCCCAGCGCGCCGCCGCGCTTGATGATCTGCTCCATCGCCGGGATCACCGCCTCGCCGCCGTCGAGGCCGAAGCGCTTGGTGCCCATGTACTTGACGTGTAGGAACTTCTCGAAGCCCTCGGCCTCCACGAGCTTGTTCAGGATCGCGCGCCGGCCTTCGCGGGTGAACTTGACCTCCTTGCCGTAGCCCTCGATGCGCTCCTTCAGCCAGGCGGATTGCTCGGGGTTGGAGATGTGCATGTACTGCAGCGCGAAGGTGCCGCAGTAGGTCCGCTTCACGATGTCGAGGATCTCGCGGATCGAGGCGATCTCCAGCCCCAGCACGTTGTCGATGAAGATCGGCCGGTCCATGTCGGCCTCGGTGAAACCGTAGGTCCGGGGGTCGAGTTCCGGATGGTCGGTCTTCGCGCGCAGGCCGAGAGGGTCGAGATCGGCGGCCAGATGCCCGCGGATACGGTAGGCGCGGATCAGCATGAGCGCGCGCACCGAGTCGAGCACGGCGCGCTGCACCTGGTCGTCGGTGACCTCCACGCCATGCGCCTCGGCCTTTTCGCGGATCTTGCCGCCGGCGGCCTCTGCCTCCGCGCGCGCCGTGGCCTCCGGCCACTGCCCGTCGAAGGCGTGGGTCAGCTCGTCCGACGGCGTGGGCGGCCAGTCGGGGCGCGCCCAGGACGGGCCCTGCGCCTCGCGGCGCACCTCGGCCTCGGGATCGCCGAGCTCGCGGAAGAAGGCGGCCCACGCTTCGTCCACCGCGCCGGGATCCTCGGCGTAGCGCGCGTAGAGCTGTTCGAGATACTCGGCGTTCTGCCCCTGCATGAAGCTCGAGGCCTTGAAGAGATCGTTCGGGCTTTGCTCGGTCATGGGCGCACCTCTTGTGGGTTGGGGCCGAAGCGGTTGGAGCCGGGCTCGGACGGCCGGGTCAGCCAGTAGACGACGATGAGGGGGGAAATCAGGAAGATCAGGAAGGCGACATGCATGACGATCGCGCTCGCGCCGAAAAGGATCGCGCGCAGATCGCCGGCAAGCACCGCGTCGAGGCCGGACACCACGCTCGCGAAGCCGCCGATGCCCACCATCACGATGAGCGGGTAGAGAAGGTGCAGGCCCGAGCGCCCGCTGTCATGCATCCGTCGCCAGCCGGCGGCGAGACCGGGCAACAGGGTGACGAGAAAGAAGCCGGTCGCGAGGACGCCCTCGCTACGGTACTCGATCACGCCGGGGGCGACCTCGACGGCCCGGGCCCCGAAGAGCGCCGCGTCGAGGACGCTCAGCGCAAGGCTTCCCCCGACGACGAAAAGGGTGAACCACCAGTATTCGGGGCGCGACGCGCGCCCGGAAAAGGTGGCGAACTTGCGCAGGCAGGTGGTGACGGCGTCGGCGAAACTCATGCCGGCGCCTCCGTGACGGGCCGGACCCTCGGTTCGGGGCCGTAGTCGTTCGGGCCTTTCTGAGAGGGCCGCGTCAGCCACCACAAGATCAGGATCGAGGCCGCGAGCTGCGCGATCGCGGCCGCCGCCGCCAGCCCCGCACCCATGCCAGGCATCATCGCGCCCGGCCCGGCGCCCGGCCCGTCCCCGGCCATGCGCGCCGCGAGCCCGAAGCCCGCGAAGAACAGGATCGCCAGGGAAATCAGCATCGGGATCAGAAGGTACCACCCGGGCCGGCCGGTGTCGTGCATACGCCGCCAGCCCGCGGCGAGCAGCGGCAGAAACATCGCGAGGCTGAAGAGCGGGCCGACGATGCGGGTCTCGGGCGCCTCCGGCGTGCCGAAGCCGAAAAGCGCCCCGTCGACCAGGCGCGCCACGAGGCCGCCCAGCATCACGAAAAGGAAGAACCACCAGTATTCGGGCCGCCGCGCGCGGCCCGAGAAGGTGGCGTATTTGCCCAGGCAGTTCCGGACTGCCTCCGAAAACCCCATGCTACGTGCCTCCTTCGCGGCACTCCCGCTCAGCCGATGGCCTTCAGCACCGCCTCGCCCAGCCCGGCGGGGCTGTCGGCCACGACGATGCCGGCCGACTTCATCGCCTCGATCTTGTCCTCGGCGCCGCCCTTGCCGCCGGCGACGATAGCGCCGGCGTGGCCCATCCGCCGCCCCGGGGGCGCGGTGCGCCCGGCGATGAAGCCCGCCGTCGGCTTGGAGCGGCCCTTCTTCGCCTCGGATTTCAGGAAGTCCGCGGCGTCCTCCTCGGCCGAGCCGCCGATCTCGCCGATCATGATGATCGCTTCCGTCTCGTCGTCGGCGAGGAACCATTCCAGCACGTCGATATGTTCGGTCCCCTTGATGGGATCGCCGCCGATGCCCACGCAGGTGGACTGGCCGAGGCCGACATCCGTCGTCTGTTTCACGGCCTCGTAGGTAAGGGTGCCCGAACGGCTTACAACCCCCACCTTCCCGCGCTTGTGGATGTGGCCCGGCATGATGCCGATCTTGCAGGCGTCGGGCGTGATCACGCCGGGGCAGTTTGGCCCGATCAGCGTGGTCGTGGACCCTTCGAGCGCGCGCTTGACCTTCATCATGTCGAGCACCGGAATCCCTTCCGTGATGCAGACGACGAGCGGGATGCCCGCGTCGATCGCCTCCAGGATCGAATCCGCGGCGAAGGGCGGGGGCACGTAGATGACCGAGGCGTTCGCGCCGGTCTGCTGCACCGCCTCGTGGCAGGAGTTGAAGACCGGCAGGCCCAGATGCTCCTGCCCGCCCTTCCCGGGCGTCACCCCGCCCACCATCTTGGTGCCGTAGGCGATGGCCTGCTCGGAGTGGAAGGTGCCCTGGGAGCCGGTGAAGCCCTGGCAGATCACCTTGGTGTTTTCGTCGACGAGAACTGCCATTGTGGTGGCTCCTATTTCAATACTGCCACGCGAAGTTTCCGAAAGTTAGGTATGCCCAAGCCATACCGAAAACGTCGACGTAGGTTTCTGGATAGCGGTCGGTTTCATAAACAAAATGAAGCGCAACCACATTGGTGGATTGATGAAAGATACGCTGTGGAGAGTCCGCAAAATGAACATCCAAGCGGCGAGCATGAATGATCCCATTTAGCGCCCTCCACAGGTCGCTTTCAACTTTGAGGCTGTTGTCTAATTGGTATTCCCAACGCCGTGCCGAAATCGCTTGCTTCGCTCCGTCAACTTCGAAACAGCGGCGGGCGTTGACCGCAAACTCAACACCTGTTTCAAGCAGTCGTTGCGTTGCAATGTTCAATGGACCTTTGTCGCCTGGGAACACAGTGCTTGCAAACGAAAGCAAATCTATAGCTTTCCTGTCTGCCAAGATGCGCGCCTGAGACAAAATAGGAGCGTGAGGACCCACGATCGATTACCCCTTCACCGCCTTGACGATCTTCTGCGCCGCGTCGGACAGGTCGTCCGCCGCGATTACGTTCAGGCCGGAAGTGTTGATGATTTCCTTGCCCTGCTCGACGTTCGTGCCCTCGAGCCGGACGACCAGCGGCACCTCGAGCCCCACCTCCTTGACGGCGGCGACGACGCCCTCGGCGATGATGTCGCAGCGCATGATGCCGCCGAAGATGTTCACGAGGATGCCCTTCACGTTCTTGTCCGACGTGATGATCTTGAAGGCTTCCGTCACCTTCTCCTTGGTGGCCCCGCCACCCACGTCTAGGAAGTTAGCGGGCTCGGCGCCGAAGAGCTTGATGATGTCCATCGTCGCCATGGCGAGGCCCGCGCCGTTCACCATGCAGCCGATCTCGCCGTCGAGCGCGATGTAGTTGAGATCGTATTTCGACGCGGCGAGTTCCTTCGGATCCTCCTCGGACTCGTCGCGCAGCGACGCGATGTCGGCGTGCCGGTAGAGCGCGTTCGAGTCGAAGCTCATCTTGGCGTCGAGGCATTTCAGCTCGCCCTCGTCCGTCACGATGAGCGGGTTGATCTCCAGCATCTCCATGTCCTTGTCCACGAAGAGCCTGTAGAGCGTGCCCATGAGGCCGACGCACTGCTTGATCTGCTTGCCCTCGAGGCCCAGCATGAAGGCGATGCGGCGGCCGTGGAAGGGCTGGTATCCGGTCACCGGATCCACCGAGAAGGACAGGATCCGCTCCGGCGTCGACGCGGCGACCTCCTCGATGTCCATGCCGCCCTCGGTGGAGCAGACGAAGGACACGCGGCTCGTCTGCCGGTCCACCAGGAGCGCAAGGTAGAGCTCGCGCGAGATGCCGGAGCCGTCCTCGATGTAGATGCGCCCCACCTGCTTGCCCGCGGGGCCGGTCTGGTGGGTGACGAGGGTGCGGCCGAGCATCCGGCGCGCCTCCTCGGCGGCCTCCTCCACCGACTTCGTGAGGCGCACGCCGCCCTTCTCGCCGGCGCCGTCCTCCTTGAAGTGGCCCTTGCCGCGACCGCCCGCGTGGATCTGCGCCTTCACCACCCAGAGCGGGCCGTCGAGCGCTCCGGCGGCGGTCTTCGCATCCTCGGCCTTCAGCACCACGCGCCCGTCGCTCACCGGCGCGCCGTAATCCCGCAGAAGTGCCTTGGCCTGATATTCATGTATGTTCATTCAGCACTGTCCCGTCACGGTTCGTTTGTCCCGGTATACTCATATTGTCGCACCCGGTCGAAACCGTTTTCTGGTCTGTCACGCGGTTTTGTGCATTCTTGGGGAGGTTTGTGATCACGCATTTTCGGGGTGTGATCACGAAACTGGCGTCGGGTGCGCCGGTGGCGGCAAGAATCGCTTCCGACCGGGCGCTCCGCGGAACAATTCTCGTGTCCGCGCGGGCGCATGTGCCCGCGCCGCGCGGCAGACCACTCCCGGGCCGGCGCCATGGGGCGGGTCCGGGAGCGGGCGTCGCGCCGGTATCAGGCGAGTGTCTCGTCGATTTCCTTGCACGCCTTCACGAGGCCGCGCACCGAGTCGACGGACTTGTCCATCATCGCCTGCTCGTCCTTGTTGAGCGCGATGTCGATCACCTTCTCGATGCCGCCCGCGCCGATCACCGTGGGCACGCCGACATACATGCCGTCGAGGCCATAGGCGCCCGAAACATAGGCCGCGCAGGGCAGCACGCGTTTCTGGTCCTTGAGATAGGCTTCGGCCATCTCGATCGCCGAGGCGGCGGGCGCGTAGAAGGCGGAACCCGACTTCAGCAGCCCCACGATCTCCGCACCGCCGTCCCGGGTGCGCTGCACGATCGCGTCGAGCTTTTCCTGCGTCGTCCAGCCCATCTTCACCAGATCCGGCAGCGGGATGCCCGCCACGGTGGAATAGCGCACGAGCGGCACCATCGTGTCGCCATGCCCGCCGAGCACGAAGCCCGTCACGTCCTTCATCGAGACGTTGAACTCCACGCTCAGGAAGTGGCGGAAGCGCGCGCTGTCGAGGACGCCGGCCATGCCGCAGACCTTCTCGTGCGGAAGGCCCGAGAACTCGCGCAGCGCCCACACCATCGCGTCGAGCGGGTTGGTTATGCAGATCACGAAGGCGTCGGGGGCGTTGTCGCGGATGCCTTCGCCGACCGCCTTCATCACCTTGAGGTTGATGCCGAGAAGGTCGTCGCGGCTCATGCCGGGCTTGCGCGGCACACCGGCGGTCACGATGCAGACGTCGGCGCCGGCGATGTCGGCGTAATCCTGCGTTCCCTTGAGCGCGGCGTCGATGCGCTCCACGGGGCCGGATTCGGCGATGTCCAGCGCCTTGCCCTCGGGCGTGCCTTCGGCGATGTCGAACAGGACGACGTCGCCGAGCTCCTTGATGGCGGCGAGATGGGCGAGCGTGCCGCCGATCTGCCCCGCGCCGATCAGGGCGATCTTGGGTCTGGCCATGAAAGTCTCTCCGGTCGATTGCAGACGCCGCATGGCCTAGAGCCTCGCGCAGCGCATCGCAAGAGCGGAGCGGGGCTGTCGCGCGCCCGCCCGAGCGGCTAAGCCTGAACCACGACGCGTGTTGCGTGCGGGGAGGGGGCGATGCTGAACGATCCGGGCATCTTCGTGCTGGCGGCGCTCGCGGTGGTCTTCGCCGGCGTCTCGAAGGGCGGCTTCGGCTCGGGCGCGGCTTTCGCATCCGCCGCGGTCCTGGCCCTCGTGATGCCGCCGGGCGAGGCGCTCGGCATCATGCTGCCGCTTCTCATGCTGATCGATCTTGTCACGCTGCCGCCTTACTGGCGGCGCTGGGATCCGGCGGCGGCGCGGCTTCTCATCCTGGGCGGCCTGCCCGGCGTCGCGCTCGGGGCGGCGCTCTGGCGGGTGGCCGACGACGACCTGATACGGCTCCTGATCGGGGCGATCAGCCTGGCCTTCGTCGCCTGGCGCGTGCTGGAAACGCGTGGCGTCATCCGGCCCGCCGCGCGCCGCCCGGGGCGGGGTTGGGGGCTCTTGGCCGGGCTCACCGCGGGCTTCACGAGCTTCGTCAGCCATGCCGGCGGCCCGGCGGCCGCCGTCTACCTGCTTGCGGGGCGGCCCGACAAGACGACCTATCAGGCGACAACGGTGCTGATCTTCTGGGCGCTCAACATCGCCAAGGCGATTCCCTACGGCGTCCTCGGCATCTTCACGGCCCAGACGCTCATGGCGAACGCCGCGCTCGCCCCTTTCGCGGTGCTTGGCGCCTGGCTCGGCGTGAAGGCGCATTTCCTCGTGCCGGAGCGCGCCTTCTTCCTGCTGACCTACACGCTGCTCACGCTGACCGGCGCGAAGCTGATCTGGGACGCGCTCACCTAGCCGTCGCGGCCCGGGGGCGGCGCGTCGTGGGCGGAAAACGCCTCTCCCGATGCCAGCAGGCAGGTGCGGCCCGCGGCCGTCGTCGCGGTGAGCGTCCAGCTTCCCGTGTCCGGGTTGGCGAAAAGCTCGACGAGCGCCCCGGAGGCGAGACCCGCCGCGCGACGCGATTCGCCCCAGCCCCGGGCGAGTTCCTCGAGCATCGCGTCCCGCGGCCCGCAGCCGGGCAAGGCTTCGCCCTCGACGGTGGTCGCGGCAAGCGCCATGAGCGCGAGGCCGGTGGCGTGGACGAGGGCATGCCGGATCATGGCGGGATCTCCTTCGATGGGGGCGCGACGTCGCCATGAAGAGCCGGAGAAGGCGTTAACGGCGGCCGAAGGGCGCGTGCCGCAGCCGTTGCGGGGCCGGTTTTGCCGCATTGCAGCAGAAAGGGGCTTGAACATCTGCCAAGAAAATGCGCTCTACCGCGCAACTTTGTTACGGGAGGCTTCGATGGACCCGCGCTCACGCCCCTACCGGTCCGTGCTCTACATTCCCGGCTCGAAGGAGCGTGCCCTCGAGAAGGCGCGGTCGCTGCCGGTGGACGCCATCATCTTCGATCTCGAGGATGCGGTGGCGCCCGATGCCAAGGAAGAGGCCCGGCGCACGTTGCGTACCGAGCTCGACGCGGGCGGATACGGCAAGCGCGCGCGGATCGTCCGGGTCAACGGGCTGGAGACCGCCTGGGGCGCGGCGGACATCGAGGCGATCCGCGGCGCCGATATCGACGCGCTGCTGCTGCCCAAGGTCGATGACCCCGCGCAGCTCGACGCCGCGGCCGACGCGCTGGGCGCGAACGTGCCGATCTGGGCCATGATGGAGACGCCGCGCGGCGTCCTGAACGCGCAGGCCATCGCGGCGCATCCGCGCCTTGGGGGATTCGTCGCCGGGACCAACGACCTCGCCAAGGAGCTGGGCTGCGCCATGCGCGCCGACCGGCTGCCGATGCTCCAGGCGCTGCAGCACATGCTCATGGCGGCGCGGGCCGAGGGAAAGGTCTGCGTGGACGGCGTCTTCAACCACTTCCGGGACGAGGACGGGCTGCGCGCCGAGTGCGAACAGGGCCGCGACATGGGCTTCGACGGCAAGACGCTCATCCACCCCGCGCAGGTGGCCACCGCCAACGCCGTCTTCGCCCCGGGCGCGGAAGAGATCGACCTCGCGCGCCGCCAGATCGCGGCATTCCGGGACGCCAAGGCGCGCGGCGAGGGCGTGGCCGTGCTGGACGGCCGGATCGTCGAGAACCTGCATGTCGAAACCGCCCGCAGGATGCTCGCGAAGGCAGAGGCCATTGCGGCGCTCGCGCATTGATCTAGGGTAGCGACCGACAGGGCAGGGAGAGCCGCGATGGCACTGACGTTACTGATCCTCGGCGTGATCCTCTGGATCGGGGCGCACACGTTCAAGCGCCTTGCACCCGACACGCGCGCCGGCATGGGCGAGACCGGCAAGGGCGTGGTCGCCGTGCTGCTTCTGGTCGCGCTGGCATTGATGATCGTGGGCTATCGCGGAGCTTACGGCGATGTCTGGTGGGGGCGTCACCCGGCGACGGTGGGCATCAACAACCTGCTCAACCTCTTCGCCGTGTACCTCTTCGCCGCCTCGGGGATGAAGACGCGGATCACGGCCCGGATCCGCCACCCGCAGCTGACCGCCGTCAAGGCGTGGGCGGTGGGCCATCTGCTCGTCAACGGCGATCTTCCCTCGCTCATCCTGTTCGGCGGGCTGCTCGGCTGGGCCGTGTGGGAGGTCATCCTGATCAATCGCGCGACGGAGCGTCCGGCGCCGCCGCCGCCCGCCTCGATGGGCAAGGAGATCGGCGCCGTCGTCGGCACGCTGGTGGTCTACGGCCTGATCGCCTGGGCGCATTACTGGTTCGGCTATCCGGCATTCGGGTGACGCGATGCGCCTCTACCGCTTCCTGACCGCCGACGACACCTCCGCCTTCTGCCACAAGGTGACCGCCGCGCTGAACGCCGGTTGGGATCTCTACGGCGCCCCCGCCTATGCCTACGACGAAAGCAACGGCGTGATGCGCTGCGGGCAGGCGGTGGTGAAGGAGGTGGAAGGCACCTACCACCCCGACATGAAGCTGGGAGAGCAGTGAGCATGCCGAAGGACAAGCCCAGCCGGATGAAGACCAACCCGGGCCGCTTCTTCGAGGATTACACCGTGGGCGAGGTGATCCCCCATGCCGTGCCGCGCACGATCTCGGGCGGCGAGCGGGCGATCTACCACGCGCTCTACCCGGCGCGCCACGCGCTTTACTCGTCGGACGAGTTCGCGCGGGTCTGCGGCCTTCCGGCCAGCCCGGTGGACGATCTGGCCGCCTTTCACATCGTTTTCGGCAAGTCGGTGCCCGACGTTTCGCTCAACGCCGTGGCGAATCTCGGCTATGCCGAGGCGCGCTGGCTGCGGCCGGTCTATGCCGGCGACACGCTGCGCGCCTCGTCCGAGGTGATCGGGCTGAAGCAGAACTCCTCCGGCAAGACCGGCGTGGTCTACGTGAAGACCACGGGCTTCAACCAGCACGGGCTTCCGGTGATGGAGTTCAAGCGCTGGGTCATGGTGCGCAAGAAGGACCCCGGGACGCCGGCCCCCGAAGCGGTGGTGCCCGAGACCGCGCCGCATGTCGCGCCGGGCGACCTGGTCATTCCGGCCGGGCTCGACTTCACCCAGTATGATTTCGGCCTCGCCGGAGAACCGCACCGCCTGTCGGACTACGAGGTCGGCGAAACGATCGACCATGTGGACGGCGTCACGCTGGAAGAGGCCGAGCACATGATGGCGACGCGGCTCTGGCAGAACACGTCCAAGACCCATTTCGACGCCACGCCGCGCGAGGATCGCAAGCGGCTGATCTATGGCGGGCACGTCATCTCCATGGCGCGCGCGCTTTCGTTCAACGGTCTCGCCAACGCGCAGATGATCGCGGCGATCAACGCGGGCGCGCACGCGAACCCCTGCTTCGCGGGCGACACCGTGCGCGCCTGGTCCGAGGTGCTCGACATGGCCGAGACGCCCGCGCCCGGCGTCGGCGCGATCCGGTTGCGTCTGGTGGCGACGAAAGGCGGCGCGCCCTTCACGCTCAAGGGCGAGGACGGCAAGTATCTGCCGGACGTCCTTCTGGACCTCGACTACTGGGCGTTCATGCCGATGTGATCGCCGAAGGCCGGGCCGGCGATCGGGGGCACCGGGGGATCCGGGTGCCGCCGAGACCGGACTGGCGTGATCACAGGCTGGGCCGGCCTCCTTGCGCCGAAGGGCGGGGCCGTCCCAGGCCGCATCCGAATCCTTGCGCGCTCGGCCCGCATGCACCGCATCGTGCGCCATGGCCACGCGAAGACGCAGATAAGACAGGTGAAAATTTGCGATCACATGATATCGCTCAGTGATCACGAACGGCCCCGAAGAGGTTGCGTTGCGCAGATTTTCCGGTGATGGCGTGGCTTTGCCCCCATGACAGCGCCGAAAAATGCGCTATCAGTTGGACAGCAGACCGAAAGGACATGCCATGGCCGACGTCAACAGAGGCAACCGCCCGCTCTCGCCCCACCTGCAGATCTACCGCCCGCAGCTCACATCGGTGACGTCCATCTTCGTGCGCATCACCGGAAATGCGCTTCTGGTGGCCGCGCTTCTGGTCGTCTGGTGGTTTCTCGCCGCCGCGACCTCTCCCGAGGCGTTCGCGCGAGCCGACGCGGTGCTGACGAGCTGGTTCGGCGATCTGGTGATGTTCCTGTCGCTCTGGGCGCTCTGGTATCACACGCTCGGGGGCATCCGGCATCTCGTCTGGGACAGCGGGCGCGGCCTCGACCTCGATAGCTCCTACATGATGGGCTATGTGATGATCGGCGGGTCGGTCGTGCTCACGCTCGCCACCGTCTTCGTGATCTGAGGGGGATCGCCATGCATATTCTGACCGCACGCAAGCGTGCCGAGGGCACGGGCGCCGCAAAGACGGGAACCGACCATCATTGGAGCATGATCGTCTCGTCGGCGGCCCTGATCGGGCTCGTGCCGCTTTTCATCTTCACCTTCGGGCAGGCGCTGGGCCGCCCCCATGCGGAGGTCGTGGCCTATTACCAGCAGCCGTTCCCGGCCATGGTGGCGATCCTCACCCTCCTCGTCGGCTTCTACCATTTCCGGGGCGGTGTTCAGACCCTGATCGAGGACTATGTCCACGGCACGCGTCAGAAGGTTCTGATCGTGGCGATGATTTGCCTCAGCTACGCGGCCGCCGCCGTCGGCATTTTCGCCGTGGCGAAGCTGGCGCTTTGAGATAACGGAGCAGCATTCCATGGCAGCATACGACTACGAGACGCACGATTACGACGTGGTTGTGGTGGGCGCCGGCGGCTCGGGGCTTCGCGCGACGCTCGGAATGGCGGAGCAGGGGCTTCGCACCGCCTGCGTCACCAAGGTCTTTCCCACCCGCTCGCACACCGTGGCCGCGCAGGGGGGCATCGCCGCCTCGCTCGGCAACATGGGGCCCGACAACTGGCAGTGGCACATGTACGACACCGTGAAGGGGTCGGACTGGCTCGGTGACGTGGACGCGATGGAATACCTGGCCCGCGAGGCGCCCAAGGCCGTCTACGAGCTCGAGCATTACGGCGTGCCCTTCTCGCGCACCGAGGACGGCAAGATCTATCAGCGCCCGTTCGGCGGCCACACCACCGAGTTCGGCGAGGGGCCGCCGGTGCAGCGGACCTGCGCGGCCGCCGACCGGACCGGCCATGCGATCCTGCACACGCTCTACGGCCAGAGCCTGAAGCAGCAGGCCCAGTTCTACATCGAGTATTTCGCCATCGACCTCCTGATGGACGAGGACGGCGCCTGCCGCGGCGTGCTCTGCTGGAAGCTCGACGACGGCAGCATGCACGTCTTTTCCGCCAAGATGGTGGTGCTGGCCACCGGCGGCTACGGGCGCGCCTATTTCTCGGCCACCTCGGCGCATACCTGCACCGGTGACGGCGGCGGCATGATCGCGCGGGCGGGCCTGCCGCTCCAGGACATGGAGTTCGTGCAGTTCCACCCCACCGGCATCTACGGCTCGGGCTGCCTCATCACCGAGGGTGCCCGTGGCGAGGGGGGGTATCTCACCAATTCCGAGGGTGAGCGGTTCATGGAACGCTACGCGCCCACCTACAAGGACCTCGCCAGCCGCGACGTGGTCAGCCGCTGCATGACGATCGAGATCCGCGAAGGGCGCGGCGTGGGCCCGAACAAGGACCACATCCACCTGCACCTCAATCCCCTGCCGCCCGAGACGCTGGCCGAGCGGCTGCCGGGCATCTCCGAATCCGCGCGCATCTTCGCCGGCGTCGACGTCACGAAGGAGCCGATCCCGGTGCTGCCCACGGTGCACTACAACATGGGCGGCATCCCGACCAACTACTGGGGCGAGGTTCTGAACCCCACCGAGGCGGATCCCGACCGCATCGCGCCCGGCCTGATGGCCGTCGGCGAGGCGGGCTGCGCCTCTGTCCACGGGGCGAACCGTCTGGGCTCGAACTCGCTCATCGACCTCGTGGTCTTCGGCCGCGCCGCGGCCATCCGCGCCGGAGAGGCCGTGGAGCATGGAACGCCGGTGCCCGAGGCGCCGAAGGCGGCCATCGAGCAGGCGCTCGACCGCTTCGACGCGATGCGCCACGCCAAGGGCGGCACGCCCACGGCGGAGCTGCGGCTCGAGATGCAGAGGACCATGCAGGAGGACGCGGCCGTCTTCCGCACCGAGGAAACCCTCAAGCAGGGTCTCGAGAAGATGACGACGATCGCGGGCAAGCTCGACGATATCGCCGTCACCGACCGGTCGCTGATCTGGAACTCGGACCTCATGGAAACGCTGGAGCTTGCCAACCTCATGCCGAACGCGCTCGCGACCATCGCGAGCGCCGAGGCGCGCAAGGAAAGCCGCGGCGCCCATGCCCACGAGGACCATCCCGACCGCGACGACGAGAACTGGCGCAAGCACACGCTCGCATGGGTCAACGGCGGCGTGAAGCTCGACTATCGCCCGGTGCACCTCAACCCGCTCATGGGGCACAACGAGGGCGGCATCGACCTCGACCGTATCAAGCCCAAGGCCCGCGTGTACTGAGGAGACGACCGAGATGGTTCAACTGACGCTCCCCAAGAATTCGAAGATCCGCACCGGGAAGACTTGGCCCAAGCCCGACGGCGCGACGAACCTGCGTAAGTTCCAGATCTATCGCTGGAACCCCGACGACGGGGAGAACCCGCGCGTGGACACCTACTGGGTGGACATGGACAGCTGCGGGCCGATGGTCCTGGACGCGCTCATCAAGATCAAGAACGAGATCGACCCGACGCTGACCTTCCGCCGCTCCTGCCGCGAGGGGATCTGCGGATCCTGCGCGATGAACATCGACGGGATCAACACGCTCGCCTGCATCTACGGCATGGAAGAGATCAAGGGCGACGTGAAGATCTACCCCCTGCCGCACATGCCGGTGGTGAAGGACCTGATCCCGGATCTCACGCATTTCTACGCCCAGCACGAAAGCATCATGCCGTGGCTGGAGACGAAGTCGAACGCGCCCGCGAAGGAGTGGCGGCAGTCGATCGAGGATCGCGAAAAGCTCGACGGGCTTTACGAGTGCGTGATGTGCGCCTGCTGTTCGACGGCCTGCCCGTCCTACTGGTGGAACGGCGATCGGTACCTCGGCCCAGCTGCGCTGCTGCATGCCTATCGCTGGATCATCGACAGCCGCGACGAGGCCACGGGCGAGCGGCTGGACGACCTCGAGGATCCGTTCAAGCTTTACCGCTGCCATACCATCATGAACTGCGCGAAGACCTGCCCCAAGGGTCTGAACCCGGCGAAAGCCATCGCCAACATCAAGAAGATGATGGTGGACCGCGCGGTCTGAGGCCTTGTATCGGGCGAGCGGTCGCTGACGCCGCTCGCCCAGGCAGACCCGCAGCCCGTGAGGGTTGCAGCGCTCGGGCGATATGGCGCGATGCATTAGGCCCGTTCCGCACGGACATCACGCGCGCCGCCCCGCTGACGCGGAGGACGCACGCCCGGCTTCCCCGGCCCACGCGATGCCGTGACAGTCCGCGCCACCGGGGCTATGCCTGCGGCGACTGAAAGCACGGGCAACGGAGTATCCAATGGCCAATCCACCCGCCGACGCCGACGCGCGCCGCGCCGTGGCCCCCGTGATCTGCTATCCGGACGACACGCTGCCCGCGCCGGACCTGGCGCTTTACCGCGCGGCGTGGCCGGGGGCGGAAAAGCTGGGCGAGGTCATCGTGCCGCCGCGCGAGGGTCGCTGCTTTCGCGTGGCCGCCGGGCAGTTCTTTCGCATCGCGAGCGTCGAGGGGCCGCAGGTGGGCGACCTGAACCTCTGGAACGCGGGCGATCTGTCCGAGCGCTTCTACTCGGGCAAGACGCGCGCGCTGCACGGCACGCATCTGACGACGGGCGACCGGATGTGGTCGGCCTTTCCGCATCTGCGCCCGATGGCGACCATCGTGGAGGATACGCTCGCCTGGTACGGCACGGATGACTTCGGCGGCCGGGTGCACGACGTGATCGGCACGCGCTGCGATCCCTACACCCACGCGCTGCTCTCGGGCGGGGACGCCTACCACCATTGCTGCCACTCGAACCTGACGCGGGCGCTGGCCGGGGAAACCGGGATGGCCGTGGCCGAGGCGGAGGGCCATGTGCACGACGTGCTGAACGTCTTCATGTGCACGGGCTTCACCCCCGACACGGGGCAGTATTTCATGAAGGCGAGCCCGGTGCGGCCCGGCGACTACCTCGAGTTCTTCGCCGAGATCGATCTTCTGGGCGCGCTCAGTGCCTGCCCCGGCGGGGACTGCTCAGCCGAACATTCGAGCGACGCGGCGCGTTGCCATCCGCTGCTGGTGGAGGGTTTCGCCCCGAGAACCGGCGCGCTCGAGGGGTGGAGGCCGCCCGCGCCCAACCCCTACGACCGCAGCCACGGAACATAGGGATCAGGCGAAGGCGGCCTCCAGCGCGATCTCGACCATCTCTGCGAAGCCTCTCTCGCGCTCATCGCTCGGCAGGTGTTCCCCGGTCCGAAGATGAGCGCTGACGGTCAGGACGGCGAGCGCGCGCGCGCCGAGGCGCGCGGCTACGTTGTAAAGTTCCGCCGCCTCCATCTCGACGGCGAGCGTGCCGTGACGGGTCAGGATCTCGTTCAGGTCGGGGCGCTCGTCGTAGAACACGTCCGACGAGTAGATGCCGCCGACATGATGCGTGGCGCCGCGCGCCTCGGCGGCGGCCGCGGCCGCCCGCAGAAGCGGCCAGTCGGCGCAGGGCGCGAAGGACAATTCGCGGAACGTCCCGCGCGAGGGCGTCGAAAGGCTCGACGCCGTCATTGCGAGCACGAGATCGCGAAGCGCGACCTGCGTCTGCATCGCGCCGCAGGACCCGATGCGGATGAGCGTCTTCGCCCCGTAATCGCGGATCAGTTCGTTGGCGTAGATCGACAGTGACGGCATTCCCATGCCGGAGCCGTGGATCGTGACCGGCTCGCCCCGCCAGGTTCCGGTGAAGCCGAGCATGCCGCGGGTTTCGTTCACGAGGCGCGGGGCATCGAGAAAACGCTCGGCCGCCCAACGGGCGCGGTAGGGGTCGCCCGGCATCAACACCGTTGGCGCGATCTCGCCTTCGGCCGCGCCGATATGGATCGTCATGCGGAGCCTTTCCTTACGCCGGTTGCTAGCGACGGATCTCGAAATCCCGAAGCGCGGGATCGGCGGCAGTCTCCTCTTCGGAAACCTGCGTCACCCTTGCCGCGGGCGGCCCCTCGCGGAGCCGTTCGAGAAGGCTGGAGACGGCGTCGTCGGGCCCCTGAATCAGAGCCTCGACGCTGCCATCGGAGCGGTTGCGCACCCAGCCGGCAAGGCCGAGGCTGCGCGCCTGCTCCTGCGTCCACGCGCGGAAGGAGACGCCCTGCACCCGGCCTTCCACGCGAGCCGCGATCGCCTTTTCCGCCATCGCCACGCGCGCCCCCGCGTCAGATCGAGAGGTCTTCGAGTGTCTTGCCCGCCTTCAGCGCCTCGTTGACCCACTGCGGCTTGCGCCCGCGGCCGGTCCACGTCTGGCGCGGATCGGCGGGGTTGGCGTATTTCGGCGGGTTCTTGCTGCCTTTCGGCCCGGCTTCCTTGAGGTCGTTGAGCGAGAAACCATAGGCTTTCGCCGCGTCTTCGGCCGCTTTCAGCGCCTCGGCCTTGCGGCGAAGCTCGATCGTCTCCAGCGCCTTGTCGATATCGGCGCGCAGCTGTTTCAGTTCCTCGCCGGACATCTTGTACAAATCAATATTCATGGGCTTTTCCTTTGTTGCGTGGTCGTCTTCTGTTGCGCCCCGGCCGCGTGGACATGACTCCTTACCCGCAATTTTCAAGGATACAAGAAAAAACGGCATTGGAAAAGTTTCCGCGCAAAGTCTTTGCGCGGAGTGGTTGTGGAAAAGGCGATGGCGTGCGGAGTAATCGCTGACCCTGCGTAATCCTTATTGCGCGGCGACCGCTTTGGGATCGGCCAGCTCGACGACATCCATCATGATCGCGTTCAATTCGAAATCCTTCGGCGTATAGACGCGCGCCACGCCCATGGCGCGCAGGCGCCTTGCATCCTCCTCGGGGATGATTCCGCCCACGATGACGGGAGTTTCCTCGAGTCCCGCCTCGCGCAGCCGGCCCATCATGTCTTCCACGAGCGGAATATGGCTTCCCGAAAGGATGGAAAGCCCGATGACGTGCGGGGTGTTCTCCTGCGCGGCGCGAACGATCTCTTCAGGGGTGAGGCGGATGCCCTCGTATTCGATGTCCATGCCGCAATCGCGGGCGCGGAAGGCGATCTGCTCCGCCCCGTTGGAATGGCCGTCGAGCCCCGGTTTGCCGACGAGAAAGCGCAGGCGCCGGCCGAGACGCTGGCTGACGGCATCGACCGCCTCGCGGATCTCGTCGAGTCCCTCGGTCATGTTCGAGGGGCTCTTCGACACGCCGGTCGGCCCGCGGTATTCACCGAAGGCCTTGCGCATTTCGGCGGCCCATTCGCCGGTGGTGACCCCCGCTTTCGCCGCCGCCACGGAAGGCGGCATGATGTTGCGGCCCTCGGCCGCGGCGGCGCGCAGATCGGCGAGGGCGGCCGCCACGGCGGCCTCGTCGCGCGCCGCGCGCCACGCGTTCAGCCGGTCGATCTGGTCCTGCTCCACCGCGGCGTCGACGACCATGATCCCGCCCTCCTCGTCCATGAGCGGCGAGGGTTCGCATTCCATCCACTTGTTGACGCCGACCACGACGGTCTCGCCGCGCTCGATGCGGTTGAGCCGCTCCGCGTTGGCGTCCACGAGGCGGGCCTTCATGTATTCGATGGCCGCCACGGCGCCGCCCATGGCGTCGATGCTGGCCAGTTCGTGGCGCGCGCCCGCCTTCAGCTTCTCGACCTTGGCGTCGACGGCCGGGTTCTGGTCGAAGAGGTCGTCGAATTCCAGAAGATCGGTCTCGTAGGCGAGGATCTGCTGCATCCGCAGCGACCATTGCTGGTCCCACGGGCGCGGCAGTCCCAGCGCCTCGTTCCAGGCCGGCAACTGAACCGCCCGTGCCCGCGCTTTCTTGGACAGGGTGACCGCGAGCATCTCGATCAGGATGCGATAGACGTTGTTCTCCGGCTGCTGCTCCGTCAGGCCGAGCGAATTGACCTGCACGCCGTAACGGAAACGGCGGTATTTCGGATCCTCGACGCCGTATCGCTCGCGGCAGATCTCGTCCCAGAGATCGGTGAAGGCGCGCATCTTGCACATCTCGGTGATGAAACGGATGCCGGCGTTCACGAAAAAGGAAATGCGGCCGACGAGCAGCGGGAAATCCTCGTCCGGCACCTTGCCCTTCAGGTCGTCCAGCACCGCCGTGGCGGTCGCAAGCGCGAAGGCGAGTTCCTGGTCGGGCGTCGCGCCGGCCTCCTGCAGGTGATAGGAACACACGTTCATCGGGTTCCATTTCGGAATCTCGCGGTAGCAATAGGCCGCGACGTCCGTGATGAGGCGCAATGACGGTTTCGGCGGGCAGATATATGTCCCGCGCGAGAGGTATTCCTTTATGATGTCGTTCTGCACCGTGCCCTGGAGTTTCGACACGTCGGCGCCCTGTTCCTCGGCCACCGCGACGTAAAGCGCCAGAAGCCAGGGCGCTGTCGCGTTGATGGTCATCGAGGTGTTCATCTGGTCGAGGGGAATGTCCTCGAAGAGGGTGCGCATGTCGCCCAGATGGGCGACGGGCACGCCGACCTTGCCCACCTCGCCCCGTGCGAGGACGTGATCGCTGTCATAGCCCGTCTGCGTGGGCAGATCGAAGGCCACCGAAAGGCCGGTCTGCCCCTTGGAGAGGTTGCGGCGGTAAAGCGCGTTGGAGGCTTTCGCGGTGGAATGCCCCGCATAGGTGCGCATGAGCCAGGGTTTGTCTTTCTTGGGCGCGGATCCGGTCTCGGTCATCTGGGGCCTCTCGACTCTGTCGTGCAACTTTGTTGCGTTCGGGCGTGGATACTTGAAACTTTCTGGCCGGTCAATTCGCTGCGCCGCGGCACGGCGCGGGGCGCCATCGCGGCGTCCTTCAAGGATTTACGCGGGGCGGGGGAGCCTTCAATATCCCTGCGATGACCGCGCCCGTGACCCTTCCGCTCTGGCTCTTCCTGCTGATCCTCGCCTTCGCGGGCGTCACGTTCGCCTCGCATTTCCTGTTCCCCTCCGTGCGCTGGTTCTTTCGCCGCCGGCTCGAGCGCGCGGTCGCGCGGCTGAACGAGAGGCTTGAACGGCCGATCCGGCCCTTCAAGCTGGCCGAACGCCACGATACCATCCAGCGCCTGATCTACGACCCCGAGGTGAGCCGGGCGATCGTCGCGACCGCCGAGGCCGAGGGCGTGCCCGAGAACGTGGCCTTCGAGCGTGCGCGCCGCTACGCGCGGGAGATCGTGCCGGCCTTTTCCGCCTCGCTCTACTTCGGCCTGGCCATCCGCCTTGCGCGGTGGCTTTCGGGCAGGCTCTACGCCGTGCGGCTGGAACAGGCCGAGGTGGTCGCCCGGATCGACCGCGACGCCACGGTGGTCTTCGTGATGAACCACAGAAGCAACATGGACTACGTGCTGCTGACCCATCTCGTGGCCGAAACCTCGCCGCTGGCTTACGCGGTAGGGGAATGGGCGCGCGTCTGGCCCGTGTCGCGGCTGATCCGGGCGCTGGGCGGCTACTTCATCCGCAGGCGCGAGGGCAACATGCTCTATCGCCGTGTGCTGGCGCGCTACGTCCAGTTGGCCACCGAGGGCGGCGTGACGCAGGCGCTCTACCCCGAGGGCGGGCTGAGCCTGACGGGAGGGCTGGGGCCGCCGAAGCTGGGCCTTCTGAAATACATTGCCGAGGCCGAGACGGCCGGGCGCGACGTGATCTTCGTGCCCGTGGGGCTGAACTACGACCGAGTGCTGGAGGACCGGCTGCTCACCTCTGCGGGGCAGGCCGGCACGCGGCGCTTCCGGGCGCGCCCCGTGGCGGTCGCGCGCTTCGTGTTCGGGCAGCTCTGGTTCAAGATCACGGGCCGGCACCGCCGCTTCGGGCAGGCGGCGGTGCGCTTCGGGCGGCCCCTCTCGCTTGCGGACTTCCGGGGCGCGCATGACGCGGACCCGCGGGCGCTGGCCGAGGCGCTGATGCGCCGGATCGGCGCCGCGGTGCCGGTGGTCCCCGTCCCGGTCGTCGCGCATCTTCTGCGCAGCGACGGGGCGATGCCGCGCGCGGCGCTGCATCGCAGGGCCGCGGCGCTGACCGAGGGGCTGGGCGTGCCTGCTCTGACGCCTGCGGCGCTCGACCAGGCGGTGGGCCAGCTTGCCGCGCGGAAGATCGTGGTGGAACAGGGCGACACGCTCGCCCCGGCGGAGGACGAGACCGTGCTGCTCGACTTCTACGCCCGCTCCATCGCGCATCTTCTGCCCCCCGATGCTGCGGCTGCGGAATAGTTTTCTGCACGCGCTCGGTCATAAAGTTTCAATCGGGCCCCTCAGGGTGTTGCATTGTTGCGCGACCGGCGCTATTCCCGGGGCGTCGCCGGCAACTCCGCAGCGCGGCGAGACTCATTTGCGAAGGAGGCCCCGATGGCTCTGGATTCCGACACCGGCATCGCCGCCTACGAGGCACCGGAAAAGGATCTCTACGAGATGGGCGAGATGCCGCCCCGCGGCTACGTGCCCGAGAAGATGCACGCCTGGGTCCTGCGCCAGGAACGCCACGGCGAGCCCGACAAGGCGCTTCAGAAGGAGGTCGTGGACGTCCCCGAGATCGACAGCCACGAAGTGCTGGTGCTCGTGATGTCCGCGGGCGTCAACTACAACGGCGTCTGGGCCTGCCTCGGCCAGCCGGTCAGCGTCTTCCTCGGCCACAAGGCGCCCTATGCCGTGATCGGCTCGGACGCCGCCGGGATCGTGTGGAAGGTGGGCGACAAGGTGAAGCGCTGGAAGGTCGGCGACGAGGTCGTGGTCCACTGCAACCAGGACGATGGCGACGACGAGGCGTGCAACGGCGGCGATCCGATGCTCTCGCCCAGCCAGCGCATCTGGGGCTACGAGAGCGCCGACGGCTCCTTCGCCCAGTTCACCCGCGTGCAGGCGCAACAGCTCATGCCGCGGCCGAAGCACCTGACATGGGAGGAGTCGGGCTGCTACACGCTGACGCTCGCCACCGCCTACCGGATGCTCTTCGGGCACGAGCCGCATGATCTGAAACCGGGCCAGAACGTGCTTGTCTGGGGGGCGTCGGGCGGGCTCGGCTCCTTCGCGATCCAGCTCATCAACACCGCGGGCGCCAACGCCATCGGCGTCATCTCCGAGGAGGACAAGCGCGAGTTCGTGATGGACCTGGGCGCCAAGGGCGTCATCAACCGCAAGGATTTCAACTGCTGGGGGCGGCTGCCCGAGGTCGGCACCGAGGAGTACAAGGAATGGTTCGCCGAGGTCCGCCGGTTCGGCAAGGCGATCTGGGAGATCACGGGCAAGGGCGTGAACGTCGATATGGTCTTCGAACACCCCGGCGAGGCGACCTTTCCCGTCTCGACCTTCGTGGTGAAGCGCGGCGGCATGGTGGTGATCTGCGCCGGCACCACGGGATATAATTGCACCTTCGACGTGCGCCACATGTGGAGCCACCAGAAGCGGCTTCAGGGCAGCCACTTCGCCCATCTCAAGCAGGCGAGCGCGGCCAACAAGCTCATGCTGGAGCGACGGCTCGATCCCACGATGTCCGAGGTGTTTACCTGGGACGAGCTGCCCCAGGCGCACATGAAGATGCTGCGCAACGCCCACAAACCGGGCAACATGGCGGTCCTCGTGCAGGCCCCGCGCACCGGGCTGCGCACCTTCGAGGACGTGCTCGAAGCCGGACGCTGACTTTCCGCGGCCGGCCGGCCCACCCGATCGTCGGGCGGGCCGGCCGATCCCTGCCCGGGCGGGCGTTGCCCGCGCTTCCCGGACAAGGCCGCCCGCCACGCGAGGGCCCGATCGCGCATCCCCGGCCGTATTCGCCTCGCCGCGGAGCCGGTCGCAGGCTTCCTCCCACCCCGCGGCGTCGGTCCGCACCCGACATCGCCCTTCACCGTAAATTCGCTCGACAGGCTTGGCATGTTGCCGCGTCGCGCCCGCGGCGTGCGCGCGCCCGCCGTGGAGATTGTCAACTCACTGGAAACGGGGAGTTGAATAGTGCGAATACAGTCGCCCGCATGGTTCGTGCTATGATTGCATTAACCATACTTTAACGTGGCGGAACGAGATTTGCGATGAAACACGACTGGATACTCGACGTACTCGCGGACCTGAAAAACTTCTCCAGGGCCAACGGGTTGCCGGCTCTGGCCGAGCGTCTGGACGACACGCGCCTGCTCGCCATGGCCGAGATCGCGTCGCAAAGCGGAAGGGCGCCGCGCGGTGACCGGCTTACGGCTGGATGGCATTCTGAAACGCCTGGAGACGGCAGCCGGGACTGACGATCTGCAAACGGCGATCGAGGCGCTGGGCGAGCGGCTCGGGGTCGGGCAGGTCGGCTACCGCTGGGTCGGCCCGGAGGGCGAGCGCTATCGCCTGGGAACCTACTGTCCGGCCTGGCTCAAGCGCTATGCCGAGATGGGATATCTGCGGATCGATCCGGTGGTGCGGGGCTGTCTCGATCACGTCCATCCGGTCGACTGGAAGCGCCTCGACTGGCGCGGCAAGACCGCGCGCGCCTTTCTGGAAGACGCCCTGCGCCACGGGGTCGGACAGCAGGGCGTCTCGGTGCCTCTGCGCGGGCCGAACGGACAATTCGCGCTTCTCACGGTGAACCACGACTGCGACGACGTGGACTGGCGCGCCTTCAGCGAGGCGCATCGCCGCGACCTGATCCTGCTGGGACACATGGTCAACCAGAAGGCGCTAGAGCTCGACGCGTCGCGCGCGCCCGTGCGGGCCTGCGCGCTCTCCCCGCGCGAGGTCGACGCGATGACGCTGCTTGCCGCGGGCTACAGCCGGGCGCAGGTGGCCGAAACGCTCGCGATCTCCGAACACACCCTGCGGGTCTATATCGAAAGCGCGCGCTTCAAGCTGGGCGCGATCAACACCACCCATGCGGTGGCCCGCGCCATGAGCCGCGGGCTCATCATGCCCTGAGCGCGGTGGTTCTGGCGTCCGGCTCGGGGCAGGGCTAGGGTCGCGCCATGACCGCTTCTGCCCTGACCCTTTCGGCCGACCAGGCCGAGGCCCACGACCGTGTCGCCGAACTTCTGCGCGCGGCGGGGATCGACCTCGACGCGGGCCGCCTCGCCCCTCCGCGCGAAGGCCGGGCCCAGGTCATGGCGCTGGTGGGGAAGGCGGGGTCCGGCAAGACGCTGCTTCTGGCCGAGCTTTGCCGCTCGCTTGCGGATGCGGGGGTGGAGACCGTCTCGGGCGACTGGGCAGGGCGGCGGCGCCGCGACCGGCGCACCCTTGCCGTGCTCGCGCCCACGAACAAGGCCGCGAGCGTGCTGCGCCAGCGCGGTGTGCCCGCCACCACGATCCACCGGATCCTCTATACCCCCGTCTACGATCCCGATTACGAGCGGATCGCGGAATGGCTGGCGGGCGAGGGGGAGCGCCCCGAGATCGCGGAGCCGGGCGACGCCGCGCTCGACCGGGCCGCGGCCTTCTACGCCCGCCACGCCTCGGTGCCGGGGGCGCTCGCGGCGGCCGGTTTGCGCGGGTCGGACTTCATCACCGGCTGGAAGCGCCGGGAGGATCCGCTCGACGTGGGATTCGTGGACGAGGCCTCGATGCTCGACGCGCGCCAGTTCGACGACTTGCGGGAGATATTTCCGACGCTTCTGCTGTTCGGCGATCCCGCGCAGCTCGCCCCCGTCGGGCAGTCGGGCGAGATGATCTTCGACCGGCTGGCACCGGAGCAGACGATGGAACTGCACCGCATCCACCGGCAGGAGGCCGACAACCCGATCCTCGACTTGGCCCACGCCCTGGCCGATCCCGCGCTCGGCTTCGCGGAGTTCGAGGAAATGATCCGCGCCGCCGCCGCGCGCGACGATCGCGTCGTCTGGAGCCAGCGGGTGGAGGTGGACCTGATGGCGCGCAGCCCCGTGCTCGTCTGGCGCAACGCCACGCGCATCCGTCTCATCGATGCCTTCCGCAAGGTGCATGATGCACCCGAGGACCGGCTGCTGCCGGGCGAGCCGCTGATCTGCGACGGGATCGAGCTGCCGCTCAAGCACCGCAAGAAGCGGCTCGACCTCGAGGCGCGCGGGCTCATCAAGGGGGCGCAGGTGATCTACAAGGGGCCGGGCAAGCGTCCGGGCTTTTCGCGGCTCCATGTCGTGGGCGCGGAGGAGCCGCAGGTCTCCGCCGCCTCGATCGTGAAGATCGAGAAGCCAGGCGAGGAGGAACCCTTCCTGCCCTATGCGGCGCATATGGGCGCGGTGTTCCTGCACGGCGCGGCCGTGACGATCCACAAGGCGCAGGGCTCGCAGTGGGACACGGTGCAGGTCTTCGCGCCCGATCTTTTCGCCGCGGCGCAGGCCGGGCGCAGCGAGGCGGGTCAGCCGCTCTGGAAACGGCTGGCCTATGTCGCGATCACGCGGGCGCAGGAGCGGTTGATCTGGGTGGTGCGCAATCGCCTCGCGCGGCCTTCCGCGGCGCTCTCCGCCGAGGACCTGGAACGCCCGCCCGCCGCGCCGCTCGCCCTCGAGGCGCAGGAGGATGGCCCCTGACGGGCGCGATCCTCCGTGCGGAAGGTCAGCCGACCCGCACGAGCTGCTTGCCGGTATTTCCGCCTTTCAGCATGGCGACGAAAGCCTCCGGCGCGCTCTCGATGCCGTCCGCCACGTCCTCGAGATGCGCGATCCGCCCCGCCTCGACCATCGGCGCGACCTCTTCGAGGAAGGCGTCGTAGCGGTCGTAGTGGTCGAAGATGATGAAGCCGTGCACCGACAGCCGGCGCACGAGGATGGACCGCCAGAGCATGGGCAGCCGGTCCTGCGCGCCGCCGGCCCCGCCGGAATACCACGCGACCGTGCCGCAAAGGGGCACGCGCGCGTGGTCGTTCAAGAGCGGCAGCACGGCGTCCAGAACCATCCCGCCCACGTTCTCGAAATAGATGTCGATGCCGTCGGGCGCGGCCTCGGCGATCGCGGCCGAGAGCGCGCCCGCCTCCGTGAAGGCGCGGTGATCGATGCAGGCGTCGAAACCGAAGGTCTCCCGCGCGATGCGGGATTTCTCCGGCCCGCCGGCAACTCCCACGGCGCGGAGGCCCTTGCGCTTCGCGAGCTGGCCCACCATCGACCCCACCGGCCCGGTGGCGGCGGCGACGGCCAGCGTCTCGCCCTGCCGCGGGCGGCCGAATTCGGAAAGTCCGACCCAGCCGGTGAAGCCGGGCATGCCGAGCACGCCGAGGAAGAGTTCGGGCGCGAGCGTGCCGTCGAGCTTGCGCAGCGCCTCCGCGGGCAGGCAGGCGTGATCGGCCCAGCCGGTGATGCCGAGCACCCTGTCGCCCGGTGCGAAGCGGGGCGAGCGGCTCTCGATCACCTCGCCGACGCCCTGGCCGGTCATCGTCCCGCCGATCTCCACGGGGGGCGCGTAGCTTTTCGCGGCGCTCATCCGGCCGCGCATGTAGGGATCGAGCGACAGGTACGTGACGCGCACCAGCACCTCGCCTTCGGCCGGGCGGGGCAGGTCGGCTTCTTCCAGTCGGAAGTTGTCGGGCACGGCCTCCGCCTCGGGGCGGCTGGCCAGCACGATTCGGCGCATTTCTTCGGGCATGGGATTTCCTCCGGTCGCTCGTGCGCGAGCCTAGGCGCATCGCGCGGCGGGGAAAACCCGCGCCCCCCCCCCCCCGCGCGCTGGCGTGGCCGCGGCGATCCCGCTATGAGGCCCTGAAACGCGGACGCAGCGAGCGAAAGGATATCCGGCCATGGACGAGCGGCTGATCGAGGATTCGTTTCCCTTCCAGCGCCATATGGGCTTCGGGATGGTGGACTGGGGGCCGGATTACGCCCGCTTCGAACAGCCGGTGAGCGACGTTCTCACGAACCGGCACGGGAACATGCATGGCGGCGTCTATGCCGCGATTCTCGACACGGCGATGGGCTATGCGGGGTGCTACACGGGCGATCCCGATCACCTTCGGATGGCGATGACCCTCTCCATGACGGTGAACTTCCTCTCGCGCCCGAAAGGCACGCGGCTCATCGCCGAGGCGCGGCGCACGGGCGGCGGGCGGCGCATCTCCTTCGCCGAGGCCGCGGCGCGGGACGAGACCGGCGAGCGCCTCGCCACCGCCACCGGCGTCTTCCGCTACCGCGATGGCTGAGCCCGCCCGCCTGATCCGCGCCCGCACGCTGAGCTTCCGCCGTGCGCCGGAGGGGCCGGGCGACGCGGCGGCGCTCGACCACCGAGAGGACGGCGCGCTGCTCATCCGCGAGGGCCGGATCGCGGCCGCGGGGGACTACGCGGCGATCGCGCCCGGGGCGCGCGACGCCGAGGTGATCGACCACCGCCCCCATCTCGTGCTTCCGGGCTTCATCGACCCGCACATCCATTTTCCGCAGTCGCAGGTCGTTGCCTCCTGGGGCGCGGATCTGCTCGACTGGCTGGCGCGCTACACCTTCCCCGAGGAGGCGCGCTACGCCGATCCCGATCTCGCGCGGGCCATGGCGGGGCCCTTCCTCGACCGGCTCGCGGCGGCCGGCACCACGACCGCGGTGGTCTACGGCTCCTCCCATGCCTCGAGCGTGGAGGCGCTCTTCGCCGAGGCCGAGCGCCGCGGCGTGCGGCTCGTGGCGGGCAAGGTGATGATGGACCGCGAGGCGCCGGAGGGCGTGCGCGACACCGCGCAATCCGCCTACGACGACAGCAAGGCGCTGATCGCGCGCTGGCACGGGCGCGGGCGGCTCGGCTACGCGATCACGCCGCGCTTCGCCATCACCTCGACGCCTGCGCAGCTCGAGGCGGCGGGCGCGCTGGCCGCCGAGCATCCCGGCTGCCTGCGCCAGACCCACATGTCCGAAAGCCTGGCGGAGATCGCCCGCGTGCGGGAGCTTTTCCCGCAGGCGCGCGACTATCTCGACGTCTACGAAAAGGCGGGCCTGCTCGGCCCCGAACTGCTGCTCGGGCACTGCATCCACCTGGAGCCGCGCGAGGTTGCGCGGATGGCCGAGACGGGAAGCCGCGCGATCTTCTGCCCGACCTCGAACCTCTTCCTCGGCAGCGGGCTCTTCGACGCGGCGCGGCTGCACGGCGCGGGCGTGGTGACGGGCATCGCCACCGACATCGGCGGCGGCACCAGCTGGTCGATGCTCGCGACCCTCGGGGAGGGCTACAAGGCGCTCGCGCTTCGCGGCCAGCGGCTCCATCCCTACGAGGCGTTTCACTGGGCGACGCGGGGAAATGCCGTGGCGATGGGGCTGGGGGATCGGATCGGAACGCTCGCCGCGGGCATGGAGGCCGATCTCGTCGTCCTCGACGCGCGCGCCACCGAACCGATGCGCCTCAGGATGGCGCGGGCGGAAACCCTCGTCGAGGAGCTTTTCGTCCTCCAGATCATGGGCGACGAGCGTGCGGTCGCGCAGTGCTACGTCGACGGGCGGCCGCAGCTCGGACCCGGCGTCACTCGTTGAGCGCCATGACCGCGGCAGCGGGGTCCGTCGCGCGCCCGTCTGCGTCGAAGGCGCGGAGTGATCCGGCATCCGGGGCGAGAGAGACCCGGTCGCGCTCGGCAAGGCCGGCCATGGCATGGGCGCGCAGCACGATCGGGGCATCAAGCCCGTCGGGCAGCACATGCGCCAGCATGTCCGCACCCAGCGCCTCGATCAGCACGACCTCGCCCGCCATGCCGGGCCCCGACGTGACCTGGAGCGCCTCGGGGCGGACGCCCAGCCACCGCGCCTCCGCGGGCGCGCGCCAGCCCGTGGCGAGCGCCTGCGCGGCGGGGCTTTCGGCGGGCAGGATGTTCATCGGCGGCGTTCCGATGAACTCGGCCACGAAGCGGCTCGCCGGGCGGTCGTAAAGCTCCATCGGGCTGCCGATCTGCTCGATCCGGCCGCCGTTCATCAGCACGATCCGGTCGGCGAGCGACATCGCCTCCACCTGGTCGTGGGTGACGTAGATGAAGGTCGCGCCGAGCCGGCGGTGCAGCGCCTTGATCTCGGTGCGAAGCTGGGTCCTGAGCTTGGCGTCGAGGTTCGAGAGCGGCTCGTCGAACAGGAACGCCTTGGGATCGCGCACGATGGCGCGGCCCATCGCCACCCTTTGGCGCTGCCCGCCCGACAGCTGGCGGGGCCTGCGGTCGAGGTAGTCCTGCAATTGCAGGGTGCGCGCGGCCTCCTCGATGCGGCGGGCGATCTCGTCCTTCGCCATGCCCTGGTTCCTGAGCCCGTAGGACATGTTCTGCCGCACGCTCATGTGCGGGTAGAGCGCGTAGTTCTGGAACACCATCGCGATGTCGCGTTCGCCGGGCTCCAGCCGGTTGACCGGCGCGCCGCCGATCCGGACCTCGCCGCCCGTCACCGTCTCGAGCCCCGCGATCATGCGCAGGATCGTGGACTTGCCGCAGCCCGAGGGCCCGACGAGCACGACGAACTCTCCGTCGCGGATGGCGATGTCCACCGCCTCCACCGCCTGCACGCCGCCCGCGTAGGTCTTGGACAGCGCCTTCAGTTCCACCGTTGCCATCGTTATTTCTCGCTTTCCACAAGGCCTTTCACGAAGAGGCGCTGCATCGCGAGCACCACCAGGACGGGCGGGATCATGGCCAGCACCGCGGTGCCCATGATGTAGTGCCAGACCGGCAGCTGCTCGCCCGAGTTCGCCATGCGCTGGATGCCCATCACCACGGTATAGAGGCTTTCGTCCGTCGTGACGATGAGCGGCCACAGATACTGGTTCCAGCCATAGATGAAGAGGATGATGAAGAGCGCCGCGATATTCGTGCGCGAGAGCGGCAGCAGGATGTCGCGGAAGAAGCGCATCGGCCCCGCCCCGTCGATGCGCGCGGCCTCCACCAGTTCGTCAGGCACGGTCAGGAAGAACTGCCGGAAAAGGAAGGTGGCCGTGGCCGAGGCGATGAGCGGCACGATCAGCCCGTGATAGCTGTTGAGCATGTCGAGCCGCGTGATCACGTCGAAGGTGGGCAGGATGCGCACCTCGACGGGCAGCATGAGCGTGATGAAGATCATCCAGAAGAAGCCCATGCGGAACGGGAAGCGGAAATAGACGATGGCATAGGCCGCGGTGAGCGAGATGGCGATCTTGCCCACCGCGATGCCGAGCGCCATGACGAGGCTGTTCGCCATCATCAGCCCAACCGGCACGCCGCCGGCCTCGGGCAGCCCGGTCGTCAGCAGGGTGCGGTAGTTCTCCCAGCCCCGGTCCCCGAACCACAGCGGGATCGGCGCGCGTGACAGCGCCTCGGGACCGTGGGTGGACGCCACGAGCGCCATCCACACCGGAAAGCACAGGAACGCCACGCCCGCGATCAGCACCGCGTGGGTCAGGAAGGTGCCAAGGGGGCGGTTTTCGACCATCAGTAGTTCACCCGGCGTTCGACGTATCTGAACTGGATCGCGGTCAGTGCGATCACGAGCGCCATCAGGATCACCGATTGCGCCGCGGAGGATCCGTAGTCCTGCCCGACGAAGCCGGTGTTGTAGACCCGGAAGACCAGGATGGAGGTGGCGTCGGCCGGCCCGCCGCTCGTGGTGGCGTGGATCAGGCTGAAGGTGTCGAAGAACGCGTAGACCAGGTTGATGACGAGCAGGAAGAAGGTGGTGGGCGACAGGAGCGGAAAGGTGATCGACCAGAACCGGCGCCACGGGCTCGCCCGGTCGATCGCCGCGGCCTCCAGCATGGATTTCGGGATCGACTGAAGCCCGGCGAGGAAGAAGAGGAAGTTGTAGCTGATCTGCTTCCACGCCGCCGCGACGGTTACCATCAGAAGCGCCTCGTCGCCGTTCTGGTAGTGGTTCCAGTCATAGCCCGCGAGGTCGAGCCAGTAGGCCACGATCCCCAGCGACGGGTTCATCAGGAAGAACCAGATCACGCCCGCCAGCGCGGGCGCCACGGCATAGGGCCAGATGATGAGCGTGCGATAGGTCGTCGCCGCGTGCAGCACCCGGTTGGCCGCCACCGCGAGCGCCAGTGCGATCGACATCGCAAGGCCGGTCACGCCCAGCCCGAAGATCAGCGTGGTGCGAAAGCTCTTGAGATAGCCGGGATCGTTGAACAGCCGGACGTAGTTCTCGAACCACACGAACTGGCGCGAGAATCCGAAGGCGTCCTCGATGAAGAACGCGCTTTCGACGGCGCGAAGAGCCGGCCAGAAGAAGAAGACGAGCGTGATGGCGATCTGGGGCGCCAGCAAGGCGTAGGGCAGCCACCTCGACCGGAAGAAGACGCGTTTCATGCAGTTCCGAAGGCAAGGGGGCCCGGCCCCGCGACGGCGGGACCGGGCGGGTGTCGTTTCAACGGATCAGCTGTTCGACTGCTCGAAGCGGCGAAGCAGGTCGTTGCCCCGCTCGACCGCGGCGTCCATCGCCTCTTCGGCCGACTTGGTGCCGGACCAGACGGCCTCCAGTTCCTCGTTGATGATGTCGCGGATCTGCACGAAATTGCCGAAGCGCAGGCCCTTGGAGTTGGGCGTGGGCTCGTTCAGCGAAAGCTGCTTGATGGCCACGTCGGTGCCCGGGTTCTCCTCGTAGAAGCCCTGTTCGCGGCTCAGCTCGTAGGCGGCGGTGGTGATCGGGACGTAGCCCGTCTCCTGGTGCCACGCGGCCTGCTGCTCGGGCTGCGAGATGTAGTCGAAGAACTGCGCGGTGCAGGTGTATTCGGGCGCTTCGTGGCCGGTCAGCACCCAGAGCGTCGCGCCGCCGATGATCGAGTTCTGCGGCGCGTCGGCGACCGCGGTGTCCAGCGGCAGCATGGCTTGCCCGAACTCGAAGTCGGTGATGTCGCTCGCGAAGCCGCCGTAATAGGCCGACGAGTTGATCCAGAGCGCGGTCTCGCCGTTCACGAACATCGAGCGCGAGTCGCCGCGGCGGCCGCCATAGGCGAAAAGCCCCTCCTCGCGCATCCTGGCGATGCGGTCGATGTGATTGACGACATTCGCGTTGTCGAAGGTGAAATCGGTGCCCAGCCCGGCAAAGCCGTTCTCCTCGCTGCCGATCGGCAGGTCGTGCCAGGCCGAATAGTTCTCGATCTGCGTCCAGGACTGCCAGCCGAAACCGAAGGGCGATTTCACGCCGTTATCCTTCAGCGCGCGCGACACCTCGACCACCTCGTCCCAGGTGGCCGGCACCTCGACGCCGGCCGCGTCGAGCGCGGTCTTGTTGTACCACAGCACCGGGGTGGAGCTGTTGAAGGGCAGCGACAGAAGGTTGCCGTCGGTGTCGGTGTAGTAGGAGATCACCGCGGGCAGGTAGTCGGACTGGTCGAAGGCGACGCCCGCGTCCTCCATCAGCTTGTAGACGGGGTAGACTGCGCCGTTGCCCTCGGCGGCCATCATGGTGGCGGTGCCGACCTCGAAGACCTGGACGATGTGCGGCTGCTCGCCGGCGCGGAAGGCCGCGATCGCCTGGGTCATGTTCTCGGTATAGTTGCCCTTGTAGATCGAATTGACTTGGCAGGCGTCCTGGGAGGCGTTGAAGTCGGTGGCGAAGCGGTCGGTGATCTCGCCGAGCTGGCCGCCCATGGCGTGCCAGAAATTCACCTGAGCGCGGTCCTGCGCATAAAGCGGCGCAGCCGCGACGGTGCAAAGCAGCGTGGCCGCGACAATCGGTTTGCTGGTCATCGTGATCTCTCCTGGTCCCGTCGCGCGGGCCGCGCGCGGGCACATGTTGCGAGTGGTGGGCGAAGAGAGCCTCGCTCTCTGGCCGCATCCGCTAACCGCGTTTGATGACACGCGGATGACAAGCGATTCCAAATTGTTGTGGCACCGGGGGGCGGCGCGCCGCGCGGCTGCGCGTGGCTCAGTCGCGGATCTCGTCCGGGTCGACGCCCCACAGCGCGGCCTTCTCGGCCCAGCCGCGATGGCCGCCCGCGCTCAGCCGGCAATGGGTGCGGTCGCAGGCGCCGAGCCGGGCGACCACCCCCGCCTCGAGACGCGCCACCTCGGGCGCGCGGGCCTCGGGCCGGACCGTCAGCGGCAGCATGTCGTCCACGACGATGACGGTGCGCACGCCCGAAAGCAGCGAGTAGTGCATCCAGCCGCCCGCGCCCTCGCGGTCCTGCACGCGGCGCCAGTGGCCATGCTCGGCGGTGATCATAAGCGGCATGTCGCGGCGCTTGAGCACCCAGTCGATGCGATGGGTCAGCGACGGGCCGCGGCGGACATTGCCTTCGGACGCCTTGAGCGAGACGTAGCGCGGCAGGGGAAGATTGGTGACCGGGCCGCGCTCGGCCGCGATGGCCGGGACGACCGCCAGCCCGCAAAGAAGCGCCGCGATAGCCATGGCGGCCACGCCGCGGCCGCACCTCCGGAAGGATCTGATCATCGCCTGTCCGCTGCCCCGCACCCGCGACGGGTGCCGTTTTCCGGCCGGGGTTCTTGTGCCCCGGCGTCTTCTTCGACACTGTGCCACCGACCCCGGGCGAGGGGAAGCGAGAGGAGGCGCCCTATGACATCTGAGCGGCTGAGTGTTGTCGTCACGCGACGCCTGCCGGAGCCCGTGCAGGCGCGCATGCGGGACCTCTTCGACGTCCGCCTGCGCGAGGACGACGCGCCCATGAGCAGAGAGGAACTCGCCGCCGCGATGGCCGAGGCCGACGTGCTGGTGCCGACCATCGTCGACGACATCGACGCGCGGCTCATCGCGCAGGCCGGGCCGCGGCTGAAGCTCATCGCCAATTACGGCGCCGGCGTGGACCATATCGACGTGGAAACCGCGCGCTCGCGCGGGATCCTCGTGTCGAACACGCCCGGCGTGATGACCGACGACACCGCCGACATGACCATGGCGCTGATCCTCGCCGTGACGCGGCGGATTCCCGAAGGGCTCGCGCTCATGCAGTCGGGCGAATGGGGCGGCTGGTCGCCGACCGCGCTTCTGGGCGGGCGGCTCGCCGGCCGGCGCCTCGGCATCCTCGGCATGGGGCGGATCGGGCAGGCCGTGGCGCGCCGCGCGCAGGCCTTCGGCATGCAGGTGCATTACCATAATCGTCGCCGCCTCCGCCCCGAGATCGAGGACGCCCATGGCGCCACCTACTGGGAAAGCCTCGACCAGATGGTCGCGCGGATGGACATCATCAGCGTGAACTGCCCGCACACGCCCTCCACCTTCCATCTGATGAACGCGCGGCGGCTGAAGCTCATGAAGCCGGACGCGGTGATCGTGAACACCTCGCGCGGCGAGGTGATCGACGAGAACGCGCTCACCCGGATGTTGCGCGCGGGCGAGATCGCGGGAGCAGGCCTCGACGTCTACGAGCACGGCACCGGCGTGAACCCGCGCCTGCGGCAGCTCAGGAACGTGGTGCTTCTGCCGCATATGGGCTCGGCCACGGTCGAGGGGCGGATCGAGATGGGCGAGAAGGTCATCATCAACATCAAGACCCACGCCGACGGCCACCGCCCGCCCGACCTCGTCGTGCCGGCGATGCTCTGACGCGGCGCGCGATGGCCGACGACCTCCGACCGGACGGCCCGTTCGAGATCTTTCTCGCGGCGCCGCCCGGCCTCGAACCGGTGCTCGCGGAAGAGGCGCGCGAAAAGGGCTTCGACGTGACCGCGACGGTCGCGGGCGGCGTGCTCGCGCGGGGCGGATGGCAGGAGGTCTGGCGCGCCAACCTCGAGCTCAGGGGTGCGGGCCGCGTCCTGGTGCGGCTCGTCGGGTTTCCCGCGGTGCACCTTGCGCAACTCGACAAGCGTGCACGGCGCGTCCCCTGGGGCGAGGTCTTTCGCACGGACACGCCGGTGCGCGTCGAGGCAAGCTGCCGGCGCTCGCGGATCTACCACGAAAAGGCCGCGGCCCAGCGCGTGGTCCAGGCGCTGGGCGGCGCGGGCGTTCCGGTGTCGGACGAGGCGGAGTTGCGCGTCCTCGTCCGGATCGAGAACAACCTTGTCGAGATCAGCCTCGACAGTTCCGGATCGCCGCTGCACCGGCGCGGGCACAAGCAGGCGGTCGGAAAGGCGCCCCTGCGCGAGACGCTGGCGGCGCTCTTTCTCCGCGCGGCCGGGTTCGACGGCGCGGAGCCGGTGTTGGACCCGATGTGCGGCTCGGGCACCTTCGTGATCGAGGCCGCCGAGATCGCCGCCGGACTCGCGCCCGGGCGCGACCGCCCCTTCGCCTTCGAAAGGCTGGCAGGCTTCGACCCCACCCGCTGGGACGCGATGCGCGCCACGCGCGCGGCGCGCGACGGGCCACTGCGCTTCCACGGCTTCGACCGCGACGCCGGCGCCGTGCGCATGAGCCTTGAAAACGCAGCGCGCGCGGGCGTCGACGGACGCTGCGCCTTCGCCCGACAGGCGATCAGCGATCTCGTCCCGCCCGAGGGGGCGCCCGGCCTCGTCATCGCGAATCCGCCCTATGGCGGGCGGATCGGCGATGCGGGCGCGCTGCGCGCGCTTTACGGCCGGTTCGGAGAGGTCATGCGCGCGCGCTTCGCGGGCTGGCGGGTGGCGCTGGTGACGAGCGAGGACACGCTCGCACGCGCGAGCGGCCTGCCGCTCGATGCCGGCCCGCAGGTGCCCCATGGCGGGCTGCGCGTCCGGCTTTGGCAGACGGCGGGGCCGCTGGGCTGAGCGCAAGGGCCTTCGAAGGCCCTTGCAAGCCGCTTCGAAGCGGCTTGCACGCGGTCCGTAGACCGCGTGGCGCCCTCAGCCCGCGTCCTTGTAGCTGATTTCCTTCTCGTCCTGCCCCAGCCGGTCCCGGCGGACGAGCAGGCGGTTCAGCGCGTTGACGTAGGCCTTGGCGGAGGCCACGACCGTGTCGGTATCCGCCGACTGGCCGGTGGCGATGTTGCCATCCTCCTCGAGGCGCACGCTGACCGTAGCTTGCGCGTCCGTCCCCTCCGTCACGGCGTGAACCTGGTAGAGCTGGAGACGCGCGTCGTTGGGCCAGATCTCGCGCACCGCCTTGAAGGTCGCGTCCACCGGGCCGTCGCCCCGGGCCGTGGCGGATTTCTCCACGCCGTCCACCGTCATCACGAGTTCGGCTTCCGCCGGCCCGCCGGTGCCGCAGGCCACCCGCAGCGAGTGCACCACGAGATGGTCCTTCGCCGCGTCCTCGCCCGCGCGCATCAGCGCGATGAGGTCCTCGTCGTAGACCTCCTTCTTGCGGTCGGCGAGGTCCTTGAAACGGACGAAGACGTCCTTCAGCTGGTTTTCGCCCAGCTTGTAGCCGAGCTCCTCGAGCTTGGCGCGGAGCGCCGCGCGGCCCGAATGCTTGCCCATCACCAGCGAGGTGGCCGCGAGCCCGATATCCTCGGGGCGCATGATCTCGAACGTGTCGGCGCTCTTCAGCATCCCGTCCTGGTGGATGCCCGATTCATGCGCGAAGGCGTTCTTGCCACGATCGCCTTGTTGTACTGCACCGGGAAGCCGGACACCGCGGCCACGCGGCGCGAGATGTTCATGATCTTCGTGGTGTCCACGCGGGTCTCGTAGGGCATGATGTCGCCCCGCACACGGAGCGCCATGACGATCTCCTCGAGCGCGGTGTTCCCGGCCCGCTCCCCGAGCCCGTTGATGGTGCACTCGATCTGTCGCGCGCCGCCCGCGACCGCGGCGAGGGCGTTCGCCGTCGCCATGCCCAGGTCGTTGTGGCAGTGGGTGGCGAAGACCACCTCGTCGGCGCCCGGCACCTCGGAGATCAGCCGCCGGATGAGATCGGCGGATTCGACGGGCGCGGTGTAGCCCACCGTGTCGGGAATGTTGATCGTCGTGGCGCCCGCCTTGATGGCGATCTCCACCACGCGCCTGAGATAGTCCCATTCCGTCCGCGTCGCGTCCATCGGCGACCATTGCACGTTGTCGCAGAGGTTGCGCGCGTGGGTGACCGTCTCGTGGATGCGCGCGGCCATCTGGTCCTGGTCGAGGTTCGGGATGGCGCGGTGCTGCGGCGAGGTGCCGATGAAGGTGTGGATGCGCGGGTGCTTCGCGCGGCGCACCGCCTCCCAGCAGCGGTCGATGTCGGTCGGGTTGGCCCGCGCGAGCCCGCAGATCGCCGCGTTGCGCGCGCGCTCGGCGATCTCCTTCACCGCGCGGAAGTCGCCCTCGGAGGCGATCGGGAAGCCCGCCTCGATGATGTCCACGCCCATCTCGTCGAGAAGATCCGCGATCTCGAGCTTCTCGTCGTGGGTCATGGTCGCGCCGGGGCTCTGCTCGCCGTCGCGCAGCGTCGTGTCGAAGATCAACACGCGATCTTTCGTGCTCTGGTCGGTCATGGCTTGATCTCTTCGGTTGTCCTTGGCTTCTCTCCGGCGCGGCACTGCGTCCTCTGAGCGGTCGCGCCGAGCGGCACGCTCAGAGGCGGCTAAGGAGAAGAAGGCCGAGGGCCGGCGCGACGGCACCGACGCGGGAAACGGCGATATGATCCCGGCTCGTCATGGGGGCGAACTATACGCCATTTGGCGTTCGGGAAAACCCCTGAAATGCGCCGGCCTCCCCGGGGCGGCGACGCGATTGACAGCGCGGGCGCCTGCGTTAATTCGCGGCCATGATACCTTCGAACGCACTTGTGATCGGCGCCTCGGGCGGGATCGGCGCGGCCGTTGCGGCCGAGCTGGACCGCCGCGGCGCGAACGTCACGAGCCTGTCGCGATCCGCCGACGGGTTCGACGTCACCGACGAGGCCTCGGTCGAGGCGGGATTGTCCCGGCTCGAGGGCCCCTTCGACCTCATCTTCGTGGCGACGGGCGCCCTCGAACTCGACGGGCACGGACCCGAGAAAAGCCTTCGCCACCTCGAACCCCGGGCGATGATCGACCAGTTCTCGCTCAACTGCGTCGGGCCGGCGATCGTGCTGAAGCACGCCGTCGGGCTGATGCCGCGCGAGGGAAGATCGGTCTTCGCCGCGCTTTCGGCGCGGGTGGGTTCCATCGGCGACAACCGCATGGGCGGCTGGTATTCCTACCGCGTGGCCAAGGCGGCGCTGAACCAGATGCTTCACGGCGCGGCGGTGGAGATCGCGCGCACCCGGCCCGAGGCCGTCATCGCCGCGCTGCATCCCGGCACCGTGGAGACGGCGCTCACTGCGAAATACGCCGGCGGCCATCCCACCGTCACCCCCGAGCGCGCCGCCGAGCGGCTGGCCGAAGTGGTGGAGCGGTTGCAGCCGCGCCATTCGGGCGGGTTCTACGATTACGCCTTCGAGGAGATCCCGTGGTGAGCCGTCTCGTCCTCGTCCTCGGGGATCAGCTGAGCGAAGAGATCGCGGCGCTGCGCGCGGCGGATCCATCGCAGGATATCGTCGTCATGGCCGAGGTGCGCGACGAGGCGAGCTACGTGCGCCATCACCCCAAGAAGATCGCCTTCCTCTTCGCGTCCATGCGCAAGTTCGCCGAGCGGCTGCGCGGGGCGGGCTGGCGGGTGCTCTACACGCCCTTCGACGACCCGGAGAACGCCGGCAGCATCTGCGGCGAACTGCTGCGCCGGGCCGATGAGACCGGCGCCACAGAGGTCTTCGCCACCGAGCCCGGCGAATGGCGGCTGATCGAGACGCTGCGCCATTGCCCGGTGCCGGTCACGCTCTGCGAGGACGACCGCTTCATCGCCTCTCACGCCGAGTTCGAGAGCTGGGCCGAGGGGCGCAAGTCGCTGCGCATGGAGTATTTCTACCGCGAGATGCGCCGCAAGACCGGTCTCTTGATGGAAGGCGACACCCCCGCGGGGGACAAGTGGAACTTCGACCACGAGAATCGCAAGCCCGCCCCGGACGAGATCGCGAACGACGGGCCGCCGCGGTTTGACCCGGACGCGACCGTGGAGGAGGTTCTGGACCTTGTCGAGCGGGAGTTCGCCAGCAATTTCGGCGATGTCCGGCCGTTCTGGTTCGCCACCGATCGCGAGGAGGCGCGTGGCGCGCTCGATCACTTCGTGACCCATGCCCTGCCGTGCTTCGGCGACTACCAGGACGCGATGCTGGACGGGCACCGGTTCCTTTACCATGCCGTGATCTCTCCCTATCTCAATGCCGGTCTGCTGTCCCCGCTCGAGGTCTGCCGGGCGGCGGAGGCGGCGTGGCGTGACGGCCGCGCGCCCATCAACGCGGTGGAAGGGTTCATTCGCCAGATCATCGGCTGGCGCGAATACGTCCGCGGCATCTACTTCCTCGAAGGTCCGGACTACACCGCGCGTAACGCGCTCGGCCACGACCGGCGGTTGCCGGATTTCTACTGGGGGGCGCGGACGCACATGCGCTGCCTCGCGCAAAGCGTGGCCCAGACGCGGGAAGAGGCCTACGCCCACCATATCCAGCGCCTGATGGTCACGGGCAATTTCGCGCTTCTGGCGGGCGTCGATCCGGCCGAGGTGCACGACTGGTACCTTGCCGTCTATGCCGACGCCTACGAATGGGTGGAGGCGCCCAACGTGATCGGGATGAGCCAGTTCGCCGACGGCGGCATCGTCGCCTCGAAGCCCTATGTCTCGTCGGGCGCCTACATCAACCGCATGTCGGACTACTGCAAGTCCTGCGACTACGCGGTCAGCCGCAAGACGGGGGAGGGGGCCTGCCCCTTCAACCTGCTTTACTGGCACTTCCTCGACAGGCATCGCGAGCGCTTCGAGGGCAACCCGCGCATGGCGCAGATGTACCGCACATGGGACCGGATGGACGAGGACCGGCGCAGGACGGTCCTGCGCGAGGCCGGGGCGTTCCTCGACCGCATGGAGGCCGGCGAGACGGTCTGACCTACCAGACGCCGTGGTCGTCGAGGTCGCGGCGCAGCGCGCGCTTGAAATCGAGCGCCCCGGCGCGCGGTTGCGTCACGAGGCTGACACCCACGAAAAGCGCGACCGTGGTCGAGATCACGCCGAGCGCGAGGCGCGGATCGAAGACGCTGACGCTCGCCCCCATGACGAGCCAGATCGCAAGCCCCGCGCCGCCCAGGAAGGAGGCCAGCACCCCTGCCGCCGTGCCGCCGCGCCAGAAGAAGGCGCCGATGGTTGCGGGCACCGTGACCACGAGCCCGGCCGCCGAAAGCGCCGCGAGCTGGTCGATGATCGGCGCGTTCCTGAGCGCGAAGACGGCCGCGAAAAGCACCACCAGCACCACGACCACGCGGCCGATCAGGATCTGCCGCGCATCGCGTCCCTCGCCCTGGCGCATGAGGTCGCGCGCCACCATTGATCCAAGCGTCAGCGCGATGGAATCGAGCGTCGAGACCGCGGCCGAGAGGATGCCGACGATCAGCAGCAGGCTGACCGGCAGCGGCACCACGCCCGAGCCCAGCAGCGCCGGGGTCGCCCCGGCGGGGTTGTCGAGCCCCGGTTCCAGCACCAGCGCCGCGAAGCCCCAGATCACCGCGATCAGCGTGAAGACGAGCCCGAAGCCCAGCACCCAGAAGATCATGCGCCGCAGCGCGCGCATGTCCTCGGTGACGAAGAGGCGCTGGCTGACCTGCGGGTTGGAGAGCGGAAAGAAGAACCACGGGATCGAAAGCGCGAGGAAGGTGCCGAGGCTCCACAACCCCGGCCCCGGCACGTCGAGCCAGGGCCCGTGTTCCGCGGCGACCCGCGCGACGAAGACGCCCACGCCACCGATCGACGCGACGACGAAGCCCACGGCGAGGAGCGCCGAGACGAGCATCACCGCCGCCTGCACCGCGTCGGTCCAGGCGACCGAGCGCAGCCCGGCGACCAGCGTCCAGAAGATCGCGAGCGCCGCGCCCACCGCGATCGCCTGCAAGAGCGTGATCGCGCCCCCCGTGACGCCCGACAGCAGAAGGCCGATGCCCGCCATCTGCGTCGTGCAGTAGGGCATCAGGAAAAGCAGGCTCAGCACCGCCGCCAGCCGCGCCACTTTGCGGTCGCCGTAGCGCGCGCCGAGCATCTCGGCCGGCGTGATGAAGCCCCAGCGCCGCGCCGCGAGCCAGAAGCGCGGGCCGAAGACCACGAGAAGCGTGAGCCCCGAGAAATAGATCAGCTCGAAGCCCAGCGCGCCGACCCCGCCGCGATAGGTCAGCCCGGTGAGCACGACCAGCATGAATGCCGAGTAGGTGGTCGCGGCGTAGGACAGGCCCGACACCATGCCGCCGAAATGGCGGCCGCCGAGATAGTAGTCGGCGGCCGTTCCGGTGTTTCCGCGCATGGCGGCAAAGGCGATCGCGCCGCCCAGGACGGCGAAGGCGGCGACGGTCAACCAGATGACGACGGCCGGGATCATCTCAGAGCTTCCAGCGGGCGACACCGGCGGCGATCAGGCCGATGACGGCCGCGCCGAAGACGCACCAGAAGACGAAGATCACGAGCGACGGGGCGCCCCCGCTCAGAATGCCGTAGGGGACGACGATCCCCGCCAGTATGACGAGGGCCACCGCCACAAGCCAGATCCCGAAGCCTCGCATGGCATGTCCCTCGCAGGTTCGACGCGGCGACGCGTCGTTTCGCGGGCGCGCTATTGCGTGTCGTCCCCGTCGGTCAGGGCGCCGTTCACCCAGGTGCCGCTTTCCTCTTCACCGGAGGCGTAGCGCATCGTTCCCTCGCCTTGGCGGCGTCCGTCGACGAACTGGCCCTCGTAGACGTCGTGGCCCACGATCTCGCCCGCGTCGTTGCGGCGGGGATAGCGCGCGGTGCCCATGCCCTCGATCTCGCCCCGCGACCAGCTGCCCTCGTAGGTGAAGCCGTCGGGCATCTCGATCCGGCCCTCGCCGTGGCGCTGCCCATCCGCGAACTGACCGACGTAGACGGTCCCGTCGGGATAGGTCGCGGTGCCCTGGCCGTGGCGCTGACCGTCCCGCCACTCGCCCTCGTAGCGGTAGCCGTCGGCATAGGTCATGACGCCCTCGCCGTGGTTGCGGGCGTTCTGGAATTCGCCCTCGTAGACCAGCCCGTTGGGATAGGTCGCGCGGCCCGCCCCCTCGATCACGCCGTCCACCCAGTCGCCCTCGTAGGTGGAGCCGTCGGGGTAGGTGATGCGGCCCTCGCCATTGGCGAGCCCCTCGCGGAAGTCGCCCGTGTAGACCGATCCGTCCGGGTAGGTGACCTTGCCCTCGCCCTCGATCCGGCCCGCGACCCAGGAGCCTTCGTAGACGTAGCCGTCGGTGCCGGTGAAGGTGCCCTGGCCGTGGCGCTGGTCGTTCTGGAACGCGCCCTCGTAGACGTCGCCGTTGGCGTAGGTCACCTTGCCCATGCCTTCCCGGCGGCCATTCACCAGCTGGCCTTCGTAGATGTCGCCGTTGGGTTGGGTCAGCGTGCCCTCGCCGTTGATCTGGCCGTCTTTCCAGAGCCCTTCGTAGATCAGCCCCGCGGGCGTGGTGAGCGTGCCCACCCCCTCCCGGGAGCCGCGCACGATGGAGCCCTGGTAGACCGAGCCGTCGGGGTAGGTGATCGTGCCCTGGCCCTCCTTGACGCCGTTCACCCAGTCGCCCTCGTAGACGTAGCCGTTGGGGCTCGACATCGTTCCGCGGCCATGGTGCATGGCGTTGCGGAAGCCGCCTTCGTAGCGGGTGCCGTTGGCGTAGACCGCGATGCCCTGGCCGGTGATCTGCCCGTCCACCCAGGTGCCCTCGTAGGTGGACCCGTCGGCGAAGGTGATCTTGCCCACCCCGTCGGGCTTGCCCCGGGCGAAGGTGCCTTCGTAGACCGAGCCGTTGGGAAAGCGCGCCACGCCCTCGCCGCGGATCTCGCCCTCGACCCATTCGCCGGTGTATTCGTAGCCGTTCGGCAGGCGGTAGGTGCCGCGGCCGTGCTGCAAGCCGTCCTTGAAGGTGCCCTCGTAGACGCCGCCGTCCTCGTACTGCTTCGTGCGGACGTCGCCGTCCTGCGCCTGGAGCGCCGGGGCCCACGCCGCGGTCAGAAGCGCCGCGGCAAACGCCCCGGCGAGCGGCGCGCGTCTGCTGCCTGACTTGCCTGCCATAAGAAGTGTCCGCCCTGTCGTTCCGGATTTCGACCGGTCGGTGAGAGGGTAAAGGAGCCTCCCGGGGGTGACAACGCCTTTTGCCGCAACCCGCTTCCCCTCGCCCCGGCATCTGCTAAGTGAGGGCCGACACGTCAATTCCGGGGACAGACCCATGGCCGACAGGTTCCGCCTGACGCTCGCTCAGTTCAACCCCACGCTCGGCGACCTCGACGGAAACGCCGCGCGGGCGCGCGAGGCGTGGAAGACCGGCAAGGCCGCGGGCGCCGACATGGTGGCGCTGCCCGAGATGTTCATTCCGGGCTACAACCCCCAGGACCTCGTCCTGCGCCCGGCGTTCCAGGCCGCGGCGATCGAGACCGTGCAGCGTCTCGCGCGGGAGTGCGCCGAGGGGCCCGCGCTCGGCGTGGGCGGGCTCTGGCTGGAGGGTGCGGAACTGCACAACGCCTGGTTCGTGCTGAAGGAAGGCCGGATCGCGGCGGTCGCGCTCAAGCACCATCTGCCGCACTACCTCGTCTTCGACGAGATGCGCACGTTCCGCCCCGGCCCGATTTCCGGACCCTACGCGGTGGGGCCGGTGCGGCTCGGCAGCCCCGTCTGCGAGGACGCGTGGTCCCCGGACGTGGCCGAGACGCTGGCCGAGACGGGCGCGGAGATCCTGCTCGTGCCGAACGGCTCGCCCTATTACCGCGACAAGCGCGACGTGCGGCTCAATCACATGGTGGCGCGGGTGGTGGAGACGGGGCTGCCGCTCGTCTACCTCAACCTCGTGGGCGGGCAGGACGACCAGGTCTTCGACGGCGGCAGCTTCGTCCTCAATCCCGGCGGCCGCCTCGCGGTGCAGATGCCGGTGATGGAGGAGGCGATCGCGCAGGTGGATTTCCGCCGCGGCGAAAACGGCTGGGAGGCGGAAGAGGGCGGACGCACCCACATTCCCGACGCGATGGAGCAGGACTATCACGCCTGCGTGCTGGCGCTGCGCGATTACCTGGCGAAAAGCGGCTTCTCGAAGGTTCTGCTCGGTCTCTCGGGCGGCGTGGACAGCGCCATCGTCGCGGTGATCGCGGCCGACGCGGTGGGCGCGGAGAACGTCCGCTGCGTGATGCTGCCGTCCGAATACACCTCGGCGCTGTCGCTGGAGGACGCGGCCGCCGTGGCGCGGCACCTCGGCGCGCGGCTCGACGAGGTGCCGATCTCGGGGCCGCGGGCCGCGGTGACCGAGGCGCTCGCGCCCCTGTTCGAGGGTCTCGCGCCGGACGTGACCGAGGAGAACGTGCAGTCGCGGCTGCGCGGTCTGCTGCTGATGGCGCTGTCGAACAAGTGCGGGGAGATGCTGCTGACCACCGGAAACAAGTCCGAGGTCGCGGTCGGCTACGCCACGATCTACGGGGACATGGCGGGCGGCTACAATCCGATCAAGGATCTCTACAAGACGCGGGTCTTCGATCTGTGCCGCTGGCGGAACGCCCACCATCGCCCGTGGATGAAGGGCCCGGGCGGCACCGTCATCCCCGAGCGCGTGATCGCCAAGCCCCCCTCGGCCGAGCTTGCCGAGGATCAGAAGGACAGCGATTCGCTGCCGCCCTACGAGCGGCTCGACGGGCTCCTCCAGATCCTGGTGGACCGGGACGGCTCCATCGAGGATTGCGTGGCGGCGGGCCACGACCGCGCAGAGGCCGCGCGGGTCGAACACCTCGTCTATCTTTCGGAATACAAACGCTTCCAGTCCGCGCCGGGCGCGCGGCTTTCGAACCGCGCCTTCTGGCTCGACCGCCGCTACCCGATCGTCAACCGCTGGCGCGACGCTGCGCGCCGCGAGGACTGACCGGGGCGGACGATCATTCCCACCAGCGGTCGATCGTCGCGATGTCGGCGTCGGACCAGCCGAAATGGTGGGCCAGCTCATGCACCAGGACATGCGCCACGAGCGCGCCGAGGGTGACATCGCCGCGGTCCGCCCACTCGTCGAGGATCGGGCGGCGGAAGAGCCAGACGGTATCGGGGCCGTGCGGCGGGTCGCCCACCGATTTCTCGGTCATCGGGATGCCGTCGTAGAGCCCGGTAAGCTCGAACGGGTCCTCGATCGCCATCTCGGAAAGCATCCAGTCCGGCGCGAACTCATCGACCCGCAGGGCCACCTGCCGCGCGGCCGGGCGGAACGCCTCGGGCAGCGCGTCGAGGGCGGCGCGGGCGAGGCGTTCGATGTCCTCGGCGGAGGGGGCGACGTGATCCATGACCGCGACAATCGCCCGGCGCCTTGCCCGGCGCAAGCGCGCCCGGTGTCCCGGCTTGCGTAAATTGCGACAGCCGGGTCGCGGTGGAACGGGCGCGCTGCGGCGGGGCGCGCAGGGCTGCGGCCTGCAGCGCCGGGGCGGGCGGGCATTTCGACCGGCATGCCGACACCGGAAACGGGCCGGCCGCGGGGGTCCGCCGCGATCCCTGCCTGCGTGCTGCACCGGGCGACGCCCGTGACACGCGGGCGCCGGGTATCGTTTACACCGGGGGCGCCCGGCCCGGCCTTTCGGCTCGGCCGTGCGCCGCGCGGCCCGCGGTTCAGAGCAGCAGCTGGTAGGAGTGCGGAACGTAGGCGAAGCCCTCGCCCCGCGTCTCGACATAGCCGAGGCCCGGCCAGGGCATGTGATACCCGATGAAGGGAATCCTGTCCGTGGCCAGCATGTCGAGGATGCGCCGGCGCGTGGCGGCGGCCGCCTCCTTGTCGCGATCGAAAAGCACCTCCCAGTCGGGATGGGCGAGCGACCAGACGTAGTGGTTGGCGAAATCCGCCGCGATCAGCAGCCGCTGGCCTGCGCTTTCCAGCATGAAGGTCATGTGTCCGGGCGTGTGACCGAAGGCCGCCATGGCGGTGACGCCGGACGCCACCGCCGCGCCGTCGTCGAGAAACGCGATCCTTCCGGCCTCGGCGAGGGGGCGCACCTTGGCCTCGAACCCCTCGTCGCCCGACATGTCCCATGCGTCGAACTCGACCGCGCCGGCGAGGTAGCGCGCGTTCGGGAAGGTCTCGACGCCGCCCTCCATCAACCCGCCGATATGGTCGCCGTGCATGTGGGTCAGGACCACCGTATCCACCTGCTCGGGCGCGTAGCCCGCGGCCGCCAATGCGGCCACGGTGCCGGCGGGCGCGAGGCCGGTGTCGAACAGGATGAGCTCGCCGCCCGTGTTGACCACCGTGGGCGTGAAGAAGAACTGCGCCGCGTCGGTGGGGATGTTCGCGGCCCGGGAGACCTCGGCGAAGCGGTCGGCCGACACGTTCATGCCGAAGATGCCCTGCGGTTCGGGCACCGCGCGCGTGCCGGCGAGGATCGTCGTCACCTCGAACTCGCCCAGCCTGACGCGGTTGAAGGCGGGCAGGTCGTCGCCCATCATCGGGGCCGAGGCGCGCGCCGGGCCGGCCGAGGCGGTGGCGAGGGGCAGCGCCGCGGCGCCCGCGAGGGCCTGGCGGCGGGTGAGGGTACGGTCGGTCATCGTCGGGTCCTCCGGTTTGGCGCTGGTGAACCTAGAGGATATTCGGCCCCGCACGCTGTGCAAGTTCGCGCAGGCCTTGTGGAGAGCCGCGCGGAGCCCCGCAAGCTGGACAAGTTTCCGGCCCTGTGACACAGGACACGCCCGACAGGAGAGCCGTCATGACCACAACCCGTTTCGCCCCGTCGCCCACGGGCTACCTGCATGTGGGCAACCTTCGCACGGCGCTGATGAACCACCTGATCGCCCGCAAGGCCGGGGGCACCTTCATCCTGCGCATCGACGACACCGATCCCGAACGGTCGAAGGAAGAGTATGTCGAGGCGATCAAGGAGGATCTTTCCTGGCTCGGGCTGGACTGGGATCGGCTGGAACGGCAATCGGCGCGTCTCGACCGCTACGAGGCCGCCGCCGAGCGGCTGCGCGGGATGGGCCGCCTCTACGAGTGCTTCGAGACGCCCACGGAGCTCGACCTCAAGCGCAAGAAGCAACTCAACATGGGCCGCCCGCCGGTCTACGACCGCGCGGCGCTCGCGCTCTCCGAAGAGGAGAAGGCCAGGCTGCGGGCCGAGCGCGGCGCCGGGCACTGGCGCTTCAAGCTCCTGCACGAGCGGATCGAGTGGGAGGACGGCATCCTGGGCCCGCTTTCCATCGACGCGGCCAGCGTCTCGGACCCGGTTCTGATCCGGGGCGACGGGCAGGTCCTCTACACGCTCGCCTCGGTGGTGGACGACACCGAGATGGGCGTCACGGACGTGGTGCGCGGCTCCGACCATGTCACCAACACCGCGACCCAGATCCAGATCATGGAGGCGCTGGGCGGGCAGGTGCCCCGTTTCGCGCATCACTCGCTGCTCACCGGCACGCAGGGCGAGGCGCTGTCCAAGCGGCTGGGCACGCTGGCGCTGCGCGACCTGCGCGCGGCGGGGGTGGAGCCCGCGGCGCTTCTGAGCCTGCTGGCGCGGCTCGGTTCCGCCGATGCGGTGGAACTGCGCGGCGCTCTCGACGCCATCGCGGCCGGCTTCGACATCTCGCGCTTCGGCGCCGCGCCGACGAAGTTCGATGTCGAGGATCTTTACCCGCTCACCGCACGATACCTGCACGGGCTGCCATTCGAGACCGTGCGCGAGGAGATCGCGGCGCTCGGTGTGCCGGACGACCTGGCCGAGCAGTTCTGGGCGGTCGCGCGCGAGAACATTTCCACCCGCAAGGAACTGGCCGACTGGTGGGCGCTGTGCCGGGACGGCGCGGAGCCCGACATCGCGCCCGAGGACGCGGAGTTCGTCGCCGAGGCCATGGAGCTTCTGCCGCCGCCGCCCTACACCGCCGAAAGCTGGGGCGCGTGGACGGCCGCGGTGAAGGAGAAGACGGGGCGCAAGGGCAAGGCGCTTTTCATGCCGCTGCGCAAGGCGCTGACCGGGCGGGCGCGCGGCCCCGAGATGTCCGACCTGATGCCGCTTCTGCAGACGGTCCGGGGCAAGCCCTGATCGCGCGCCCGGAACCCTGCGCGCGCCGCCCGGGGGCACCTCCTGGCGCGGCGCTCCGCCCTCTCGCGATTCAGGCCGTCGCGGGCAGTATCCGCGCCGAAAGGCCGCGCAGCATGGCATCCACGAAGGCGCGTTCGTCGGCTCCCAGCCCCTGGTGGCGCGGGGAGCGCGGCGCGGCGCGGACGTCGAGGATCGGCGCCTCCCATCCCGCTGTCGTCTCGAAAAACCGCTCTGCCCCGGCCTGCCCGAATTCGCGCAGATATCCCTGGACCACGACATCGACGTAGCTGAGCAGGATCGGATGCGCCGCGCTGGGCGCGGCGTGGCCGCCATCGGGCAGGCGGTAAAGCGCGACCTCCGGCCTGTGCGGCGCCTCGTGCCGGATGCCGGTCGTCACGCGTTCGCGGCGGGAGGCGGCCTCGCGGGCGTCGAGGGCCGCCCAGTCGCCGCGCGGGACGGCCGCGATCAGCCCCTCGATTTCCGCGCCGGGAGCGGGCTCCACCGACAGGAAGGCGACCGGGCGCAGCCGTGCGTGCCGCCAGACCCGCCGCCATCCTTGCACCCGCGCCCGGTGCGCTGACGGGTAGGCGTGGGTCGCCCGGTTGACGAGGCTTCCGTAGCCGAAAAAATGCGGCGCATCCTGCATGGCCGCAAAGATTGATGTACGATTGATGCATGTCAAACCCCGCGCCACGGCTCTGTGGCACGGTCTGCTAAACATCTTGTCCGGGGAGCGACCGCTTGCGCGTCACGAAACGCACCAACATCGCCGTTCGCGTGCTCATGTACTGCGCCACCCATGACGGCCGGCTGGTCACAAAGTACGAGATCGCCACGCGCTGCAACGCGTCCGAGAATCACCTCGCGCAGGTGATCAACCAGCTTGCGCAGCTTGGCTATCTGCGCACCCAGCGCGGCCGGAACGGCGGCGTGGCGCTCGCGCGGCCGGCCGGCGAGATCTGCATCGGATCGGTCTTTCGCGCGCTCGAGGCGCCCGTGCCCATCGCCGAGTGTTTCGCCGACGCCGACAACACCTGCCCGCTCGTGGCGGGCTGCCGGCTTCGCATCGCGCTCAACGATGCGGTGGAGACATTCTTCGCGCATCTGGACGACATCACGCTCGAGGCGCTTGTCTGCAACAATCCCGCGCTCGAGGCGTTGCTCGCGCCCGCGGGGTGTCGCGGCTGACGCGCGACGGCGGGCTTGCCCGGCGTGAGGGGCTTCGCTATCTTGCCCTCGACGGATCGGGAGAACCGGCTCTTCGCCGGTGCCGAAGGAGCAACCGCCCCGGAAACTCTCAGGCCGAAAGGCCCGATCCGGCAACGACACTCTGGAGAGAGATGCGCAGGCCGCATCCGCCGAAGGGATAGCGATCTCAGGCGAAAGGACAGAGGGGGCATCGCGGCGCAGGCGCTGGTCCTGCGCGATCGGGATGCCGGGCGCGTGTCGCAACCGACCACCTGGCGTAATAGGAGAGGCGGGCCATGGCCGAGGCTCAGCGCCTGACGCTTGATTCGCTGCACCGGGAACTCGGTGCGCGGATGGTGGATTTCGCAGGCTTCTCGATGCCGTTGCAGTATGCCGGCATCATGGCCGAGCACACGCAGGCGCGCGAGCGCGCCGCGCTCTTCGATGTAAGCCACATGGGCCAGGTGCTCGTGCGCGCGGCGGATGTCGACGCGGCGGCGCGCGCGCTCGAGGGCCTCGTGCCGCAGGACGTTCTGGGCCTGCGCGACGGCCGCCAGCGCTACGGTTTCTTCACCAACGACACCGGCGGGATCGAGGACGACCTGATGATCGCCCGGCGCGGCGACGTGCTCTTCCTTGTGGTGAACGCGTCCCGCCGGACCGAGGACGAGGCGATCCTGCGGGCCGGGCTGGAACCCGCGGGGGTCAAGGTGACGCTTCTTTCTGACCGGGCGCTTCTCGCCCTTCAGGGCCCGTGCGCGCAGGCCGCGCTGGCCACGCTCGATCCGCGCGCCGGAGAAATGCGCTTCATGGAAACGGCCACGCTCGATCTGGCCGGCGCCGAGGCGTGGGTCTCGCGCTCGGGCTATACCGGCGAGGACGGCTACGAGATCTCGGTGCCCGCGGGCGCCGCGGAACCGCTCGCCCGGGCGCTGCTCGATCACCCCGACGTCGCGCCGGCGGGGCTCGGTGCGCGCGATTCGCTCCGCCTCGAAGCGGGGCTGTGCCTTTACGGCCAGGACATCGACGCCGCGACGACGCCTGTGGAGGCGGGGCTCGGCTGGGCGATCCAGCCCGCCCGCCGCGAGGGCGGCGCGCGGGCGGGCGGTTTCCCGGGCGCGGCGCGCATCCTCGCGGAACTGCGCGACGGCGCGGCGCGGGCGCGGGTCGGGCTGCGCCCCGAAGGCCGCGCGCCCATGCGCGCGGGCGTCGCGCTCTACGAGGCGGAAGCCGGCGGCGACCCCGTCGGCGCCGTGACGTCCGGCGGCTTCGGCCCCACGGTGGGCGCGCCGGTCGCCATGGGCTACGTGCCCGACCGGCTGGCGCGGCAGGGCCAGCCTCTCTGGGGAGAGGTGCGCGGACGCCGCATGCCCGTGGCCGTGAGCGACCTGCCTTTCGTGAAACCCGGATACAAGCGCTGAGACAAGCGAGGAGAACGACGCGTGACGACCATGAAATATACCGAGGAACACGAGTGGCTGCGCCCCGAGGAGGACGTGATCGTGGTGGGCATCACCCAACACGCCGCAACGCAGCTCGGCGACATCGTCTTCGTCGAACTGCCCGAGGAGGGGACGACCGTCTCGAAGGACGACGAGGTCGTGGTGATCGAAAGCGTGAAGGCCGCCTCGGACATCCTCGCGCCGCTCGACGGGGAGATCGTCGAGGTGAACGCCGCGATCGTCGACAACCCCGCCCTCGTCAACGAGGACCCGGCCGGCGAGGGGTGGTTCTTCAAGATCGCGCCGAGCGATACCTCGCAGCTCGACGACTACATGGACGAAGCCGCCTACAAGGACCTGATCGGCTGAGTTGACCAGATCCGGGGACGGGCCCGCAGGCGCATGGCCCCGGCAGACGCTTTGGCAACATGATGTCCGGGACCGCCGCGTTCCGGCAAGGAGGATCGCATGCCGTTCGAACCGACCGATTACCTTCCCTACGATTTCGCCAATCGCCGCCATATCGGCCCGTCTCCCGCCGAGATGCAGGAGATGCTCGGCATCCTGAAGGCCGACAGCCTCGATGCGCTCATGGAAGAGACGCTGCCCGCCGCGATACGGCAGGCGGAACCGCTCGATTTCGGCCGGGCCATGTCGGAGCGTGAACTGCTTCACCACATGCGGCAGGTCGCCTCGAGGAACAGGGTGCTGACCTCGCTGATCGGCATGGGTTATCACGGCACGGTGACGCCGCCCGCGATCCAGCGCAACATCCTGGAAAACCCCGCCTGGTACACCGCCTACACGCCCTACCAGCCCGAGATCAGCCAGGGACGGCTCGAGGCGCTGCTGAACTTCCAGACCATGGTGAGCGACCTCACCGGCCTCGAGATCGCCAACGCCTCGCTGCTCGACGAGGCCACCGCCTGCGCCGAGGCGATGACGATGGCCCAGCGCGTGGCCAAGTCGAAGGCGACGGCCTTCTTCGTGGACGAGAACTGCCACCCGCAGAACATCAACGTGATGAAGACGCGCGCCGCGCCCCTCGGCATCGAGATCGTGGTCGGTCCGCCCGAGGCGCTGGACCCAGAGGCGGTCTTCGGCGCCATCTTCCAGTATCCCGGCACCTACGGCCATCTTCGCGATTTCGGGCCCGAAATCGCCGCGCTGCACGAGGCGAAGGCGATCGGCGTCGTCTCCGCCGATCCGCTGGCGCTTACCCTTCTGAAGGAACCGGGTGCGATGGGCGCGGACATCGCCGTGGGCTCCACCCAGCGCTTCGGCGTGCCGGTGGGCTATGGCGGGCCGCACGCGGCCTATATCGCCACCCGCGACGCCTACAAGCGCGCGCTGCCGGGCCGGCTGGTGGGCGTGTCGGTGGACGCGCACGGCAATCGCGCCTACCGGCTCGCGCTCCAGACCCGCGAGCAGCACATCCGCCGCGAGAAGGCGACCTCGAACGTCTGCACCGCGCAGGCGCTGCTTGCCGTCATGGCGGGTTTCTACGCGGTGTTCCATGGGCCGGAGGGGCTGAAGGCGATCGCGCAGCGCATCCACCGCAAGACCGTGCGGCTCGCAAAGGGGCTCAAGGCCGCGGGCTTTTCCGTCGCACCCGAAACCTTCTTCGACACGATCACGGTCGAGGTTGGGGCGCTGCAGCGGGCGGTGATGAAATCGGCGGTGGACGAGGGCGTGAACCTGCGGCCCGTGGGCGAAACGCGCGTGGGCATCACCCTCGACGAGCGCACGACCTCCGACATCATCGAGGCGGTCTGGCGCGCGTTCGGGATCGAGCGGGCCGACGATCCGGCGCGGCCGGAGTATCGCCTGCCGGAGGGCCTGACCCGCACGAGCTCCTATCTCGATCACCCGGTCTTTCACATGAACCGCGCCGAGACGGAGATGGTGCGCTACATGCGCCGGCTCGCCGACCGCGATCTCGCGCTCGACAGGGCGATGATTCCGCTCGGGTCCTGCACGATGAAGCTCAACGCCGCGGCCGAGATGATGCCGGTCAGCTGGCGCGAATTCTCGCTGCTGCATCCCTACGCGCCGAGGGACCAGGCCGAAGGTTATACACACCTGATTGGGGATCTTTCCGAAAAGCTCTGCAAGATAACGGGTTACGACGCGATTTCGATGCAGCCGAACTCCGGTGCCCAGGGCGAGTATGCCGGGCTGCTGACGATCGCGGGCTGGCATCGGTCGCGCGGCGAAGGGCACCGGAACGTCTGCCTCATTCCGCTCTCCGCCCACGGCACGAACCCGGCGAGCGCGCATATGGTCGGCTGGGAGGTGGTGACGGTCGCCACCGCGGCGAATGGCGACATCGATCTTGAGGATTTCCGCGCAAAAGCTGAAAAACACGCGGAAAATCTGGCTGGCTGCATGATCACCTACCCCTCGACCCACGGCGTGTTCGAGGAGACGGTGACCGAGGTCTGCCGGATCACCCACGCGCATGGCGGGCAGGTCTACATCGACGGTGCGAACATGAACGCCACGGTCGGGCTCTCGCGGCCGGGCGATCTGGGCGGCGATGTGAGCCATCTGACCCTGCACAAGACCTTCTGCATCCCCCATGGCGGTGGCGGCCCCGGCATGGGGCCGATCGGCGTGAAGGCGCACCTCGTGCCCTTCCTGCCCGGCGACCCGGTGTCGGGCGAGGGCGCGGTAGCCGCGGCGCCCTACGGCTCTCCGTCGCTCCTGCCGATCAGCTGGGCCTACTGCCTGATGATGGGGGGCGAGGGGCTCACCCAGGCCACCCGCGTGGCGATCCTGAACGCCAACTACATCGCCAGGCGGCTCGAAGGCGCCTTCGACGTGCTTTACAAGGGCCCGTCGGGGCGCATCGCGCATGAGTGCATTCTCGACGTGCGCCCCTTCGCCGACAGCGCCGGCGTCACGGTGGACGACATCGCCAAGCGCCTCGTGGATTGCGGCTTCCACGCCCCCACCATGAGCTGGCCGGTGGCGGGCACGCTCATGGTCGAGCCCACGGAAAGCGAGACCAAGGCGGAGCTCGACCGGTTCTGCGACGCGATGCTGGGCATCCGGGAGGAGATCCGCGCGATCGAGGATGGCCGCGTCGACCGGGAGAACAACCCGCTCAAGCAAGCGCCCCACACGGTGGAGGATCTCGTAGGCGTGTGGGAGCGGCCCTACAGCCGCGAGCAGGGCTGTTTTCCGTCGGGCGCCTTCCGGGTCGACAAGTACTGGCCGCCGGTCAACCGCGTGGACAATGTCTGGGGCGACCGGCATCTCGTCTGCACCTGCCCGCCGGTCTCGGACTACGCGGAGGCCGCGGAGTAGCGGCGCGCGGAGGCGGCCTCGGCCCGCCAGCATGTCGAAACGGTCGCGTAGCCGCGCAGAGACGCGGCGCGACGGAGGCCCGGGTAAAGCGCCGCGGCCTCGCGGCGGAGCTTCTTGGGGACGGTTAGGGGGGGATGACCCCCGACATCTCAACGATCAGCGCCGCGGCAGCGGTACCGGCATGGGTCACGAGATCCTGCGGGCCGGACTTGGTCCCGATGTCGGCTTCGGACAGGCGGAGGAAGCGCGGCAGGATATCCGCGCGCGCGGCGCGACGCACGAGGTTGATCGGCAAGGGCTGCCCTGCCGGGGAGAGGTGCATGAAGCGCCTCGGGTGGCTGTGCGGCACGGCACCGGCATGCTGTCGCCAGCCAGCCCGGACGCCGGCACCATCTATTCGCGCGCCCGCAACACCTGGGCGGGTCGGGTTGCCAGCGGCCTCCACGCGAAGGCCAGCGTCGCCAGAAGCGTCGCCAGAACCCCGCCGGCGACGATCCCGATGGCCGAGGGCCAGATCACCGCGAAGCGCGTCTCCATCACGAAATGGCTGACGGCCCAGCCGCCGCCGATCCCGGCCGCAAGCGCCACGCCCGCCGCCGCCGCGCCCAGCAGCGCGGCGCGCAGCGCAAAACTTTGCAGGATGCGCGCGCGGCCGGCGCCCAGCGTCTTGAGAACCGCCGCCTCGTAGGTGCGCGCGCCTTCGCCCGCGGCCGCCGCGCCGATCAGGACGAGAAAGCCCGTGAGCAGCGTGGCGGAGGCGCCCCAGGCCGTGGCCGCCGCGATCCCCGCAAGCAGGTCCGAGACCCGGTCGATCGCGTCGCGCACCCGGATCGCCGTGATGTTGGGGAACTGCCCGGCAAGATCGCGCAGGATCGCGGCCTCGGCGTCGGGCTCGGCGTAGACCGTGGCGATGAAGCTGTGCGGCGCGGCCTCGAGCGCGGCGGGGTTCATCGACATGATGAAGCCGATGCCGGCGGTCGAGAAATCCACGACGCGCAGGTTGGCCACTTCGGCGGTGATGTCGCGGCCGAGGATGTTCACCGTGATGCTGTCGCCCACGGCGAGGCCGATCTCTTCCGCCTCCTCGGCGGCGAAGCTCACGAGCGGGGGCCCCGCGTACTCCTCGGGCCACCACGCCCCGGCGGTGATCACGGTGCCCTCGGGCGGCGTGGCGGAGTAGGTCACGCCGCGGTCGCCCTGGATCACCCAGTGATCGCCCGCGACCTCCCGTGCCGGCTGGCCCTCGATCCGGGTGATGATACCGCGGAGCATCGGCGCGCTTTCCACCGCGCTCACCGCCGGGTCGCCTTCGAGCCGCTCCTGGAAGGCGGGCATCTGGTCCTTCTGGATGTCCACGAAGAAGTAGCTCGGCGCCACCTCGGGCAGGTCGCGGGAGATCGCGGCGCGCAGATTGCCGTCGATCTGCCCCACCGCCGCGAGCACGGACAGGCCGAGCCCCAGCGACAGCACGACCGGCGTCGCGGCGGCGCGTGGGCCGCCGATCGCCCCTAGCGCCCAGCGCAGCGCCGGCCGTCCCCGCGCAAGCGGCGCGGCGCGGCGCGCGATCCAGCGGATCGCGAGCGCCGAGAGGGCCAGAAGCGCGAGCGCGCCGGCCAGCCCCGCGGCGGACCAGAGGGTGAGCGCCGTGGCCTCGGAGAACCACGCCGCAAGCCCGACGAGGAGCGCCACCAACGTCACCGTGATCCCCACATAGCGCCACGCCGGCAACAGCCGCGCGCCCTCCAGCGCGTCTCGGAAAAGCGTGGCGGCGCGCACCTCCTCCGTCCGCGCGAGCGGCCAAAGCGTGAAGATGAGCGCGGTCAGCGCGCCGTAAAGCGCGGCCTCGGCCAGCGGAGCGGGAAAGATCGTGAACCGTGCAGGCACCGGAAGCCGGGCCTCGATCAGCGGCGCGAGGGCGAGCGGAAGAAGCCCGCCGAGCGCGAGGCCGATGAGGATACCGAGAAGGGCCAGCGCGCCGATCTGCAGGAAGTAGACGCGGAAAACCGTCGCCCGGTCGGCGCCGAGCGTGCGCAGCGTAGCGATCACCCCGGTCTTGCCGGCGAGATAGGCGCGCACCGCCGCCGAGACCCCGATCCCGCCCACGGCGAGGCCCGACAGCCCCACGAGCACGAGGAAGGCGCCGAGACGGTCCACGAAGGCCGCGATTCCCGGCGCGCCGTTCCGGGCGTCGCGCCAGCGCAGCCCGCTCTCCTCGAAGCGCGATCGCGCATCGGCGGCAATGGCGTCGAGATCGGCCTCGTCCGGCAGATCCAGGCGGTACTTCGTGGAAAACAGCGTGCCCGCGGACAGAAGCTGCGAGTCCGCCAGCGCCCCCGTGCGCACCAGCGTGCGCGGGCCGAGACCGAACCCGTCGGCGGCCGCGTCGGGTTCGCGTTCGAGCAGGGCGGAAAGCACGAAGTCCTGCGTGCCGAGGCGGAAGACATCGCCCGGCGCAAGGCCCAGCCGGTCGGCGAGCACACGCTCCATGACCGCGCCGGGGCGCGCGCCGTCGCCCGCGAGCGCGGCGTCGAGGGACATGTCGGGCGACAGCGCGACGCTGCCGACCAGCGGGTAGGCGTCATCGACGGATTTCACCTGCGTCAGGGCGCGCTCCGTTTCCGCCCCGCGCTCGACGACCGCCATGGAGCGGAAATCGGTGACCTCGGAAATCTGCCGGGCCACGCCCTCCATCCAGGCCCGCTCCTCCTCGGTCGCGAACCGGTAGGTGAACTCGGCCTCGGCATCGCCGCCCAGAAGCACCGCGCCCTCTGCCGCGAGCCCCGCCTCGATCGCCGCGCGCACGCTGCCGACGGCCGCGATCGCCGCGACCCCGAGCGCGAGACAGGCGAGGAAGATCCTGAAACCGCGCAAGCCCCCGCGCAGTTCGCGCCGGGCAAGGCGTGCCGCGACCGGCCAGCTCATTCCGCGGCCCGGGCGCGGGCGGCGTCGGCCACACGCCCGTCGGCAAGATGCACCATCCGGTCGCAGCGCGCGGCAAGCTCTTCCGCGTGGGTCACGAGCACGAGCGTGGCGCCGTGCCGGTCGCGCAGGGCGAAAAGCATGTCGATGATCGCCTCCCCGTTGGCGCTGTCGAGGTTGCCCGTGGGCTCGTCGGCAAGCAGGATCTCGGGACGTGGCGCCGCGGCGCGGGCCAGAGCCACGCGCTGCTGCTCGCCCCCCGAAAGCTGGGAGGGGTAATGATCGGTGCGGTGGCCGAGCCCGACCGAGACCAGTTCGTCGCGCGCCCTGTCGAAGGCGTCTTTCGCGCCGGCGAGTTCGAGGGGCGTCGCGACGTTCTCGAGCGCGGTCATGGTGGGGATCAGGTGAAAGGACTGGAAGACCACACCCATGTGATCGCGCCGGAACCGGGCCAGCTGGTCCTCGTCCATCGTGGTGAGGTCGCGCCCCAGCGCCGTGACGCGACCGCCGGTGGCCCGCTCGAGGCCGCCCATCAGCATCAGGAGCGACGACTTGCCCGATCCGGAGGGACCGGCGAGGCCGAGGGTTTCGCCCCGCGCCACGTCGAGGGTGATTCCGTGGAGGATTTCCACCGGCCCGGCATTGCCCGCGAGCCTCAAGGTCACATCTTGGAGGTCGAGAACCGACTCAGTCATGCGCAAGGGTCCATTTCATGCTGCCAGCCTATCGATATGGGGTTCTTCACCGGGCGAGCAAGGCGGCCGCGGTGACACTGTTCTGCATCGCGGCGCCGTTCGCCGCGATGGCCGAAACTGTGATCGTCGCGCTTGGCGACAGCCTTACGCAGGGGTACGGGTTGCCGCAGGAGGCCGGCTTCGTGCCGCGGATGCAGGACTGGCTGGATGCGCGGGACGCCGATGTCCGGCTCGTGAATGCGGGCGTCTCGGGCGACACCACGGCGGGCGGGCTCGCCCGTGTCGAGTGGACGCTCACGCCCGAGGTGGACGGCATGATCGTCGCGCTCGGCGGCAACGATCTCCTGCGCGGCATCGACCCTGCGGTGAGCCGGAAGAACCTCGATGGGATCATCTCGGCTGCGCGGGCGCGCGAGCTGCCAGTGCTTCTGGTGGGCCTCGAGGCGTCCGGGAATTACGGGCCCGACTACAAGGCGGCCTTCGACGCGATGTATCCCGATCTCGCAAGGACATACGACACGCTCTACGTCGAAAGCTTCCTCGCGCCCATCCTGGAAGACGGCGACCCCTCCGCGGCGCGGCGTTTCCTTCAGCCCGACGGCATCCACCCGAATGCCGAAGGGGTGGCGCGCATTGTCGAGGCGCTTGGTCCGCGTGTCCTGATGCTCGCGGAACAGGCCGACGCCGCGGCGGAGGGCTGACGGCGCAAGCGGCATCCCATGCGCCACGGCGCGAAAAATTTATTGCGGACAAGGCCTTGAGGGGCGCAACTCCATCGCGTGCGGTATTGTGGATTGCGCGGCGCGGGTGGAGCCGTGCTTCCTTGGGAGTGCCTGTGGAAATATCGGAAAATGTAAAGAATTCCGGGGAAGCCACGCCTGAGCGACGTTCCATGTGCGGTTGCAGAGTATTCTTATGCGGCGGGCCGTTCCTGTCTGATATCTGTCCGTTCGGGCCCGGTCTTCAAATCGCCGTTCGGATCTCTAAGTATATCGAAAATGGAATACGAGGAGCCCGTTCCATGTCCACGCGCAAGCTTACCTGCCTCGCCTGCGGCCAGTTCAACCGGGTCACGGCGGAGCGTCCGGTGGCGGCCGCGAAATGCGGCACCTGCGGTGCCCGGCTGTTTCCGAAGAAACCGGCAGAGATCGACGCGAAGATCCTCGCCAAGGCGGCGCGCGCCGACGAGGTTCCGCTTGTCGTCGATTTCTGGGCGCCCTGGTGCGGGCCATGCCGCATGATGGCGCCCGAATTCGCGAAGGCGGCCGAGACGCTCAACGGCAGTGCGCGTTTCGCCAAGCTCAACACCCAGGACCATCCGGAGGCGAGCGCCCGCTACAACATACGCGGTATTCCCATGCTCGCGGCCTTCTCGGGCGGGCGGGAGCGCGGGCGGCAGGCCGGCGTGCAGCGTGCGGAGGCCATCACCGGCTGGGTGCGCGAACTGGCCTAATGCGCCCGGTCCGGGACCAGCAGGCTGCGTGAGAGATGCCGGGGCAAGCGTCGCAAGAGGGCGGCCATGATGTCGGCATACTCACGCTGCCCGCCCAGCATGCGCAGATAGTCGTGGCGCAATGTCCGGGAGTCACGGAAGGCGCGGATGAAGCCCGCTTTGAGGGGCGGCGCGTAGATGACGAGGCGCAGCGCCCGCGCGTGGCGAAGGGCGCCGTGTATCGGGCCGAGCGATTTCCGGTAAAGCGGCAGCGCTGTCTCCGGCCGGTCCTCGGCCAGGGCTGCCGTTGCGGCCTCGGCCGCCATCCGTCCGCTATCGATCGCGTGGGCGAGACCCTCCCCCGTTATCGGATCGACGAGCCCGGCGGCATCGCCTGCAAGCAGCACCCGACCGTGCCCCGGTATGCGCCGAAAAGCGCCGAAGGGCAGGAACGCCCCTTTCACCTTCTGCATGGAGGGATCGACGCCAAGGCCGCGCAGGTAGGTCTCGAGGGCCGCGCGCATCTCGGGGTTCCGCCCGTGCAGTCCCCCCACGCCGATCGTCGCGCTGCCCGATTTCGGGAAGTGCCAGCCATAGCCCCATTCCGCCGCGCCGAAGTCGATGCGGACCCGGTCGGGCGTGTCCTGCTCTGGCGGGGCCTCGACCTCCATCGCGAAGCCGACCTGGTGCGGGTCGTAGGCGCGGCCGAAGAGCGACCGGGCAGTGGTGCTCGCGACCCCGTCCGCGCCGATGAGGATGCGCCCCTCCAGCGTCGCGCCGCTGTCCAGTGTGACCCGGCATGTGCCGGGGTCGATGCCGGCAGGTTTCTGCCCGCTCCGGTCATCTGCGCCTGCGGCGATCGCCGTGCTTTGAAGATAGGTGTCGAAGGCCCGCCGCGTGGTAAGGTGGATCGGCGGCACGCCATCGACCGTCCCGAGAGAGGCGCCATGGGCATGGAATTCGAACGTGCCGCGCTCTTCGGCAAGGTGTCCGGGCAGGGGGTGGCCGAGCAACCTCTCGAGGGCGGCGGCGCATCGGCCGGTGATCCCGCCCCCGCAAAGCTTGTCGCGTGGGAAGCGGCGCCGGTCGATCAGGGCGACGGACATCCCTTGACGGGCCGCGGTGAGTGCGGCCGCCGCCCCTGCGGGCCCCGCGCCCATGACCAGGATGTCATAGTGTTCAACCGGGCGCGCGTCGCTCGCGGCCGCGCTCTGCGTCACGTTCCGTGCCGTCAACCGATCACTGGCCCGTTCGATGGACCGCCGCGTTGTCGCAGGACGGTTGTGAAGCCTTCATCGCATCCGTGCTTTCGGCGGTGTAATCGTCACGACAGAAGGGACGGGCCAGGAGCAGCACGGTCGCTGCTGCGCCTCCGAGAGCATAGATCGCGACAGCCGCCAGCCATCCCGCCCCGAAGGCCACGGCCGCGGCGCCAAGGAAAAGGCCGGCGAGGCTTCCGATCATCAGGGCAGCCAAGGCCATGTGGGACACTCCATCATCGATCGTGGTCAAGGTGGCACAAGAGCTCTTTACGTAAGGTTAACACCACTCTCACTACGGTTCGCATGCGTGGATCCCGCTTCCGTCAAAGCAGCACGGTGACCTTCGTTCCGATCGGAACGCGCTCATACAGGTCGATCACATGCGTGTTCAGCATTCGGATGCAGCCATTCGAAACCGACGTGCCGATGGTTCGTGGCGCGTTGGTCCCGTGGATGCGGTAGAAGGTGTCCCGCCCGTTCTGGAAGAGGTAGAGGGCTCTTGCCCCGAGCGGGTTCGCCGGCCCGCCGGGCTGGACGTAATCGTTGTCCTTGAAGCGGCCATAGGCGCGGGGGTCGCGCTCGATCATCTCGTCGGTCGGGCGCCATGTCGGCCACTCCTTCTTGACGTCGATCGTCGCGGTGCCGGTGAATTCCAGCCCCGCGCGCCCGACGCCCACGCCGTAGCGCAGCGCCGTCCGCGGCGCCGTGACGTAGTAGAGGAAGTGGCTCTTCGGCAGGATGAGGATCTGGCCCGGTGCGATGTCCGCGCGGATGCGGACCTCCTGCGGAAGAAGGCGCGGGGCGAGCTGGACATCCTGGGCAAAGGCAGCGGCGGGCAGCGTCGCGGCGGCGGCGCTGGTGGCAAGGAATGAACGGCGCGTAAGCATTTCCATCACTCTTCGTTTGGCAGCAGACCCATGCGGTCAGTGTGCCCGGCCGACAGATTTTATCAACCTGAGAGACGGCGATTTCGTGTCATGAACGGGTCATAATTTGGCCATCCGCGCGGCGCTGTTGCCCGAATGGCCCGTTTCTGCATCGGATCTGTCGGGAACGGTCCGTCGCGGCGAGGTTCGAACGTCCTCTGCGACCGCGGCGCGCGGGACGTCGCGGGCGGCGCTAGACGGGCGTCTCGTCGGCGATCCAGGCCAGGAAGTCGGCGTTGGCCTCCAGCGGCACGCGCAGGATCGGCGGGCAGTCGTAGGGGTGAAGGCGGCGTATCTCCGCCTCCGCGCGCTCGGCCAGTTCTGGCCGGGTCTTCAGAAGCAGCGGGATCTCGACGGTCCGCTCCACCGCGCCCTCCCAGCGGTAGAGGGAAGTGATAGGTGCATACCGGTTCGCACAGGCCGCGAACCGCGCCAGGATGAGCCCCTCCGCGATGAGGTCCGCGGTCGCTTCGTCAGGGCAGTTGGTGAGCATGGCGAGCATCGGCATGGCGCCTAGTGTCCGAAGCGGGCGCGGGCGCGTCAAGTGGCGGATGCGCACGAAAAAGGACGCGGCGGATCCCTCCGCCGCGCCCCTTGCGGTCCGGTCGGTCGCCGATCAGGCGAGGGACAGGTTCGTCGCCGACTCGCGGCCGTCGCGGCCGGATTCGACATCGTAGGTCACTTTCTGGTCGTCTGCGAGGCCGGTAAGGCCCGAACGCTCGACGGCCGAGATGTGGACGAACACGTCCTTGCCACCCGTATCGGGCGCGATGAAGCCGTAGCCTTTGGTGGTGTTGAACCATTTCACGGTGCCAGTAGCCATACCGTGGTCTCCTTCTTCATGTGCTGCCCGCGGTAGTGCGGCAGCCTGGCCTGTCTGTCCTGATCGAGACTGACGGCCGTGAAGCGAGACAGTGGTCGAGTAGGGATAGCGAAGCAGTGAAATATTTGGCATGTCGCCGCCGGAATTGCAAGGGGCAAGGGGCCATCCGGCGCCGGACGCGCGGCCTCTCGCGGCGGCGCTAGGGTGCGCGCAGGCCGGAGGGGCGAATGAAAAAGGGCGCGGCGGATCGCTCCGCCGCGCCCTCTTGCCGGATCGGTCGCCGGCTCAGGCGAGGGCGAGGTTCGATGCGGACTCGCGGCCGTCGCGGCCGGATTCCACATCATAGGTCACCTTCTGGTCATCGGCGAGGCCGGTGAGGCCCGCACGCTCGACGGCCGAGATGTGGACGAAAACGTCCTTGCCGCCCGAAGCGGGCTGGATGAAGCCGAAGCCTTTGGTGGCGTTGAACCATTTCACGGTGCCATTGGCCATGTCCGTGGTCTCCTGTACTTAACGCTGCCCGCAGGATGCGGCAGCTTGGCGTCAGTCTTTCCGTATCGAGTACTGAGCGCCGGTGTTAAGGGAGACAGCTGGTCGAGGTGGATAACATTTGCACACCGGCGTGTGACAGGTCCGGGGCGGGGTGGCAAGGGAAATCGGCGTTGGCCCTGCACGCGGGCGATCGCGACGCAGCGTCAACTCTGTCATCGCAGGGCACCGGCGCATCCCGCCGCGGCAAGGAAGGACGCCCCATGGGCTAAAACGATTTCTTGGACGCCAGAAAGACCCCGTCCGCCCCCGACGCCCAAGCCCGAGACGCCGGCGAAACCGGCCGGGAAGTGCGGCTGAGCGGGGCGGCAAGCTGGGAGCCGGTATGAGAAGCTTCCACCCTATGCTTGGCTATCGCCCAGTCGTTCAGGATAACCAGATCGGCTGTAGTTAATCAGCCAGCCTTTCGGCGTAAGCGCAATTGTTCTTCGCCGTTGATCGGTTTCATCAATTGTGCTCTCGACCAAGCCAGCATCTTCTAACGTCTTAATTTGTGGCCTCATGGCCATGGGCGTCTCATAGCCGAACGTTTCATGATCGCTGGGCGCTATCGAGCCGCCCATCGCGACGATCTTGTCGAAGACTTCCCAAGGCTTGGGTGTCAGTTTCGTATCTTCAAGAAATTCTTGAGCTTCTTCCGCCAGCCAAACCTCAAGGAGCTGAAATTTATCGGTTGAGTCCGCATTGGCTTGTCCGCTATCAAGTAGCCATTCGGAAAAGTCTGAGCAAAATTTCAGCGCAATCCGTAGGTTGTCATTGCAAACTCGAAATATATGAATGAAGCCATCTTGTTCGACGGGCGGGTTTCCGCTCCCAAGCTTCAATTCATACTCACGTACCCTCCTCTCTATCAAGCCGTCTAGCTTGTTAACAGGAAGAGGTTCAACCTTCATTGGTTTCGCTAGGTAGCCTTGCAGGCGGGACGAAGAAGCAACGCCGCGGACTATGCCTCTAGCGCCGCAAATGACCCAAATAAGACCGTGAGCAGTAAGAAGCTTATCGCGCATTGCCTCCATCGTGGCTTTGGCCTTGGTAGATTTTTGAAGCAACTCAAGATTGTCAATGACACAAATTATGCCTCCTCTTTTTTGGTTGGGAAACATTGCCCTCAAGAGTTGATCAACTTTCGTCTGAAAGCCTAAAGATGTAAATCCATCAGTCGTACTAGGTTGTGTGGAGAGCCCGCCACCGACTGGCCCCAAGTTGCCAGATACGCTGGAGTACTGCTCAGAAGTCAGCCAATCGAAAAGCTTCTTGGTTTCTCCAATATTTCTGCCTGCGGCGACAAGCTCCTCTCTCTTTCCATGAAGGGCCAGGAGAACTTCTTGGTAAACTCTTGCGGAAAAACTGTCGACTGTCTCGCTAGAGTCGAGTTGGAATGGTCGTTCCAAAGAAAGGTAGCACGGCCCGCCTGTGTCAAAAAAATCTCTTTGGAGCTTATAGGCGGAAACCGCTATGATGCTTGTTTTGCCAACGCCAATGTCGCCTTCGACCGTCGGAATTGAGTTCTGCCCCTTAATCCGAAGGGACAGTCTCTGAAGTTCTTCTTCGCGTCCGACTAAGAGCCTCTCGCCGGCTGCGTTTGCCGAAACGGGAAGATGATCATAAGGGTTTTGGCTAAAGCCAAAAGCTTCCCACATAGTCACCTCGCAAACTTCTTGTACTTGATCCGCTTCGGCTCGACCGCGTCGGGGCCGAGCCTGCGCTTCTTGTCTTCCTCGTAGGCCTCGAAATTGCCCTCGAACCATTCGACATGCGCCTCGCCCTCGAAGGCGAGGATATGGGTGCAGATGCGGTCGAGGAAGAAGCGGTCGTGGGAGATCACCACGGCGCAGCCGGCGAAATCGGCGATGGCGTCCTCGAGGGCGCGGAGCGTCTCCACGTCGAGGTCGTTGGTGGGCTCGTCGAGCAGGAGCACGTTGCCCCCCTCCTTCAGGAGCTTCGCCATGTGCACGCGGTTGCGCTCGCCCCCTGAGAGGAGCCCCACCTTCTTCTGCTGGTCGCCGCCCTTGAAGTTGAAGGCCCCGCAATAGGCGCGGGAGTTGATCTCCGCGTCGCCCAGGTGGATGACCTCGGCCCCGCCGCTGATCGCCTCCCAAACGGTGTGGTCGGGATCGAGCGCGTCGCGGCTCTGGTCGACATAGGCGAGCTTCACCGTGTCGCCGTAGTCGATCAGGCCCGCGTCGGGCTGCTCCTGCCCGGTGAGCATGCGGAACAGCGTTGTCTTGCCCGCGCCGTTCGGGCCGATGACGCCCACGATGCCCCCCGGCGGGAGCGAGAAGGACAGATCCTCGATCAGCAGCTTGTCGCCATGCGCCTTGCGCAGCTGCTCGACCTCGATGACCTTTCCGCCGAGGCGCGGCCCGTTCGGGATCACGATCTGCGCGCGGCCCACGCGCTCGCGCTCGGACTGGCCGGCGAGCTGCTCGTAGGCCTGGATGCGGGCCTTCGACTTGGCCTGACGCGCCTTCGCGCCCTGCCGTATCCATTCGAGTTCCCGGGCGAGCGTCTTCTGCTTGGCCTTGTCCTCGCGCGCCTCCTGCTCCAGCCGCTTGGCCTTCTGCTCCAGCCAGCTGGAATAGTTGCCCTCGTAGGGGATGCCGCGGCCGCGGTCGAGCTCGAGGATCCAGCCGGTGATGTCGTCGAGGAAGTAACGGTCGTGGGTGACGATCAGGATCGTGCCCTTGTAGGCGATGAGGTGGCTTTGCAGCCAGGCGATCGTCTCGGCGTCGAGGTGGTTCGTGGGCTCGTCGAGAAGCAGCATGTCGGGCTGCTCCAGCAGCAGCCGGCAGAGTGCGACGCGGCGCTTCTCGCCGCCCGACAGCGTGTCGGGCATGGCGTCGTCGGGCGGGCAGCGCAGCGCCTCCATCGCCACGTCCACCTGGCTGTCGAGATCCCAGAGGTTCTCGCTGTCGATCTCGTCCTGCAGTTGCGCCATCTCGTCTGCGGTCTCGTCTGAGTAGTTCATGGCGAGCTCGTTGAAGCGCTCGAGCTTGGCCTGCTTGGCCTTCACCCCCTCCATGACGTTGCCGCGCACGTTGAGATCCGGATCGAGGTCGGGTTCCTGGGGCAGGTAGCCCACGGTCGCGCCCTCGGTCGCCCAGGCCTCGCCGGTGAAGTCCGTGTCGATGCCCGCCATGATGCGCAGGAGCGTCGACTTGCCCGCGCCGTTCACGCCCACCACGCCGATCTTCACGCCGGGCAGGAAGTTCAGGCGGATGTTCTCGAAGGTCTTCTTGCCGCCCGGATAGGTCTTGGAGACGCCGTCCATGTGGTAGACGTACTGGTAGCTGGCCATCGGCTGCCTTTCCTTCGCGAAATCAGGGATGTTCCCGCCTTGATAGCCAAGCGCGGGCGGCGGGGCAATGCGATGTGCGGCCGTTGACAAGGGCGGGACACTCGTCTTCGCTGCCGCGGACCACGGGGGGAAAGGGCGATGATGCGGGCCGAGCTGGGGCTGCCGTCCGCGGCGGCCGGGCAACGGGTGGGCCTTCTGGGCGGCTCCTTCGACCCGCCGCATGCGGGCCACAGGCACATCTCGCGGGAGGCGCTCAAGCGTTTCGCGCTCGATCGGGTGTGGTGGCTCGTGAGCCCCGGCAACCCGCTCAAGGCGCACGGGCCCTCGCCGCTCGGCGCGCGCATGGCCGCGGCGCGGGCGCTTCTGGACGATCCGCGGGTCGCGGTGAGCGATTTCGAGGCGCGGGTCGGCACGCGCTACACCGCCGAGACGCTGATGAAGCTGCAAAATGCCTGCCCGGGCGTGCGTTTCGTCTGGCTGATGGGCGCGGACAACCTCGTTCAGTTCCACCGCTGGGAAAGCTGGCGCCGGATCATGGACACCGTGCCCGTGGGGGTGCTGGCGCGACCGGGGCTCCGGATCCCGGCCCGGACGTCGGTGGCCGCGCGGGTCTACCGGCAGGCGCGGATCCCGGCGTCGGAAAGCCGGCGCCTCGCCTCCGCGCAGGCCCCGGCCTGGTGTTTCATCAACGTCCCGATGCTCGATGTGAGTTCGAGCGCGATCCGCGCCGGGGGCGGCTGGAACGCGCGGCCGTGACGGTGTCGTCACGAGGCTTGCCCGGCGGAGACCAGAGAGGATAACCATGGGACATCGGGTGTCATTGAAGCGCAGGACGATGTCGGCGCGGGTTTCACGACGGATCTTTCTCGGCGGGTTGCTCTCCGGAACGGCAGGGGCGGCGCTGGCGTCGCCCCCCGCGGCATCGCTGCGCCCCGTCGCGCGCGGCACGAACCTTCGGGCGCTTGCGGTCCCCGAGGCGGAGACCCTCGTCGGCGATGCGAAACTGGGCGGGCGCGTCGCGTTCGCCGTGGCGGACCTTGCGAGCGGCGAGCTTCTGGAAGCGCGGGGGGAGGAGACGGCCCTTCCGCCCGCGAGCGTCGCCAAGGCCGTGACGGCGCTTTACGTCCTCGACGCGCTCGGTGCCGCGCACCGGTTCACCACGCGCCTGCTTGCCACGGGCGAACTGCGCGACGGCGTGATCGACGGCGACCTTGTGCTCGCCGGTGGCGGCGACCCGACGCTCGACACGGATGCCCTCGCCGAGCTTGCAAAGCGGCTGAAATCCGCCGGGGTGCGCGAGGTGCGCGGAGGCTTCCGCGTCTGGGGCGGCGCGCTGCCCTTCGAGCAGGCCATCGATCCCGGCCAGCCGGATCATGTCGGCTACAACCCGGCCGTTTCCGGGCTCAACCTCAATTTCAACCGGGTCCATTTCGAGTGGCGCCCGTCGGGGGGCAGCTACCGGGTGACGATGGATGCGCGATCGGCGCTCTATCGCCCCGAGGTGCAGGTGGCGCGCATGGCCGGGACGGTGCGCGACGGGCCCGTCTACACCTACGAGGACAGCGACGGGCGCGACAACTGGACCGTGGCGCGCGGCGCTTTGGGCAATGGCGGCGCGCGCTGGTTGCCGGTCCGAAAGCCCGAGCTCTACGCGGGCGAGGTGTTCCAGACCTTCGCGGGCGCCCACGGCATCCGCCTCGGCGCGCCCGAACCCGTTCGCGCGGTGCCGCCGGACGCCGCCGAGCTCGCGGCCTGGGAGAGCGCGCCGCTCGGCGAGATCGTGGCCGACATGCTGCGCTACTCCACCAATCTCACCGCGGAGGTGGTGGGCATGGCGGCCACGGCGGCGCGCGGCGGATCTGTCCCGTCGCTCGCGGTGTCCGCCCGCGAGATGAGCCGCTGGGCCGGCCAGCGTCTCGGCATGACGCGCGCGCGCTTCGTGGACCATTCGGGGCTTGGCGATGCCTCCCGCGTGAGCGCGGCCGAGATGGTGGCCGCGCTGGCGGCGGCGGGCCGGGCCGAGACGCTGAAGCCGATCCTGAAGGAGGTCACGCTGCGCGACGCGCAGGGCCGTCCGGTGCGGAGCGCGGCGCTCACCGTGCGGGCGAAGACCGGCACGCTTCATTTCGTCAGCGCGCTTGCGGGGTATGTCAGCGCGCCCGGGGGACGAGAGCTTGCCTTCGCGATCTTCACCGCCGACACCGAGCGGCGCGCGGGGCTGACGCGTGCGCAGCTCGAGCGGCCAGAGGGGGCGCGGGGGTGGAACGGGCGCTCCCGGCGGCTGCAACAGGCGCTGATCGAGCGCTGGGGCACGGTTTACGCGGCCTGAGCCTCATAGGGAGCGCTAGGGCCGGATCTCGATCAGCGTTTCGCTTTTGCCGACCTCCTTCACCAGCTCGAAAAGCTGGCGCGCGTTGTCAGGGTGCAGCCGGACGCACCCGGCCGACGCGGGCGCGCCCAGCGCACCGACCTGCGTCGTTCCGTGTATCGCGTAATTGCCGCTGAAGAAGATCGACCAGGGCATCGGCGCCCCGTCGTAAAGGGTGGACCGGTGATCCCTGACGAGCGTCTGCGGCACGAACAGCCCCGTCGGCGTGACCTTGCCGCTGCGCGCCGTGGACACGGGCCAGTCGGCGATGCCGACACCCGCGCGCCGTACCTCCATCCTCTGGTCGGAGAGGTCGATCAGGACGGAAAGCTCGGCAGCGGCCAGCCAGCCGGGTGCGGCCAGCAGCGCAAGCGCCGCCGCGACGCGCCGCGCGTGGCGGCCGGCGCTCATGCCGGCATGTGCCGGGCCCGCGCCCCCCGTTCGATCGCGGCCGCGTGCAGTCGGTCGATGTCGAGCTCGTAACGGATCTCTTCGAGAAGGCGCAACTCGGGCTCGTGCAGCAGCCCGTCCGCCGCGCCCACGTCGCAGGCGAGCGCGTAGGCGGTTTCGAAAAGGCGCTCCGGCAGGTTCTCGCGCACCAGCCCGAAGAGCGCGTCGAGCCCGTCCTCCTGTTCGAACAGGTCGAAGACGAGCTGGGCGACCGCGTTCATCCGGTCGATGTCGTAGGCCGCGAAGACGGGCAGGTTGTTGACGGCGGTCTGGATCTTCACGAGTTCCGCGGTGCGGATGTCCTCGTCGCTGGCCGAGACCGCGATCATGAGCGCCACGAGGCAGTCCTGCGGGCTGATGGGGTGGGGCGCGGCGTTGGTCATCTCTTGTCCTTCGAGGCTGCGTCGCGGCGAGATTATTGACCTCTCCGCGGGGCGGCAATAGGAACCGGCCGTCCGTGCCGTTGCGCGGCCCCCAGCCGGAGATCCCCCATGGACGAGATGCGCGACGCCGCGATGAAAGCGAAGGCCTGGCCGTTCGAGGAGGCACGCCGGCTGCTTCAGCGATATGGCGACGCGCCGCCGGAAAAGGGCCATGTCCTGTTCGAGACGGGATACGGCCCCTCGGGCCTGCCGCATATCGGCACCTTCGGCGAGGTCGCGCGCACCACGATGATCCGCCGCGCCTTCGAGGTGATCTCGGACATTCCCACGCGGCTCATCTGTTTCTCGGACGACATGGACGGGATGCGGAAGGTGCCGGACAACGTGCCCGACCCGGACCAGCTGCGGGAGCATCTGCAAAAGCCGCTCACCGACGTGCCGGACCCTTTCGGCACGCATGAGAGCTTCGGGCACCACAACAACGCGATGCTGCGCCGCTTTCTCGACGCCTTCGGCTTCGAGTACGAGTTCTACTCCGCGACCGAGTTCTACCGGTCGGGCCGGTTCGACGACATCCTGTTGCGCGCCGCGGAGCGTTACGACGACCTGATGGCCGTGATGCTCAAGACGCTCCGGGACGAGCGCCGTCAGACCTACTCGATCTTCCTGCCGCTCCACCCCGAGACGGGGCGCGTGCTTTACGTGCCGATCCGCCATGTGGACGCGAAGAACGGCACCGTCACCTTCGACGACGAGTCGGGCCGCGAGTGGACCGTGCCGGTGACCGGCGGGAACGTGAAGCTGCAGTGGAAGCCAGATTTCGGCGCGCGCTGGGCCGCGCTCGACGTCGATTTCGAGATGTACGGCAAGGATCATTCGACCAACACGCCGGTCTACGATCGCATCTGCGAGATCCTCGGCGGCCGGAAGCCCGAGCATTTCACCTACGAACTCTTCCTCGACGAGAACGGCGAGAAGATCTCGAAGTCGAAGGGCAACGGGCTCACGATCGACGAGTGGCTGACCTACGCCTCCACGGAGTCGCTCAGCTACTTCATGTACCAGAAGCCGAAGACGGCGAAGCGGCTCTTCTTCGACGTGATCCCGCGCGCGGTGGACGAGTATCACCAGCAGCTCCGCGCCTACCCGGACCAGGCGGCCGAGCAGCGGCTCGCCAACCCCGTCTTCCACATCCATGGCGGCCAGGTGCCCGAAAGCGGGATGGTGGTGCCCTTCTCGATGCTTCTCAACCTCGCCTCCGTCTCGGCCGCCGATGACAAGGAGACCCTCTGGGGTTTCATCCGCCGCTACGCCCCCGAGGCCAGTCCCGAGAGCCACCCGGACCTCGACGCAGCCGCGGGCTACGCCGTGCGCTACTACAACGATTTCGTGAAGCCCTCGAAGGTCTACCGCCTGCCCACGGAGCTCGAGCGCGAGGCGCTGGAAGAGTTGCGCGACGGCCTGAAGGCCTGGCAGGGCGGGGCCGACCCGGAGGAGCTGCAGAGCCTGGTCTTCGCGGTGGGGCGGGACCGGTTCGATCCGCTGCGCGGCTGGTTCAAGGCGCTCTACGAGGTGCTTCTCGGGGCAAGCCAGGGTCCGCGGTTCGGGGGGTTCATCGCGCTCTACGGCGTGGACGAGACGGCGGCGCTGATCGACAGGGCGCTCGCGGGCGATCTCGCGCAAGGCGTCTGAGCGCGCCCGCCGCGTTGATCGGCGCACGCTCCGGTTTAACTTTGGGTAAAGAAGGAGGATCCGATGCGCCAGCTTCTCGCCGCTCTCGCGACCACGCTTTGCCTCGCCACCGCTGCCCCCGCCGACGAAAGCGCGGCGCCGGCGGTGCAGGGCACCATCCAGAGCCAGATCGACGCCTTCCTCGCGGATGATTTCGAACGCGCCTTCACCTTCGCGAGTCCCGGCATCCAGGGGATCTTCCGGACGCCGGAGAACTTCGGGCGCATGGTTCGCGACGGCTACCCGATGGTCTGGCGGCCCGAGAGCGTGCGCTTTCTGGACCTGCGCGAGATTTCGGGCGCGCTGTGGCAGAAAGTGCTGATCGAGGACGCCGAGGGCGCGACGCATCTGCTCGACTACCGGATGGAGTCCGACGAGGCGGGCAACTGGCGCATCGACGGCGTGCGGATCCTGCGCGCGCCCGACCTGTCGGTCTGAGCCTTCACCCTTCGCGGCGGGCGATCTCCCACCACGCCACGATCCGTTTCGCCGCCGCTGCGGGCTTCTCCGCGAAGAACCGCGCGCCGAGCGCGAAGGCCTCGCGCTCCAGCATGCCGATCCGCCGGTCGACGTGAGCGGACAGGGCGCGCGATGCCTCGGGTTCGAGGCGCGGTGCATTCCCGGAGCCCAGATACTCCATGTAGAGGGCGAGATCGTGGTGATCGCCCAGGAGGTCGGACAGGCGCTTCGCCGCCGCTGCCCTGGGCGCCATCTGCGCGGGCCAGCCCCGTTCGAGCAGGCAGCAATGGTGCCAGTGATACTTCGCGCGCTTGCGCCATTCGTGCATCACGGCGACCGTCGGCGCCGCAAGGGCCTTTTCGTGGGCGCGTGCCGCCCGCTTCCAGGTCAGGGCAAGGCCCTTTTCCAGGACCTTCGCCGGATCGCCCTCGACGCGCCAGTCAGCGATCCGCGTCGCGAGCGCCTCGAGCTGGGCGCGGTGGGTGTCGCCGATCCGCACATCCACGGCCGACCTGGCACGGGTGAGCTGCGCGCGGACCGGGGCGAAGCGGTGCTTCTCGTCGCCCACGTCGCGCATCAGCGCGTCATGCGTCTCCACCAGCGCCTCCAGGTCGCGCAGGCCCGACAGCGATCGCGCGAAATCCCGGATCGCGGCGTTCTCCTGCCCGTAATCCGTGAACCCGGGCCGGACGAGGCGGATCAGGCCGCGCAGTTTCTTGCACCGCTTGCGCAGATCGTGGACCGCCTCGTGCGGATCGGATGCGTCATCGGACGCCGCGCGCCGTGCGCGGCGCACCTGATCCGCGGCAACCCTTCTCAGTTCAGCGCCGAGATCGCGCGCGCTGGGTTTGAACCGGAACGCCATTCTGCCCGTCTCTCCGTTGCCTGCCTCGGTCACCACCGTAACGCTGGTCTCGCCCGGCGTTAAGCCTGCCCCGCTACCACCCCGCGCGCCGGAGCGGACCGGCGGATGCGAGACGGGGCAGATCATGAACAAGGCGATTACCGAAGGCGCGGCTCTGATGCCGCCATCTTTCGAGGCCGGGCTGGAAAGCTGGTCGTCCGGAGACGGGACACCGGGGGCCGACAGCTACGCGAACGATCCGGGCGCGGCGTTCGTTGCCGCCGACCAGGATTTCGCGGGCTGCCTCGAACTGGTAAAGGCAACGGCCACGCAGAAGCTGCGCTACATGGGGCAGACGCCGCTGCTCGATGGCACTTACCTCCGCGTGCGGGCGCGGGTGAAGGCGGTTTCGGGCCCGCTTCCCTCGGTGCGCATCGCGGGCTGGCCAGGCGACGCCTTCGGCGCGCCGGTGCCGGGGCTGGTCGTGACGGGGCCGGAGGTGGCGCTCGAAAGCTACGGCCAGGTGGTCACGGTCTCGGCGATCGTGGGCCCCGGCGCGCGGGGCGGCGTGGACATGGTCTGGGGACGCGCGCCCGCCTACGGCCATTTCGGGCTCGACCTCACGGGGCCCACGGGCGGGGTTGTGCGCATCGACGACATAGAGATCGAGGACGTCACCTCCGTCTTCCTGCGGGACATGCTGAGCGTGGTGGACGTGCGCGATTATGGCGCACGGGGCGACGGCGCGACGGACGACACCGACGCGTTCGAGGCGGCCGACGCCGCGGCGGCGGGGCGGCGGCTGCTCGTGCCCGCCGGGACCTATCGGCTGGCGCGGTCGCTGACCCTGGCCTCGCGCGTGGATTTCGAGGGCACGCTGTCGATGCCCGACGATGCGATCCTGTCGCTCACTGCGCGGTTCGACCTGCCGCTCTATATCGACGCCTTCGGCGACGAGGAACGCGGCTTCCGCAAGGCGTTCCAGGCGCTTCTGAACAACGCCGACCACGAATCGCTCGACATGGGCGGGCGGCGCGTTTCGGTGACGGGGCCGATCGACCTCGCCGCCGCGGTGCCCAATCGGGAAAGCTACGCCCAGCGCCGCGAGATCCGGAACGGGCAGTTCTACGCCGAGGGCGAGGCGGCCTGGGAGACCGAGGCGGTCACCGCGCAGGCGAGCTACGATCCCGCCGACCCGCGGCGGCTTACCGGCGTGACGAACGCCGCCAACGTGCCCGTGGGCGCGCTGGTGGAGGGCGCGGGCGTGGGGCGCGAGATCTACGTGGTCTCGAAGAACGTGGCGGCGCAGGAGCTCACGATCACCGATCCGCTCTGGGGCGCGGCCGGAACGCAGACCTACACCTTCCGCCGCTTCCGCTACCTGCTCGATTTCAGCGGGTTCGGCCGGCTCGACAAGTTCGGGATGACCGACATCGAATTCCAGTGCAACGGCGTGGCGAGCGGGATCCTGCTGGCGCCGACGGGGGTGGGGTTCCGGCTCGAGAACTGCTTCTTCACGCGCCCGAAGCACCGCGGCATCACCTCTGCCGGGCAGGGCTGCCAGGGGATGCTGGTGGATCGCTGCCAGTTCCTGACGGACGAGAACGACAGGCCCGCGCAGGACCGCGTGTCGATCGCGCTCAACGCCAACGCCAACGACGTGAAGCTTCGCAACAACCGCTCGACGCAGTTTCGCCATTTCGCGGTGCTCGCCGGGGCCAACAACGTCATCTCCGGCAACCATTTCTTCCAGGGTGCTTCGGTCTCGGGCGGGCTGCGGATGGCGGGGCTCGCTCTGTTGCGGCCGAACGGCACCACGACGATCGTGGGCAACTACGTGGACAACTGCTTCATCGAGTGGACCAACGAGCGCGACCCGGAGCCCGCCTTCACTGGGGGCTTCGGCTTCTCCGCGCTCAGCGTCACTAACAACATCTTCTTGTCGGGAGACGTGGCGCCCTGGTTTTCCTACCTGGTGCTCCGGCCGCACGGGCCGGGGCACTTCGTCCATGGTCTCAACGTCACCGGCAACCTCTTCCGCTCGCTCAACGGGCGGATCGATCGGGTGGACCGGATCGACACGAGTTTCGCGGAGATGGACATGGGGCGGATGCGTAACGTCACCGTGGCCGCCAATGCCTTCAACAACGTGGACGTGGCGATCGAGAATCCGCTGCGCCTTACCCATGCGGAGAACAGCGCCTCGGACACCTGGACAATCGACGGCGCGCCGCGCCTGCCCTTCGGCGGCTGGGCGCGTGCCGTGGAGTCCGTGATCCCGCGCGGTTCCATCACGAACGCATTGGGCGGCGAGGTCTTCGCCCTGCCGCATGTCGAGGTGGAGGAGGGGCCGAGTCGCGATCAGGTTCGCCTTGGCTGGCCGGAGCCGGTGCAGGGGGCGGTCACGCTCCTGATGCGGATGGACAACGAAACCTGAGCGGTTTCAGCCCCGGGCCAGGTCTTCGGGGCGGAGCAGGAAGGCTTTTCCGAAGCCGCCGTTCAGATGCGCGGCGGTGATCTCGTAAAGAAGGAACGAGAAGTCGGCGAAGCCGATGTAGAGTTGCGCCTTCGGGCGCAGCTCCAGATATCGCTGGGCCATCTCCGGGTGCCCGGCTTCGCCGTGGCGCAGGAACCGCGCCTGCGCGATCAGGGTGATCCGCGGATGCGTGAGCGGGTCGCCCTTCGGCCCGGGTTCGCCCAGAAGCAGCGAACAGGCCGGGTTCGCGGCAAGGGCGCGCGTGTGGTGCGAGAGGTCGGAGACGAGGCTTACCGGACGGCCGCTCGCGTCGGTGGCGACCGCCACGCGGCTGACCATCGGCGCGCCGGTTTCGGGATCGACGACGCCGAGCGAACCGTGTTGCGCGGTATCGACAAGGTGCCGCGCGAGCGCGCGGGCCTCGTCGTCGGCGGGGCGGAACGGATCGGTCATGGCCCCGGTATAGCTTCGACGCCGCGCCCGGGGTAGCGAAACGCGCCGGAAGGTCCGCCCTGCCGAACGATTTTCGAGGGATCCGCGCGTCGAGCATGTATCAATTACGTGACGCAGCAGCCCCGGCTTGCCGCAAGGGCATGGTATCCCGTGGCCGGGACGTGGTATGCTGCGGTGCAGCATGATCGAGGGGCAAGGGGGACGCATGGCAAGGGGCCGCATCATCACCGTCGCGCAGCAGAAGGGCGGCGCGGGCAAGACCACGCTAGCGGCCAATCTCGCCGTGACCTGGGCGCGCGCCGGGCGGCGCGTGGCGCTGATCGACACCGATCCGCAAGGCAGCCTCGGGCGCTGGTTCATGACGCGGCTGGAACGGTTGGATCCTCCGGGGCTGGAATTCGCCACCGCCTCGGCCTGGGGCGTGGGCTACGAGTGCCGGAAATACGCCGACAGCCATGACATCGTCATCGTCGACACGCCGCCCAAGGCCGACAGCGACCTGCGCCCCAGCCTGCGCGCGGCAGACCTCGTGCTGGTGCCGGTCGCATCGAGCCATGTCGATCTCTGGGCGACCGAGGGTGTCCTCGATCTGGCCCGGCGCGAGGATCGCCCGGCGCTCGTGGTGATGACGCGGGCCCGGGCCAACACGCGCCGCGGCGCCGAGGTCGCCGAGGCCGCGGCGGCGCTCGAGGCGACGCTGGCCGAAACGCCGATCGCGAACCGGGTCGTTTACGCGCAGACCCTGGGCCAGGGCCTCGGCGCGGCGGAGGCCGGGCGCTCGGCCGCCCGCGACGAGCTGGAGCGCCTCGCCGCGGAGGTCGATCGGCTGCTCTGATCCGTCGCATGGCGGTGGCGCGGAGCGGACAAGCGCGGTAGACGCGGTGACGATGGATGAGGATCCCGCGATGACCACTGCCGACCCGCTTGCCGACCTCCTGCGCGCCGACGGCGCGCGCCGCGGGCAGACCGTCTCGCGGCTCGGCTATTTCTGCGCACCCTTCCGTCCCGAAAGCGGCCCCTACGCCGATCGCGTCATCAAGGTCTACCGCGCGCTCTCCGATAACGCCGCGCTCGACCGGCTGGCGGCGGCGCATGACGCCTACGTTGCGGCGCTGACGGCAACCGGCGTGCCGCTGCCGGAGACGGAGTTCCGCCTCGTGCGGACGGGCGCGGCGCTTCGGCCCGTCATCGTGCAGGAGGCGCTGCCGGCCGAAACCATGATGCGCCCGAAGCTCCGGGACGTCCCGCGCGAGGAGGCGCTCGCGCTGCTGGAGTCGGCCGGCGCGGTGATCGCGCGGTTCTGGAACGCGGCGGACCGGTTCGACACGCGGATCGGCTTTCACCCGTCGATCCGCAATTTCGCGGCGCGCGACGGCGAGGCCGTCTTCTTCGACACCTTTCCCCCGCTGATCCACTGCTCGCGCGAGGAGATGGGCAGGCTGCTTCTCCAGTTCTCGGAAAGCCGCCTGATGCGCTGGGCCGGGCCGCTCGTGCAGCGCCGCATCACGGCGATCCAGGACGAGTGGTATTCGCCCGCCGAGACGCTGGTCGGGCTCGTGGGCTCGGCCTGCCGGCTGCGCCCCGCGGATGCGGAGGCCATCCTGGACTGGGGCCGGCGCTTCGCGCCGCGCGCCATGCCGCGCTGGGCCGACGAGATCGCCGAAGGCCTCGCGCGGCCGCCGCGCCTTCCGGGCGAGTGGACGGCCGTGCGCCGCCTCCTCGGGCTGGAGGGTGAACCGAACGTCTGAGCGACGGGGCTTGGGTCCGGTGCCGGGTTCGTGCGATAGTCCCGCGGACACAAGGGAGGGAGAGCTTATGCTCACCATCGCGAGCGATGCGCCCGGGCAGACGGTCATCACCACGTTCGAAACGACGCCCGGAACCTGCCAGGACGTGCTGGACGCGCTGACCGACGCCTACCGCAGCTTCATTTCGAAGCAGCCGGGCTTCATCGCGGCCGGGCTTCACGTCAATGACGCGCAGACACGGATCGCCAACTACTCGCAATGGGAGCGGCGCGAGGATTTCCTCGCCATGCTCCGCTCGGACGAGATGCGCGCGCGCAACCGCAAGATCAACGATCTCTGCCGCAGCTTCGAGCCGGTGATGTACGAGGTGGCGGCGACCTTCGACTGACCCCGGTCAATGACGGGCCGGCGCAGGATGTCGGAAAGTGCCCGAGCGAAACACGAAAAACGGACAGGAACTGCCAGACATGTATTCCCATATCCTCGTGCCCATCTCCTTTGACGAAGACCGCGACGCCGCGGGGGCGGTGCACGTCGCCCGCGTGCTCGCGGGCGCGGAAAGCAAGGTCACGCTCTTCCACGTGATGGAGCGCGTGCCATCCTATGCCATCAATTACCTGCCGCAGGACTACGTCGCCTCGGCGCGCGCGGCGATCGAGGAGGAACTGGCGAACATGGCCGAAGACCTGCCCGGCGCCGGGGCCATGGTCGTGGAGGGTCATGCCGGGCGGACGATCCTCGACTGGGCGGAGGAGAACGATGTCGATTGCATCGTCATCGCATCGCACCGGCCGGGGATGCAGGACATGCTTCTCGGAAGCACCGCCACGCAGGTGGTGCGCCATGCGAAATGCTCGGTTCACGTGATACGATGAACCGGGCCATATAGGGAGGAAACGACATGAGATACGCATTCGCACTTGCTGCGGCGCTGGCCGCGACCACGGCCCTTGGCGAGGAGGCCCCCGTGAACATCACGCCGGAGATGGGGTCCGTGACGGTTGAGACGCGTTCGGGCCCGGTAGAGATCCGGCGCGCCCAGGATCCGCAGAACAAGCTCGAGGGCGACTGGGCGCGCACCTCGCGGCCCTGCCCGGAATTCTGCATCCAGCCGAACCAGCCCGCCCCCGGCGTGACCACCATCGGCGAGCTTGAGCTTCTGGATCTGCTGCAGGATCCCGAGGTCATCGTCGTCGATAGCCGGACGCCCGACTGGTATGCCGGCGGCACGATCCCGGGCGCGGTGAACATCCCCTACACCGAGGCCGTCGATCGGCTGGGCGAACTGGGCTGCGAGATCGATTTCGATGGCTGGAACTGCGAAGAGGCGCAGCCCGTGGCGCTCTTCTGCAACGGGCTGTGGTGCGGACAGTCGCCCGCGGCGATCCGGCGAATGATCGAGGCGGGCTTCCCGGCCGAGCGGATCCACTACTACCGCGGCGGGATGCAGACATGGCGTCTGCTGGGACTGACGGTCGCAGGCGGCGAGAGCTGAGGCGCCGGGATCGGGCTTGCGCCGCATCCTGCGGCGCCCCATCTCCTGCCGGAAGCAACAGGAGGTGCCCGACCATGCAATGCCCGATCGATGGAACCCAGCTCGTGATGACCGAACGCGCCGGCGTCGAGATAGACTACTGCCCGCAATGCCGCGGCGTCTGGCTCGACCGTGGCGAACTCGACAAGATCGTCGAGCGCAGCGCGCCCGCCGCCGCGCCGATGGGCGCCGGTGACCGGGACCGCGGTTTCGACGAAGACGATTACGACCGGGCGAAAGGCCGCAAGAAACGGCGCGGCGGCTTCCTGGAAGAGCTGTTCGACTTCTGAGCCGGACAGCCCCGGGGTAGTACGGATACACTCACCGCGCGCCCATGGCATCCCGCATCCGCGCGGTGGGGACGTCGTGCGCGACGAAACTTGTGCGCCCTGAACGCCCGCCCTCGGCGACCGGGCGGGCCCGCCTGTCGGGCGGGGTCCGTCACCATATGGCGTGCCGTACCCGGGGGCGGGCACATGCGCTGCGTCAGCCGTGCCCGCGCAGGAACTCCTTGCAATCGAGTCCGAGCGCGTCCAACCCCGCCACGAGATAATCCGCGGCGAGCGGCGTGCCGCAGATGTAGCCCGGCGTCTCGTCCGTGTGCTCCGTGACGGCCGTGCGGCGCAAGTCCGCCCAGTCGCCGCCGTCGCGGCCGAACCACATCAGCGTCACGATGTCGACCTGCTGTTCGAACGGAAGATCGGACAGGATCGATGTAAGCTCCTGCTCCACCGGGTCGGAAGGCCGGTCCTCGAGCACCGCGGCTTCGATATCGTCGTCGTCGAGCCGTGAGGCGGACGGGTCGGTCGATCCCTGCTTCGCCCGCCGCTCGTGCAGTTTCGCCACGATGAAACAGACGGTATCGAGCGGGACCGAAATCTCGATGTCCTCTCCCGGGCTCTGCGGCGGGGGCGTTTCGCGGTCTGCCGGCGTCATCGGTCGGGCTCCTTTCTTACGGGAAAGATTTTGCTGCCGGGAAGTCTCGCGCGGCGGTGCCGCATGGGCAATAACCTGCGTCAACTTTGCCGGCGGGGGCGCGCGTGTCGATGCCGCGGCCGTTTCGGGCTCACCCATGCGGCGAGGCGGGCGACCCGGCGAGGTGACGGTCGAACCACGACGCGGTCTTTTCCATCACGGTCCGAAGCGTGCCCGGCTCCTCGAAGAGATGCGTGGCGCCCGGCACGATCGCGAGCCGCTTTTCGCAGGGCAGTTCGGTCAGCGCCTCCTCGTTCAACGCGATGACATCCGTGTCGCGCCCGCCGACGACCAGCAGAGTGGGCGCATGCACGCGCTGAAGCGACGCCCCGGCCAGGTCGGGCCGCCCCCCGCGCGAGACCACGGCCGATACGGCCTCCGGCCGCTCCGCCGCCGCCACCAGCGCCGCGGCGGCCCCGGTGCTCGCGCCGAAGAGACCGATCCTCAATCCGCGCACGGCAGGTTCCTGGCCGAGGCAGGAAAGCGCGTCGCCCACCCGGCCCGCGAGCAGGGGAATGTCGAAGACGTGGGAGCGATCCCGCGCCTCGCCGGGGGTCAGAAGGTCGAAGAGGAGCGTGGCGTAGCCCCGCCCTCCGAGCCACTCCGCCACCGCACGGTTGCGCGGGCTGAACCGGCTGCTGCCGCTGCCATGGGCGAAGACGACAAGCCCGCGCGGCGCATCGGGCAGGGCGAGGTCGCCCTCCAGGCGGCCGCGGCCGGACGAGACGGGGATGTCCAGTTCGATATCGCGAGGGCCGGTCATGCCGCCACTGTGGCGTCCCGCGCCGGGGCCGCAATGACGCCCGTCAATCCTCGGCTGCGCGCAGCGCCTGCCGGGCCAGGGCGAGGTACCGGCGCGCCGCCGGCGCCCATTTTCCGGGCGTGCGCGGGTCCGGGTCGAGCAGATGGTCCATCGAAAGCCGCGCCCGCGTCAGGCAGCGCAGCACGCGGTAAAGCGCGGCCAGGCCCGGCGATGGCGGGGCGATGCCCTCCTTCTCGAGACGCGCGGTCAGCGCCGGTCCGAGATCCGCGTCGCCGAGGATCTCGCTTTCGAGGCCGAGATAGGCGGCCTCGTCGAAGGGATCGACGATGCGCAGGTCTATGCAGAATTCCACGCGGTCGAAAACGGTGACCGGATCGGTGAAGCACACATGCTCTGGCCTGAGATCGCCGTGACCCTCCACGACGAGGCGATCGGCGACGCGCCCCATCACCTCGCGCCGGCGATAGGCAAGCGCGGCGACGGCGCCGCGGCCCACCTCCGCCGCCTCGGGGCCGAGATCGGCGCCCCACCGGGCGAGCGCGTCGCGGCTGCGCCGCGCCTCGGCGAACATGAAGGACCAGTGCCGCGCGGCCCGTCCCGGCGGAAGGGGCGGCGCCGCGCGAAGGAATTGCGCGATGCGCTCGCCCAGCGCATCGCGCCACAGGGGCGGGCAGGGGCGCCCGGATTTCAGGATGGTCTCGAGATTTCGCGCCTCGGGCAGGCGGCGCATGACGACCACCCTGTCGATCACCTCTCCGGGGGTGTCGAGCCCGATCCGACCGGACGGCGCCCGGCGCACCGGCGCGACGCCCAGATAGGTCTCTGCCGCGAGGGGGCGGTTGAGCCGCAGTTCCGACAGGCAGGCCACGAGCCGCCGCGGCGCGGTCGAGAAGTCCAGGTGGCTGCGGGTGACCGGCTTTTTCAGCTTGAACGCGCGGTCGGCGGTCAGGAACACGAGGGCGGCATGGGTCTCGACCACCCGTTCCGGGGCCAGCTCGCGCTCCAGCGCGGCCCGCGTCAGGTCGTGGAGCGCCCGGGCCTGATCTGGCATCAGCGCGCCCGCGCTCACGCCGGGCTGCGCGCCGTGACGTGCGCGCAAGGTGTCGGGTCTCCGGTTCGCCTCATCGCGCCTGCCTCCGTTCGCGCGGGACCTTGCGGGGCGGCGGTGGCACGGACATTGACCGGGGTCAATGCGTGCCCTCCACGGGCGCGGTTGGCTCTCGCCATGCGATTCTTCGCCCTCGACACGGAAGACAGCCTTGCACAGGCCGTGGCGGATGCGGGCGGCTTTGCCATCGATCCCCATGAAATCCGCGATTTCGAGGAGGGCGAGCACAAGGGCCGCCCGCTGGTCGACGTGCAGGGCGAGGACGTGTTCGTGCTGGCCGGGCTGCGCGGGAGCGGAGCGTTATCGACCAACGACCGGCTGATCCGGACGCTCTTCTTCATCGGCGCGTGCCGCGATCACGGCGCCGCTTCGGTGACGGCGATCTGCCCGCTTCTGCCTTACGCGCGGAAGGACCGGCGGACCAAGCCCCACGATCCGCTCGGCGCGCGCTACGTCGCCCAGCTGCTGGAAGCGGTGGGCACGAGCGCCGTCGTCACCGTGGAGGCCCACAACCCCGCGGCGTTCGACAACGCGTTCCGTATCCCCGCCCTGCACCTCGACGCGCGGCGGCTTTTCATGCGCCATGTCCGGGCCCGCGCGGGCGATGCGCCCTTCGCGCTCGTCTCTCCCGACATCGGCGGGTTCAAGCGCGTGCAGCTTCTGGCCGAGAGCTTCGACGAGGCGGAGCGCGCGCGCCTGTCGCTGGGGCTTTGCGAGAAACGCCGGTCCGGGGGCGTGGTGTCAGGCGGGTTCTTCGCGGGCGACGTCAGGGACCGCCCGGTCTGGATTCTCGACGACATGATCGTGGGCGGGGGCACGATGCGCCGGGCGATCCGCGCGAGCCTCGAGGCCGGCGCGTCCGAGGTGCGCCTCGCCGCGACGCATGCGCTTTTCGATGCCGAAACCCTGGACGGGCTGATCGCGGAAGGCGCGCGGGAGGTGGTGGTGACCGATACCGCGGCGCCGCTGGATTACGGGCTGCGCAAAACGGCCGGCCTCGAGGTGCTTGCCATCGCACCCGAGATCGCGGCGTGCGTCGCGCGCCTGCGGGGCGGAACGGCCGCGGATCTGTGTCACGCGGACTAAACCTTCCGGGCACGTTGAACGCACGGTTCCTCAGTCTACCTTACCCTACGTAAGAAAGAACAGGGAGGAGACCATGTTTCTTGCATCTGTCGGCCGCGGCCTCGCGGCGGTGTTCATTCTGGCGGTTCCGGCGCTCGCGCAGGACCGCACGCCCGCGCCGGAGGACGCGCGCGCCTACATCATCTCGCCCGGCGACGGCGCGACGGTGTCAAACCCGGTCACGATCCGGTTCGGCCTCGACGGGGTGGGCGTCGCGCCGGCCGGAACCGAGGTGGAGGGAGCCGGGCATCACCATCTTCTCATCAACGTCGATCCGGCGAGTTACGACTTCAGCCAGCCCGTTCCGGCCGATGACCGGCACGTCCATTTCGGCGGCGGCCAGACGGAGGTGACCAAGGACCTGCCCGCCGGCACGCACGAGGTCTGGATCCTTCTGGGCGATGCGTTCCACATGCCCCATGACCCGCCGGTCATGTCCGAGCCGATCACCATCACCGTGGAGTAATCCGCGCAAAGGCGGACTTTCCGCGCCTTTGCCCGTTGCCGCATGGCCCTTGGCGCCGAGGCGAGCGTTTCAAGACTTGCGGATGACCCTCCCTCTCTTTGGACGAGGCGCGCGGCCCCCTGCTTGCGCGCTCCGCCTCGCGAGGACAAGCATCGCACGGGGCTGGGAAAACCGGTGCTCCCCGCCTTATCATCCCGGCCATGACGATCCGACGGGAGGGAGATCGAGGATGACAGGGGTCAGGACCGAACGGCGGGGCCGGGTGCTGGAGGTCACGCTGGACCGGCCGAAGGCCAACGCCATAGATGCCGCCACGAGCCGCGCCCTGGGCGAGGCGTTCCGCGAGCTGGCCGAGAATGATGCATTGTCGGTCGGAATCGTGACCGGCGCGGGAGAGCGGTTCTTTTCGGCCGGATGGGACCTCAAGGCCGCGGCGGCGGGGGAGGCGGCCGACGCCGATCAGGGCGTGGGCGGCTTCGCGGGGCTGACCGAATACTGGGATCTCGACAAGCCGGTGATCGCGGCGCTGAACGGGCTCGCGCTGGGAGGCGGTTTCGAACTGGCGCTCGCGGCCGACATGATCGTGGCGGCGGAGCACGCGGAGGTCGCGCTGACGGAAGCCGCGCTCGGGATCGTGGCGGACTCCGGCGGCGCGATCCGGCTGCCCCGGCGCCTTCCCCGCGCCGTGGCCATGGAGATGATGATGACCGGCCGGCGCGTCGGCGCACCGGAACTCGCGCGATGGGGCCTCGTCAACGAGGTCGTTCCCGGCGCGGATCTCATGGCGGCCGCGCACGCGTTGGCGGACCGGGTGGCCGCGGCCGCACCGCTTTCGCTTCGGGCGATCAAGCAGATCGTGCGCGCCACCGAAGGCGCCACCGAACGCGCGGCGTTCGGGATCATGCGCGACGCGGATCTGCCGGCCTATCGCGGCCTCTACGCGAGCGAGGACGCCGCCGAAGGCATGGCCGCCTTCGCCGAGAAGCGCGCGCCCGTCTGGAAGGGACGCTGACAGTGGCCGAGACCTACGACCCGCCGCTGCCCTGGACGGGCGAGATCGCCGCGCCGCTCACTTTGTTCCGGACGCGCGTCCGGCCCGAGTGGCTGGACGAGTACGACCACGTCAACACCGCCCATTACGTCACGATCTGCGACCATGCGAACTGGGCCTTCTGGAACTGGATCAATGCCCCCGAGGCCACGATCGAGGCGCGCGGCGGCCAGGAATACGTGATCGTCGAGACCCATGTGCATTACCTCGACGAGCTTGCGCTGGACACGCCGATCCACGTCACCACCCGGCTTCTCGCGCACGATGCGCGGCGTTTCCTGCTTTTCCACGAGGTATGGAAGAGCACGAGCGGGACGCGCGCCGCGACGAACGAGGTGAAATGCCTGGCCTTCGACCTCGACGCGCGACGGGCCGGAAGCTGGCGGCCCGTTGTCGCCCGCAGGCTCGGCGCCGTCTCGGCCGCCCACGCCGGGCTCGAAAGGCCGGTGCAGGCGGGCACGGGGATCGCGCTCAGGAACCGCTGAGGCCAGCCCGCGCTTCCGGCGCCCGAACCCTTTCGGCCTTTTCGCGGGCATCGCCTGCCGCAGGTCCGTGTTCCCGGACCGGAGATGACGACACCGCCCGCTTCATGCGAAGACCGTCCCGCGCCCGAGGGCGTGGCTCGGGTCTGCGCGCCGACACGCCAACGCCGGCCCGCGGCCGACTCTCTACTTTCGCGCGTAGGCGTCCTCGTAGCGGACGATATCGTCCTCGCCGAGATAGCTTCCGGTCTGCACCTCGATGAGCACCATCGGCACCTTGCCGGGATTTTCCATCCTGTGCACGGCCCCGAGCGGCACATAGACGGACTGGTTCTCGCCAAGCAGCCGCTCCTCGCCGTTCACGGTGACCCTGGCGGTGCCCTGCACCACGATCCAGTGTTCGGAGCGGTGCACGTGGCTCTGCAGCGATAGCGTTGCGCCGGGGTTCACGTGGATGCGCTTCACCTGGAAGCGGTCGCCGCGCACCAGCGTCTCGAACCAGCCCCAGGGGCGGTAGTCCACGGGCAGCTGCACGGCCTGCGCCGCGCCGCGCGCCTTGAGCCGGCCCACGGCCGCCTTCACGTCCTGCACGCGGGACATGTCGGCCACCATCACCGCGTCGCGCATGGCCACGGCCACCACGTCGCGCAGGCCGATGCCCACCACCTCGATGTCGGCGCTCTCGGAGCGCAGGAGCGTGTTCTCGCAGTCGAGCGCGGTGGCCGGCCCGGAGAGCGCGTTGCCGGACCCGTCCCGCCCGCTTTCCTGCCAGACCGACTCCCAGCTTCCCAGATCGCTCCAGTGCCCGTCGAAGCGCACGACGCTCATGTTCGCGGCCTTCTCCATCACCGCGTAGTCGATGGACTGCTCGGGCACGCCGGCCCAGAGCGCGGCGTCGATGCGGGTGAAGCCGAGGTCGCGCTCGGCCGCGTCGAGGGCGGGCTCCACGGCGGCGAGGATCTCGGAGGCATGGGCGCGGAACCCCTCGATGAGGGCGTCGGCGCGGGCGAGGAAGACGCCGGCGTTCCAGAGATGCCGCCCGTCCGCCAAGAGACCCGCGGCGGTGGCGGCGTCGGGCTTTTCCACGAAGCGGGCGAGGGCGGCGACGCCCGGATGGGTCTCCTCGGCGCCGATCTCCAGCCAGCCATAGCCCGTCTCGGGCCGGGTGGGGGCGATGCCGAAGGTGACGATCCGCCCCGCCTCGGCCGCCGGCAGGCCGCGCGCCACCGCCGCGCGGAACGCCTCCGGATCGGCCACGGCGTGGTCGGAGGGAACGAGCAGGATCACGGCCTCCGGATCGGCGCGATGGGCGATGAGCGCGGCGGCGGCGGCGGCGGGGGCGGTGTTGCGCCCCTCGGGCTCGATCACCACGGCGGCCGGCGCGACGCCCACCTCGGCGAGCTGCTCGCCCACGATGAAGCGGAAGGGCTCGCCGGTGATCACCACCGGATCGCCGAAACCCGCGCCCGTGAAGCGCCGGGCGGAGGCCTGGAAGAGGCTTTCCTCGCCCAGGATGTCGGCGAACTGCTTGGGATAGCTCTTGCGCGAGAGCGGCCAGAGCCGCGTCCCGGACCCGCCGCAGAGGAGGATGGGAGTGATCATGGGGTGGAACCTCCCGATGTCCGAGCGCACAGCGAATAATCCTCTGCAAAGAACTCTCGGACAAGGCCTTGCAGGTGATCATCCCAAAAGGAGGCTTTGCCAATGGCCGGTAGCGCCTCAATCTCCGTCGGCAGTAGATCCATCGCTCCCGGATGGGCATCGCCGTGACCACTGGCAGTCGTGTTTTCAGATCGACGTGGCAACTTTTTGCCGGTGCGTCGCTCTAAATCCGAGACTAACGCGTTGATCTCGTCCATCATGTAAAGATAGTCCCAGGAGATACCCGTGAGATAAAGTTTTTGCGGCTTCCAGTGCGGATCGAGTGTGCCGGGGTCTTGAGACGTGATAAATTCGATGAACGCCCGGAACGTGATGCCTCGCCGGTAGTCTGGCTCAGGTAAACCTTCGCTTAGCTGGACAGGCTTCACGACCGACCGTGTGTGCTGGATGTGAGCCGGGTTTTCGCGGTTCTTGATGAATTTATCCGTGTAGGCGCTTAATAATCGGTCTTCCGGGTGGCGGAGGACTGCAAAGCGGAAATACTGTGGATCTCTGATGAGAGATTCAATCTCTTCACGGGGATAATCGCTTAGCTGCAGTCCGGTGTTTGTGCGGTCTGTAAGTCGATGGATATCCGGAAGCAGGAAATCTTGGAACTCAACACTGGAGATACGGGCTATCTGACGCTTGAGAAAGGTGCATGCGTTCTTACCAATTGGGCAATAGATGACCCGCGCATCTTTGCTTAAGAAGACTTGGGCGATCGGCCAGCCATGGGCAAATTTTTTGGACCGGGGAGATGCCTTGAACTCCGCGGAACCCAGGAGTGTTTCGACAAGCTCGCCATAGTTTTGGAATTTTGGAGGCTGATCTTTGCGGGCGCCTCGTCCAAGAAAGTAGCGGTAAGCGCGATCAACTATCTCAGTTGGAACCGTCATTTATCAACCTTCGCGTGGAGGCTTGAGCGATACGTGCAGTTTGCGCGAAAAAGGTCCGGAAAAATATAGACAATGATTCAGACAAGTTTTCGCCTTTTGGGATCGTGGCCATGGGTCAATCGCTTCCCAAAATCTCCCGCAGCCGCGCGCCGTAGCGTTGGGCGACGGCCTCGGCGGAGAAGGTCTCGCGCACGTTGCGGAAGGCGGCCTCGGCTTTTTGTTCGCGCGCGGCGGGGTCGTCACGCAGAGCGCGGAGCTTGGCGGCGGCGTCGGCGATGTCGGGCTCGGCCCATTTCTGGCCCGGGCGCACGAAGATGTAGTCGTCGGGCGCCAGCGTCACCTCCTCGTGGTCCACGAGCCAGGCGGTCTCTTCCGAGCAGAACTCCATGTTCCCCGAATAGCCCGTGCAGAGCACGGGCACCTTCAGGTTCATCGCCTCGATCATGCCGAAGCCCCAGCCCTCGGAGCGGTGGAGCGAGACATAGGCGTCCGAGCCCGCCTTGAGCTCGAGAAGCTGGTCGTAGGGGAGGGTCTCGTTCATCAGCAGGATCCGCGGATCCTCGGCCAGGATCGCGTCCACCCGCTTCCAGATCCGAGCCTCGTTTGGAAAATATGCCATGAAGTCGCGGTTCTGCGTCTTGACGATCAGCCGCACGTCCGGGTCGTCGGGGAAGGCGCGGCGGAAGGCCTCCAACACGCCCACCGGGTTCTTGCGCTGCACGAAGGAGAAGCTGTCGAAGGTCACGAGGACGACGAACTCGTCGCCGCGGAAGCGGAAGCGGCGGTCGATGAAGCGGCGCGCCGCCGCCCGGTCGATCTCGCCCAGCTCCTCGTAGCACATGCGGACGTTGCGAACGGGCTTCTCGGTCTCGGGCTGGTAGATCGAGACGCCGTACTCGGTGGAGACCCAGATCTCGTCCAGCAGATCGAGCGCGAGGTAGTGGCAGAGCGCCGGGCTGTCGAGCTCCCAGAAGAAGTAGCCGATGTTGTAGGCGCCCGAGAACACGTCCGGCCCGTAGGCGTAGACGAGCGGGATCGATTCGGCGTTGAGGTGGCTGAGGTTCCCCCGGGCCGGGCGGTAATCGGCGACCGCGCTCGCCGAGGAGAAGCCCTCGGGCGCGGGGGTGTCGAGGCCGAAATCCACGCAGTTGAGCGAGAGGCCGGTGTGCTCGAGGATGCGGGCGGAGAGCCGGGTGGCCTGGCCGAGCCCGGAGGCCTTGGCGAAGGGGCCGATCACCTGCACGTCCACCGGCTCGCCCTTCGGCCGGGGCAGCGCGGCGGCGTGCAGCCGGTCGCCCGCCTCGGTGCGGGTGAGAAAGCTGTGGCTGGGCAGGTCGTAGCCCTGCAGCCGGAGCACGGCCGCGTAGCGTTCGGCATCGAGCGGGGCCTCGGGCTCGGGCATGCCGAGGGTCACGCAGAACTCGTGCAAGAGCGAGGGCGCGCCGTCGCGGGGCGCGAGCAGGGCGCTGAGCGAGCGGTGCGGGATGTAGCGAAGGATATGTGGTTCTTCAACGGCGCTCACGAGAAGGGCAAGCGTGAAAGCTGTTCGCTCTGTTTCCAGACTCATATCAAAACAGTGATAAATCTCTTTATCACGATGCAGCCGGTCCATGAAGGCTGATACCGGAACTACTTGGTCTTTGCGTGTAACATGCACTGACCGAAGAATGTTGGCTAGACGGTCTGTAACAAGACAATCTTCCACTTTCATAGCGGGCGCAACTTGGCACGCCCACCAATAGATGAGCTCCAAATAACCGTCGTCAGTGGAGGGATGCGCAGCTTGTAGAAGCTTTGGGTCGTTCGAAACCGCCCACCACATTGCGCGTGTAAGTGTGCGCCGCTGTCCGCCCATGACAATTGGCGCATTGAGGTATTCAATCTCCGCTTTCCCAAGCGGAACTCGCTGTGGCGCACGCGCTGCGCCATAGCTGCGAATATACCAATCCAGGTAGTGATCGCGGTCCGGAGGGGAAAATTCGGTATCGTATTCTTTCTCTACTCTGTGGCGGTACTTGCAAAACGTTAGATATGCTGACAGTGAATTGTCGGACGTCTTTGGAATGTTCTTTGGTGGTCGGCAAAGCGTGTTTCTGAAAGTGAGTTTCAAAGGCTCCGGCTCGCTCATGCCTTTATGAAGTCCGTAAAGAATTGTTTCCAACAGATAGAGCGGATCTGCCAGCCAACCGCGCATCCGTTCTTCCTGAACTTCGGTTAGCACCAGACGAAGCGCGTCTTCGCCCGGAAACTCGTAGCGGCCGATCACGGCCTCCGATCCGACCGGGCGGATCTCGAGCGTTTCTCCCCGATTGCCGAGCGTTCGCCGCATGCGCTCGGTGATCGCGAAGGCGAATCCCGACTTTCCGTCGCCCATGCCGGCCTTCTCGACGTCGGCCCGGTACAGATCGGCCACGGTGGTGGCGAGCGGGCGGTCGCCCGCGTATAGCCCGACGCGCAGGCCACCCTCGCGCGTGTCGGCGCGCACGACCCAGCCGTTCAGCCTGTCGCCGGCGAGCCCGTCCACATGGCCTTCGAACGGGACGCCCGCGAGGCCCCTGTCGTCCTCAGCCCAGGGCATCGTAGTCCGCCTTCGCCATCATCTCCGCGAGCTCCCGGATGCCCACCCGCGGCGTCCAGCCGAGCTTTTCCCGCGCCTTGCTCGCGTCGCCGATCAGCAGGTCCACCTCCGCCGGGCGGAAGAACTTCTCGCTGACCTCGACGATGCGCGCGCCGGTCTTGCGGTCCGTGGCTGTCTCCTGGACGCCCGTGCCCTGCCAGTCGAGGTCCCCCCCCAGCGCCTCGGCCGCGTAGGTCACGAAATCCCGGATCTTCGTGGTCGCCCCGGTGGCGAGCACGTAATCGTCGGCCGCGTCCTGCTGGAGCATGCGCCACATGCCTTCGACGTAGTCGCCGGCGAAGCCCCAGTCGCGCTGCGCCTCGAGATTGCCGAGGACGACCGGGCCCTTCCCGCCCCGCGCGATCGTGGCAAGGCCCCGGGTGATCTTGCGGGTCACGAATTCCAGTCCGCGCAGGGGGCTTTCGTGATTGAAGAGGATGCCGCTCGAGGCGTGCATCCCGAAGGATTCGCGGTAATTCACGGTGATGTAGTGGCCGTAGACCTTGGCCACGCCATAGGGCGAGCGCGGATGGAACCGCGTCGTCTCGCTTTGCGGCACCTCCTGAACGAGCCCGAACATCTCCGAGGCCGAGGCCTGGTAGAAGCGCGTCTCCGGCTGCATCGTCCGCAGCGTGTCCAGGACACGAACGACGCCCATGGCATTCGTGTCGGAGGAATAGATCGGCAGATCCCAGGATGCTCCCACGAAGCTCTGGGCGGCGAGATTGTAGAATTCGTCCACCGGGACGTCGCGGATCGTGCGATAGATGTTGTTCATCTCCGCGAGATCGAACTCGTGAAGCGTGAGGTCGCCAAGAATGCCGAGCTGTTCGAGGCGTTGGGTTTCGGGGTGCGAGATCCGGCGCACGCCGCCATGCACCCTGTATCCCTTTTCCAGCAGCAGCCGGGCCAGATACGCTCCGTCCTGACCGGTGATCCCTGTGATGAAAGCGGTTTTCACCCCGTCATGCCCCCTGCTTCGCCGTGTGTGGCCGACATTGGCACCTCCCGTTGGGAACACAACCCCAAGGCGGCATTCGTCCCGATGTCGATAGGGTAGACTGCGCCACATGACACCTGCAATCCCGCTTGTCGGGTGTCGCGGCCGAATTCGACCCGGACCCGTCGCCCCGGTCGCCGGTGGCCCTCGCGGACGATTCGAGAATTTCCGGGTTCAGCCGGTCGAGTTCGTTCCCGATGATACGTGGCGGCCGGTGCCATGCCGCTTTTCCGGACCGTGGCCATTGCGCGTTTACATGCGTTCGAGCGTGGACTACCGTCATGAAGTCCGGGTTTTATCGGAGGGACGACATGGCGGTTTTTCTGCTCTCCTACGATCTCAGGAACGAGGCCGGCCATGAGTATTACCACGCGTTCTGGGCCGAACTCTCAAGGCTCGGCGCCCACCGCGTGCTGGAAGGCGCCTGCATGGTGAACCTGAATACCGAGAATCCGCGCCAGGTCGTCGAAACTCTGAAAAAGCTGACCGACGATTCAGACCGCGTCGTGGCGGTGCGTATGGAGCCGGGAAATTACTGGTATCTCAACGCCTATCCGAAAACCAACGACTGGCTGTCGCGCAACGCCCCGGCTGCGATGGTTCCCCCGGCGCAAACGCCCCTCGACTCCTGATCTTTTTCGCTCGCAGGCTCAGCAGGGGCTGTCCTTGAGATGCTCGGACGCCCACATCGCGGCCTGCGTGCGATTGCGCGCGCCGATCTTTCGATAGCAGGTCCGCAGATGCACCTTGACCGTGGATTCGCAGATCCCGAGGTCCTTGGCGATATCCTTGTTCGATACCCCACCCGTGAGTTTCCGCAGGATCGCGAGTTCGCGTACGGACAGCCGCAGCGTGGCCGGTGCCATCCTGTTTTCGAGATCGGGCACCGGAGGACCGTCCGCCATGCCGGGCCGTTCCCGGAGCGGGGAGGAAGCAGCAGCGGCAGGATGCATCCCGCGGCTGACGCTGAAGCCTGCTCGGACTACCGAGACCGCGCCCAGCAGGGCTTCCGATGTGCAATCGTTCGTCAGCATCGCGCTTAACATGTTCGCAAGGCGGGAGGCGGTATCATCAGGAAGCGGTTCGCATGTGACCAGGATGAGCCGGTGTTGCGGGGCGCGGGTGGTGTGGGCGTGCAAGTCTTCGATAAGAGCGTCGCCCGGCTGGTTGTCGTGCACCACCACTGTCGCATCGGCCCTGTCATCGGCAAACTCGGTCAGGCTCTCGCGAATCTCTATCGGCCCGAGGCCGGCCTGCTCGAGACAGCCGCGTAGCAAGCTCGCGACGAGTTTTTCCCTGCAAACGACGTAAACCTTCATGCGGACACGTCCCGATCTAACCTGGGCTGTGCGCCGGGGTGGCCGTCGCTCCGAAGCGTGGCCGGCCGGCGCGGGGCCTGGCGAAAAAGTAAATACAGAAACCTGTATTCAATATGGCGGTAGATCGTCCTTTCACGATAGATTCTTCGAACGTTCTGGAGAATCTCAATTCCGCGCCAAGCCGAGCTGTTGTCGCGGCAGTTCTCGGTTAATGAATTGTAAACAGGTGCAATCTTCCCTATTTTTCGATGCTGTTGGGCCGTGCTGACGCGTCCTTTCGCGCTGAAACACTGTGTTTCCGTTACGGAAAGTGCGCGAAAAGATAGTGCCAGGCAAGTGGATTCAGTTTAAGGTTGTGTCGTGTGGTGACCGCGCTGACCTTTAGGGGTAAGCCTTCGCCATCTCCCGTCGCGAACTTCCGCTGACGCAAGACTTCCCTACGAAAGTGTTAATACTCTTGCGCGTCCTCTAGCGCGGGCCGTCTCGTGTTAACCTTACCTCACGTAACGGTACGACCGGGGGGAAGATCGTATGTGGTTGTCTGAGTTCCCTGCCGTTCAGGCGGGTCTTTACCATTATTCCAAGGTGTTCAGGCGAGGGATTTCCGCACTTTCCGGCACAGCATTCGCAAGGCTCGACGTCAGGGGCGGCGTCTGCATCAGTTCCGACGAGCAATTCGCCGATGTATCGCGCCCCCGCGCGCCATGCCTCGTGGAACGTTCGGACATCTCGCCGGGTACCGTCGTGGACGTCGCGCGCGTCCGGCCCTCGCGTTTGCGGGGCTGGTTTCACGGTGCCGACGTTGCTGACGCGGCATGGGCCGCTTACGAAATCCGATTCGCGTCGGGAGGCGTGGATGCCATCGCGCTGCGGCTCGAGGGCGGCGCCCACGACCCTCATTGCGACGGCATCATCGCGGCGATCTGGCCAATGCTCCGCGAGGACTGCCTCGAGGAATTGTCGGGCCGGAAGGAGGCCGCGGCCGCCGATGCCCTGCTCTGGATGATTTCGAAGAGGATTCAGGCCGGCGTGCTCGTGCTGGACGAGCGCGGGCGGGTCGTCCGCGCCAACGCCGCGGGCGCAGAGATCCTGCGCGAGGGGCGGCTTCTGCGCGAGGCGGCCGACGGGCTGCACTGCCCGACGCCGAACGAGACCCGCGCGCTGCGCCATGCCTTGAAGGAGTGTCTGACACAAGGCGCGGACACCGAGATGATCCTGTTCCTCGAGCGTGACGGGGACTGTGGCCGGCTGCCGGTCTCGTTGTCGAGCTACCCCGGCGAGGATCTCGTCGTGGCGCTCATTGCCCGGGAGCCCGACCCGAAGCGTGTCGAGATGATCGCGCAGAAGATGGGGCTGACCCCTGTCGAGGCCCGGGTCGCCGCGCTCATGCAGCTCGGCATCCCGAACCGGCAGGCGGCTTACATCGCCGGGGTCAAGGAGCAGACGTTCAATACATATGCCAAGCGCGTTCTGGCGAAGCTCAACATGAGCAGCCGGGCCGAGATGGCCCACATGCTCACATGGCAGGCCGGGATGGGGAGAGCCTGATGACCACGTATTCGCAAAAGACATACGAGGCGGCGTCCGAAGCCCGCGGCCCGTCCGGTCAGGGCGTGGTCCGACCCGCCGAGGGGGCTGGCGCCTCGACGGGCCCGCCGGCGCCGCTCGCGCCGGGGCAGCCCAACCCCGCCGGGCAGGCCGGGGCCGACGCGGCGCAGGCCGAAACGGCCCGCCTGACCAGGGCGGATGCGGAACTGCTCTATCGCGCGCTCGTGTCCGACAGCAACGCGCCGCTGGCGCGGCGCGGCGATCTGGTCGAATTGCACAACCGCTTCGTGAAGCTCTTCGAGACGCTGAACGAGGGGCTGGGCGAGGCGCAGGCCCGCAAGGCGGCGGACGATCGCGCGGCGATCACCGAACGCCTCGAGGTGATGGAAGACGCGGTCAACCGCATGGAAGGCGCGCTGAGGATCGAGTTCGAACCGGTGCTGCGGGCCGCGTTGCGCGATGTGGTCGCCGAACAGAACCGGCCGAAACGACGCCCGGTGCGCGCCACGCTTCGCGTCGCGGTCCTGCTCGGCTTGGGGGTGGCGCTGGGCGCCGCCCTGCACCAGCCGATCCGCGACGGGGCGCAGGCGGCGGCCGTCGCCGCGACGCCGGTTCAAGGCAAAATTATGGCGATTTTGTCCCCAAATGGGGGCAGTTCCGAAACGGCCTCCGAGCTTGAGTAAAGCACAGGCGGAGATCGCCTTGTCGGCCTGCCGGACGTGATCGGCGGGCCATGCGAACCCGGGACGAGTGGGCCGCTGTGGCTGGCTGTCCTGTTTGATTTGGAGGAAGACAATGCCCGAGATCAGCTTCAACGAGCCGTGGGAGGTCTGTGACCCGACCTGCGACATCGTTTACCAGGACCATGATCGCGACGCCCCGAACTTCAACGACGGTATCTGGGAAGCGTCCGACAACGGCGGCAACGTCATCGACCTGAACGACCACCAGGCGGCCGACAACGCCCGCGGCCGTCACGGCGACGACGCGCTTTACGGCAACGAGAACGGCAACCGGCTTCAGGGCGACGAGGGCCACGACTACATCGAGGGCCGCCTCGGCCGCGACATCATCACCGGCGACGAGGGCAACGACTGGCTCTTCGGCGGCGACGGTACGAACACCACGCAGGATGGCGACGACTGCATCGATGGCGGCACCGGCTGCGACTACATCGACGGCGAGAACGGCAACGACCTGCTGCTCGGCGGCACCAATGTCGACGTGATGTTCGGTTCGGCCGGCAACGACACCATGTTCGGCGACGACGGCGACGGTGACGACACCGACGGCGATCTCGGCGACTACATGGATGGCGGCTCCGGCGACGACTGCATGGACGGCGAAGGCGGCGGCGACTGCATGTATGGCCGCAGCGGCGACGACACCATGTACGGCCGCACCGGCAACGACAAGATGTCCGGCGGCACGGGCAACGACCGCATGGCCGGCGGCCTCGGCGACGACCTCGTGCTCGGCAACGCGGGCAACGACGAGATGTTCGGCGATGTCCGCCAGGGCAACGGCGACGACCTCGACTTCGGCTCCGACACCTGGCTCGGCAATCTCGAGCCGGCACCCGGCGGCAACGACGTCATGGCCGGCGGCTCTGGCGACGACATCATGGACGGCGGCGCAGGTCGCGACTGGATGGTCGGCGAAAGCGGCGAGGACCTGATGTTCGGTGGCCGCGGCAGCGACATGATGGACGGCGGCGCGGACCGTGACGTTCTTCAGGGCGATGCGGGCGTCGACCGGATCCGCGGCGGGTCCGACAACGACGTCATCGAGGGCGGCGCGCAGGGCGACATCCTGTTCGGCGACTTCGCGAGCGTCAGCGGTCGGGACCTCAGCGACGTGCCGGACAACATCGATCTGGGCCGGATCAACTTCGGCTGGCACGCACGCCACAGCGACATGGCGTCCGAGCTCAATGGCACCAACTACTTCGGCGGCGAGCATTTCGGCTCTCTCGAGCTCGAGTGCCCGACCCTCATGTACGAGGAGGATGACGGCGAAGCCGGCAACGACAACATCCGCGGCGGTGGCGGTCACGACCTGATCTTCGGCGAGGATGGCAACGACGAGCTTTACGGCGACAGCGGCAACGACCTGCTCGTCGGCGGTAACGGCAAGGACTTGCTCGTCGGTAACTGGGGCAACGACGTGCTCCTCGGCAACGATGGCATGGACCGCCTCTTCGGCCGTCAGGACGACGACCTCATGTTCGGCGGCAACGACCGCGACATGATGAAGGGCGGATCCGGCCGTGACACCATGTTCGGCCAGGAAGGCAACGACGTCATGCACGGCGACTCGGGCTGCGACTTCATGTCGGGCGGCACCGGTCGCGACTACATGTATGGCGGCGAAGACGACGACGTCATGCAGGGCAACGCCGACAGCGACGTCATGTGGGGCGACTCCGGCGAAGACTACATGGAGGGCAACCAGGGCTTCGACGAGATGTATGGCGGAACCGGCAACGACGTCATGCTCGGCGGGACCGGGAACGACTCGATGTCCGGTAACGAGGGTATCGACCTCCTTTACGGCGAAGAGGGCAGGGATGACCTCTACGGCAACGAGGGCGCAGACTTCCTTGACGGCGGGGCCGACGACGACAACCTCTACGGCGGTCAGGGCAACGACTACCTCAAGGGTGGCGAAGGCCAGGACAACCTCTGGGGCGGTGCCGGCAAGGACGTCTTCATCATCGACCTCCAGTGGGACGGCGTCGCCTTCTCGTCGGACGATGGCGAGACGCCGGGCGACACGATCCACGACTTCAACATCGACGAGGATCAGGACGTCCTGCTCTACCGCGTGACGAACGTGGGCGACGGTCTCGGCACGAGCGCGCAGCAGGCCTTCGAGGCGCTGAACGGCAACGCGTCGAACATCGACGTTCCGAACGGGCTGGCGCAGGTCAGCGACGACGGCACGGACGTGACCATCGAGATCAACGGCTCGTTGGTGACGATCAAGGGTCTCGGCCTCGAGAACCTGGCGTCGAACTTCACGTCGCTCGGCCAGGACGCGATCCCGATCGGCGGCACCGGCATCAACGCCGTGTCGTCGGGCGATCCGGGCTATTACGAGGCCATCAAGGTCGTCACCAGCGACATGGGCTTCGACGACAGCCACGGCTACTTCGACACCAACGAGTGCTGGTCCGGCTTCAGCATGCCGACCGACGACGGCATGAACGTCTCGTGACGGCTTAAAGAACGAGGGGATCCGGGTTCGCCGCGTGCCGGCGGCGGGCTCGGGTCCCTTCCAGTCCTGGCTTGAGACGCGGAAATGGTCCCCCGGCCACCAAACGACTTGGGCCAGGGCGCCGCTTTTGGGGGAGCATGGCCAGCTTTGAAATCCATGTGTCCGGGGGGACATGAGACATGAAAGCCAAGCGCGTATTTGACGGCCAGCGCGGTCTGATCGGGGCGATCTTCGTCGCGAGCGCCTTCGTCAACATACTGATCCTCACGGCGCCCATCTACATGCTGCAACTGTTTTCCCGGGTCCTGTCCTCGGGAAGCATTCCAACCCTGATCGCCCTCACAATCGGAGCGGCGATCGCGATTTTCTTCTATTTCCTCTTCGACGCGCTCCGGCAACGCCTGGTGGTGCGGCTCGGTACGCGGCTCGAGGCGAAGGTCGGGCCCCAGATCCTGACCGCGCTGATGAACCGGGACATCCCCGACGAAGAGCGCCACGCCCAGCCGGTTCGCGACCTGCAGGAATTGCGGGGCTTCGTGAACAGCCCCGTGCTGATCGCGCTTCTCGATGCGCCGTGGTCCGTGCTCTTCGTGGCGCTGATCTTCGCGTTCCACCCGCTGCTCGGCATCGTGGCGCTGACCGGCCTCCTCATCCTGTTCGTTCTCGGCGGGCTCAACGAGTATTTCGGGCGCGAGCCCAACGCGGCGGCCAACGAGGCGCAGGTCGAGGCGAACCGGTCTGCCGAGGAGATGCTGCACAACGCCGAGGTCGTCCACGCGATGGGCGGGTCGCGCAAGATGGTCGAGCGCTGGACGATCAAGTCCTTCGCCGCGATCGTCTTTTCCACGCTTGCCGCCGACCGCGTGGCGGTGATCGGTTCGCTCGCCAAGATGGTGCGCATGGGCCTTCAGATCGCCGTGCTGGGCACGGGCGTGGTGCTGGTGCTGCAGGGCCAGCTTTCGCCGGGCCTGATGATCGCCGCGTCCATCCTGCTGGGCCGCGCGGCCTCTCCGGTGGAGCAGTCGATCTCGGGCTGGACGGCGCTGCAACGCGCCCGCGGTGCCAAGCAGCGCCTGAACGAGATCCTTGCGCACATGCAGGAGGTCGAACAGCGGATGGAGCTGCCCGAGCCCGAGGGGCGGCTCTCCGTCGAGGACGCCACCGTGGTGCTGCCCGGCCTTCAGGACCCGGTGCTGTTCGGTGTGAGCTTCGATCTTGAACCGGGTCAATCCCTGGGCCTCATCGGACCCTCGGGCGCCGGAAAGACGACGCTGGTGCGCGCGCTCGTCGGGCTTCAGCCCCTCAACCGTGGATATGTCCGGTTCGACGATGCCGCGCTGACCGACTGGCCGGCGGAACAGCTGGGCCGGCACGTCGGCTTCCTGCCGCAGCGCGTCGAGCTTTTCGACGGCACGGTGGCCGAGAACATCGCGCTGATGGATCCCGAGGCGCGCCCCTCGGACGTGGTGGCCGCCGCCAAGCTCGCCCAGGTGCACGATCTCATCCTGAAGCTTCCCGGGGGCTACAACTACCAGGTGGGTCCGCGTGGCGGCCATCTGTCCGCCGGACAGCGCCAGCGCATCGGCCTCGCCCGGGCCTTCTTCGGCGAGCGAAAGCTGATCGTGCTGGACGAGCCCAACGCGAACCTCGACCCCGAGGGCGAGGCAGCGCTTGCAGGCGCCATCGCCGCCGCCACGGACCGTGGCGCGATCGTCGTGGTGGTGACGCACCGCATGGACCTGCTGCGCGAGGTGAGCCACGCCGCGGTGATGCGCGCGGGCCGTATCGAGAAGATCGGCGAGGCGAGGGGGATCCTCGAACTAGAAAGCTCGCTGGCGGGACGGCCCGCGGCGAGCGAGGACAAGAAGGTGACGTTCCTGCGCAACCGCGGCGACGCCGCGGGACAGGGCGGCGCACAGGCCATGGGAGATCCGGCATGAAGACGCCAGTTCCGCTGGAAGCCCGGGACGCCGTGGAGCGTGCGGGCTTCGCCGACCGCATGCCCGACGTGAAGCTGCCGAAAGCACCCCCGACCGGCGTGCGCAAGCTGGTGATCTGGCTGCTCGTTCTGGGTATCGGGGTGTTCGGCGGGCTGGGCTCTTGGGCCGCCATTGCCCCGATGAAGAGCGCGATCGTGGCCACGGGTGCGTTCCGCGTGGTGGGCGACCGGCTTGCGGTGCAGCACTACGAGGGAGGCATCGTCCGCGAGATCGCGGTGAAGGAGGGTGAACTGGTGGAGGAGGGTGCGGTCATCGTACGCCTCGACGAGACCCGGGCCAACGCGCAGATATCGATCCTGAGCAGCCAGCTCGCCAGCGCGCTCGCGCGCGAGGCGCGGCTCGCCGCGGAGCAGCGCGAGGCCGACAGCATCGAGGTGCCCGAGGAACTCGCCGCGCTCGTCGCGGAAGACCCGGATCTTGCGCATCTTCTCGAGGCGCAGCGCGACGTATTCGACTCCAACCGGGACATGATCGACGGACAGGTGACGATCCTGCGCGGCCGAATAGAGCAGTTGCTCGAAGATCTCGAAGGTAACGAGGCGCGCCGCACGTCGCTCGATGACCAGCTCGCGCTCGTTCGCGACGAGATCGAGGGCCTTCAGCCGCTTTACGAGCAGGGTCTCGTGACGAAGTCGCGGCTGGTGAGCCGCCAGCAGGACGAGGCGGCGATCCTGGGCGATTTGGGGACGGTCAGCAGCGACCGCAACATGACCCTGCAGCAGGTGACCGAGATGCAGGAGCGCATCCTCCAGATCCGCCGAAACCGGCTTCTGGAGATCAACGACCAGCGCCAGGAGGTGCAGGCGGACATCCTCGATCTGCGCCAGCGGCTGGCGGCCACGCGCGAGGTGCGCGAGCGCCTGACCATTCGCGCGCCGCGCACCGGCCGGGTGGTCAACCTTGCGATCAACACGATCGGCGGGGTGGTGGACCCGAGCCAGAAAATCCTGGAGATCGTTCCGTCGAACGCCGACTTCGTCGTGGAGACAAAGGTGAGGCCCGGCGACATCGACGACGTGACGCCGGGGGGCGCGGCGCGGGTGCGCCTGACGGCCTACAGCTTCCGCTCGCCGCCCCCGGTGCCGGGCGAGGTCGTCCACGTGTCCGCTGACAGCCTGATCGACCGGGCCACCGGAGAGCCCTATTTCCAGGTCGACGTGAAGGTCTCCCCGGATGCGCTGGCCGAGCTTCCGCATATCCAGACCCTTCCGGGGATGCCTGCCGAGGTGATGATCGAGACCGGCGAGCAGACGCTGGCCGACTACATCCTGAACCCTGTCATGGGTGGCATGGAAAAGGCGCTCATCGAGAAGGAGTGCGTCCGCGACCCCGGGGCCCGCCGGGCTGGGAGTCGCGCGGGCGCTCGGGGGCTCTTGGCGCGTGCCCTCACGGGAGACGCCGGGGCGTGACTGCGTAAAATCTTAAAAGTATTAACTAATATCAAATACTTGACCTCCTGCCACCCGGTTTGGGGCTCGTTCGCTCTGCGTTTCGCTACTGCACGCCCAGAGATTTCCCCGACGGAATGCCCCCAAATGGGTACAGCGCGCCCTCGGTCGCTTTGGCATTCTCACAATCGAGGAAGAGTGCCTTGCGGGATCGCATGGGCCGGCCCGCCAGCTGCGGACGCGTCGCGCTGCGGTGCAGGACGGTTCAAGGATCTCGCACAAGGCGCCAGACCCAGGGGGATTGAGTCATGTCGTTTCCGTTCGGTAGCGCACGAGCCTTTTTCGGCGGCACCACGCCCGATCCCGCCAGCCCCGAGGCAGCCCCGCCCAGCCCGGGCTTTCTGAAGACCCTCTTCCGTCCACGTCGCGCGCGCCGCACCAGAAGTGTGGGAACGGGCTTCCGCGTCGAGGGGCTTGAGCCGCGCTACCTTCTGTCGGCGGACCTCGCGCCCTTCCTCGTGGACATGCAGGACTATGGCGAGGATCTGACGCTGCGCTACGACCAGCTCACCTCCTCCATCCAGATCTACGACCGCTCCTCCGGCACGCAGTTGGGGCAGCAGCTCGTTCAGCAGATGAGCTTGGTGCGCGTCTCCGGCACGGCCGGGGACGACACGCTGGAACTCGACTTCTCCGACAGCTTCGTGATGCCCGTCGAGGTGGCGTTCGATGGCGGCGCCGGCACCGACACCGTGATGCTCACCGGCGGGGCCGGCGACATGATCGCCGTCGAGGCAACGGGCAGCGGCGAGGCCGACCTGCTGCTTGGGGACGGCGGGGCCGAGGGGGCGGTGCGCCTTTCGGGGACCGAGGCCGTCGAGGACCGCCTCGCCGCCGGCGAACGCGTCTTCGCGGACCGCACGGACGCCGGCAACAGCTTTCGGCTGAGCGACAGTGGCGGCGCAAGTGACGGCATGAGTCGGATCACCACGGGCGGCAGCCTGCTCGACTACAGCTTCGAGACGCCGGAGGTCTCGCTCACCGTCGATACCGGCGCGGGCGACGACCGGCTCGAGAACGGCGGCAGGGACCAGACCCTGACCGGCAAGGTGGTGATGCAGGGCGGCGCGGGCAGCGACACACTCGCCGGCCCGCCAAAGGACACGGTCTGGAGGATCACGGGTCACAACGAAGGCAGTGCCGCGGGCATTGCCTTCTCTGCTGTCGAGAACCTGGAGGGCGCGGCCGACAACGAGGACGTGTTCATCGTCGGCGCCGAGGCCAGCATCGATGGCGTGCTCGACGGTGGCGAGGGCGGCTTCGACATCCTGGAGTTCGACGGCGGCACGTTCGAGCGCGTCACCTACGAAGCCTTCGACCTGCATTCCGGCGTGGTGGACCGTGACGGCTCCCTCATCCGTTACGCGGGTCTCGAACCGATCAACGACAGCATGGTCGTGGCCGACCGGACGATCTCGACCGGCACGCTCGCGCTCGGCCCCTCCGACGCAGACGACCGCGCGACGCTGACCGACAACGGCGACGGCACGATGACGCTGGCGCCGGTCTCGCCCTTCCTGACCTTCGAGACGATCAATTTCGCGAAGCCCACGAACAGCCTGACCGTCCAGCTCGCCGGCGATCTGGACGTGCCTTTCGTGTCGAAGGACGTGCTGACGGTGGACGGCAGCGGTACGGCCATCGACCTTTCCGGCATAGACCTCACGATCGACGGCGAGGCCGGCAAGGACGAGGTGGTCTTCCAGGGCACCGTCGCCACCGGCAACCTCACGGTGAACGCCGAGTCGATCACCATCTCCGGCACGCGCGACGCGGGCGACGTCACGCTCAACGCCGAGGCCGAGGACGACGGCGCGGTGGACCAGGACGGCGAATACCTGGGCGGCATCTTCCAGGGGCTCTACATCGCCACGCCCGAGGCGCGCATCGACCTCTCCGGCGCGACGATCACCGCCGCGGGCGCCGTCGACATGAACGCCACGGCGACCACGACACTCTCGGCCACGCCGAGCTCGCTCGGCGGCGTCGTGGACGCGACGCTTCTCACGCTGCTTCCCGTCGCCGCCATTCTCCTCGATGGCACGACGCTCAGCGCCGCCTCCGTGGCCGCCGACGCCACCGTCAACGTGACAGCCGCGTTCGAGGACGAATCCGACTCCTCGGACACCGATTCACAGGCCGACGCTGCCGTTTCCGTCGTGGTCGTCGCCTCCGACGCCAGGGTCACCGCGACCGGCGCGACGGCGATCCAGTCGGGCGGCGCGGTGGCGCTCACCGCCGCCACCAATCTCGACATCACCTCCACCGCGGATGGCGGCGCGGACGGCAGCGCCGTGGGCGCCACCGTCGCCGTCACCCAGATCTCCGCCGACACCGGCGTCGAGGTCTCGGGCAGCACCTCGATCGGCGCGCTGGGCGGCGACACGCCGGACGCGATCACGCTCGGCGCGACGCTCACCTCCGATGTCGAAACGGTCGCCACCTCGACCGCGGGCGGTTCGCAGGAAGGCGACGGCTCGAGCGAGGCGCAGCAGCGCCTCGAGGATCCGAACGACGACGGCGACACGGGCGACCAAGCCCAGAGTTCTGGCGGTGCGGTCAGCTTCGCGGGGGCCGTGGTGGTGTCCGACTACCGTCCCGAAACCACCGCGCTCATCGGCACGACCGGCCTGCTCGAGACGTCGGGCGCGCTCACCCTGTCGGCGCAATCGACCGATAGCGTCCGGGCGAAGGCCGACGGCTCCAACACCGGGTCCGGCTCGGTCGGCGTGGGCGTCGCGGTCGTGGTGGGCGTGGTCGATAGCGTCCACCGGGCCTCGATCCTCGACGCGGGCACGCTCACGGCGGGCGGCGGCGTGGCCGTCAGCGCAGGCATGGCGGCGGCAAACACCTTCTCGGTCGAGGCGGTGTCGGGCGCCGGCGGCGGCGCGCAGACGGCGGTGGCCGGGTCGCTTGCCATCCACACGGTGCTCACCGTGGTGGAAGCGTTGGTGGAGGACGGCACCGGGGCGGGCGTCGCGCTCGGCGGTTCCGGCCTTTCGCTTTCGGCCACGGCGGAGAGCACGGTTTCCACCGGTGCCGTGCCGGACGAGGACGGCGCGACCGGCGAAAGCCTCGGGATCGGCGCCTCCGTGGCGCTCGCGATCCTCGACCAGGACACGCGCGCAGGCATCGCCGACGGCGCCGACGTCACCGGCGCGGGCGCGATCACGATCTCGGCCACGGGCACCCATGACGCCGAGACGCTCGCCAAGGGCGCGGCGTCGGGCGGCGGAACGGTGGCGACGCCGGTCGTCGCCATCTCTTTGAACTTCAACGACACCTCGGCCTTCGTGGGCACGGGCGGCCTGCTGGAGGCGGGGTCGATCTCGGCCACCGCCACCCATGATGGGCAGACCGTCACCAGGGGCGAGGGCGACGCCGAGGGCAGCAGCGCGGCCGTGGGCGCCTCGCTCGCGCTCACCATCTCCGAGGAGACCTCCTCCGCGTCGCTTCTCCGCGACGCCACGGCCACGGCGGGCGCGGTGTCCTTCGTGGCGCAGGGATCGATGCGCACCCGCAGCGTCGGCGCGGCCTCCGCGGCCGGTGCCGCCGATGGCGGGTCGGAAGGCGACGTGAACGCCGAGAACCAGCAACAGCAGGATTTCGCCAACGCCCAGGCGACGGAGCGGCGGGGCGCCGCGTCTTCCGAAACGACGACGCCCGACGCCTCCACCGGCGACGGCTCGCTCGCGGTGGCCGCGGCCATCGCCATCAACATCCACAACGGCGACGTGACGGCCGGGTTCGCGGACGCGATCACCGTCACCGCCTCCGACGCGGTGACGCTCCGCGCGCTCTCGAACCAGGACGCCCGCGCCGAGGCGACGGGCGAGGCCGCGAACGGCGCGTCGGGCACCGTGGGCGTGGGCGTGGCAGTCAACGTCTCCGACGTGGACGTGACCGCGCGCACCGGCGCCAGCACCATCGACGCGGCCAGCCTCGAGGTCGAGGCCGGCATGATCGAGCGAACGCTCGACCTTTCGGTCGCGGCGACCAAGGTTGCCGATGTCGATCGTGACGCCATCTTCCTCGACACCGCCGCCAAAGAATTGTCGGTGGGCGACGAGGTCACCTACGACAACGGCGGCGGGACGGATGTCGCCGGCCTGACGAACGGGACCACCTACTTCGTGGTCGCCGTCGAAGGCGGCTACGTCCAGCTTTCCGACACGGATGGCGGCGATCCGGTGGATATCACCGGCACTGGCGCGGGCACCGGCCACGCGCTTCAGCGCGCCGGTGAGGATGATCTGAACTTCGACCCGGATGCCGACGTTTTCAAGCTCGACTCCGGGGCTGCCAGGAGCCTCGTGACAGGCGATGCCGTCGTCTATGCCAGCGGCGCGGGCGACGACATCGGCGGTCTGTGGGACGGCGCGCCGTATTACGCCATCGTCGATGGCGACGGCGCCCTCGGGCTTGCCGAAAGCCGCGAGGACGCGCTTGCGGGCAAGGCCGTGCCGATCACCTCCGCCGGCACCGGGACCGAGCAGACGCTGACCGAGAGCCTCCACAGCTCGGGCGCCACGGCGGTGTCCGGCGCCTCGGGCGGGAATGTGGGGATCGCGGGCTCGGTCGCGATCGACGTGGCGGAGACGCGCGCGCTGGCCGAGGTGTCGTCGGGCGCGTCGGTCACGCTTTCGGGCAACGCCTCCGTCAGCGCGGCGGCGGCCAGCCTTTCGGGCGCAAGTGCGGGGGCGGCGCAGGCGAGCGACGACTCCGGCGCCACGGGCGTCGGTGCGAGCTTCGCGCTGACGATCACCGATCACCTGACGCGCGCGGCTGTGGCGAACGGTGCCACCATCTCCGGCGCCGCCGACCTCGGTGTGAACGCCACCGGCAGTTATCACGCCATCACCCGGGCCGACGGTGGCGCGGAAGGCGGAACGGCGGTGAGCCCCGTGGTGGCCCTTTCGGTCGTGCGCAATGTCACGGAAGTGATTGTCGAGGCGGGTGCCGCGCTGGTGATCTCCGGCGCTCTGTCGGGCGTGGCCAGCCACGAGGCGGAAACGGTAACGACGGGCAAGGGGGCGGCGACGGGCGCCAACGCCGCGGTCGGCCTCTCGCTCGGCCTCGGCATCGCCGAGGACAGCGCGACCGCGGCCATCGAGCGCGACGTGACGGCCGGCGGCGCCGTGACGCTGGAAGCGACGGGCGAGGCGTCGAGCCGCAGTTCCGCGGCGGCCTCCGCGGCCGGCGCGGCAGGGGACGACGAGACCCCCGCCACCGAGGAAGGCGCGGTCGACCAGGAGAACCAGCGCCAGCTCGACAACGCCAACCAGCAGGCCAGCGAGCGCCGCAGCACGGGCGAAGGCTCCGGCGAGACCGAGACGCCCGAGGCCTCCACCGGCGACGGCGCGCTCTCCGTCGCGGCGGCGGTGGCGATCAATCTCGGTGACGCGATCTTCTCGGCCGAACTCGCCGACGCGGTGACCATCGTGGCCGGCGGCGCCGTCATCCTGCGCGCGCGCGCCAACGCCGACAGCTGGGCCGCCGCCACGGGCGAGGCGGTGGACGCCGGCACGGCCGGCATCGGCGCGGCGGTGGGCCTCAACGTCGCCAACGTGGACGTGCAGGCACTGACGCGCGCCTCCAGCATCACGGCGGACGGGCTCACGCTCCAGGCGGGCATGACGGAGAAGAGCTCCGCGCTTTCGGTGGAGACCGCCGAGGTCGTGGACACCGACGACGACTCGATCTTCCTGGGAGAGGACGCGGGGCTGTCGGTCGGCGACGAGGTGACCGACGCGAACGGCGGGGGCTCGGATATCGGCGGGCTCACCGACGGGAACACCTATTTCGTCGTGAAGGCCGAGGACGGGCGCGTCCAGCTCTCCGACACGGACGGCGGCGACGCCATCGACCTGACCGGCCAGGGCTCTGGCGACGCGCACACGCTCACGTCCACGGCGCCGGATTCCGAGGCGGTCGAGTTCGATCCCGACCAGGAGCTCTTCTCGCTTGCGAGCCCCGACGCGGAGAACATCCGCACCGGTGACGCGCTCACCTATTCGAACGGCGGCGGCACCGACATCGGCGGGCTGTCCGACGGCACCACCTACTACGCGATCACCGACGGCGAGGGCGGGCTCGAGCTTGCCGAAAGCCGCGATGCGGCCATGGCGGGCGAGGCGATCGAGATCACCTCCGCCGGCGCGGGCGACGCGCATACCCTCTCGGACTCCGTCCACCGCTCGGCGGCGGACGCCGTCTCCGGCGCGGGCGGCGGCAATGTGGGCATCGCCGGCTCCGTGGCGATCAACCGCGGCGAGACGCGGGCGCGCGCCCTCGTCGACGGCGCGGCCACGATCACGCTGGCCGACGGCGCGGCGGACGGCGACACGGATATCGGCGCCTCCAAGATTTCCGCTGAGGCTGCCAACTTCGCCGGCGCCAAGGCCGCCGCGGAGCAGTCCGAGGCCGACTCCGTGGGCGTCGGCGCAAGCTTCGCGCTCAACATCACCGATCATGTCACCCGCGCGGCGATCGAGGACGGCGCGACGATCACCGGCGGCGGCGACATCTCGGTCGCAGCCACGGGCGGCTACGGCGCGCGGACCGACGTGCAGGGCGGCGCGGGCGGCGACATCGCGGTCTCGCCGGTCGTGGGGCTTTCGGTGATCGGCAACACGACCGAGGCGCGCGTGGGCACCGGCGGCGCGCTGGCGCTCGAGGGCGATCTTTCCGTCACCGCCACCCACGAGGCCGACAGCGTCACCGTGGCCAAGGGCGACACGGAGGGCGCGAGCGCGGCGGTCGGCATCTCCTTCGGCCTCACGCTGGCCGACGACGTGGCCACGGCGACCCTGGCCCGCGACGTCACCACGACGGGCGGCGGCGTCGCCGTGGTGGCGCAGGGCATGGCGGCCACGCGGACGGAGGCCGAGGCGTCGGCGGCGGGCGCCGAGGGCGAGGACGGCGATCCGTCGGACGATCCGGACGTCAACGACCAGAACCAGCAGCAGATCGACACCGCGAACAGCCAGGCGGCCGACAGGCGGAGCTCCGGAACCGGAAGCGACCAGACGAGCGCGCCGGGCGCCTCGACCTCCGAGGGCGCGATCACCGTGGCGGCGGCCGTCGCGCTCGATCTCGGCGGCTTCGAGGCGACCGCGATCATGGCCGACGGGCTCACCATCTCGGCGACCGGCCCGGTGGAGCTGACCGCCCGGGGCAATGCCGACGGCGCCGCCAAGGCGTCGGGCGAAGCGTCGCGTGGCGACAGCGGCGCGGTGGGCGCGGGCGTGGCCATCGTGAAGGCCGACGCCGACGTGACGGCCGATCTCGACAACGCCACCATCACTGGGGGCGGGCTGACCGTCCAGGCGCTCGACTACGAGGCCGGCGGCGACGGCGTCTCGAAGAGCGAGGCGGGCGCCACCTCGGGCGCGTCGGGCGGCGGGCTCGGGCTGGCCGGCTCCTTCGCGCTCAACCTCTCCGAGACGCAGGCCGCGGCGCGCGTCGGCGCGGGCGTGACCTACACGGGCGACGATGCGGGCGCGGTGACGGTCGCGGCGTCCAACACCACCGAGAGCGGCGCCATCGCGAGCGCCGCGCAGGAGTTCACCGGCAGCACGTCGCAGTCCTCGGGCAGCGGGTCGAACGGATCGGGAGGCGGGCAGTCCGGCAGCACCGGCACCAACACCCAGCAGAGCGGTAGCACCGTGGGCGTGGGCGCGAGCTTCGCGCTCAACATCGCCGACATGGGCGCGACCGCCGAGATCGCGGACAACGCCACTCTCACCGGCGCGGGCGACGTGACCATCTCGGCCGAAGGCGGGCACAGCGCGCGCGCCAAGGCGGTGGGCGGCGCCGAGGGCGGCACGGCGGTGACGCCGGTCGCCGCCATCGCCGCGATCCAGAACGACGTGCGCGCCGAGATCGGGCAGGATGCGACCGTCTCCGGCACCGGCGACGCCGCGGTCACGGCGAGGCTCGTCTCCGACACCACGGCCGATGCCGAAGGCAGCACGGACGGCACCGACGCCGCCGTGGGCGTGAGCGTGGGCGTCACCGTCGCCGAGGACACGGTGCTCGCCGCGATCACCGGCGATCTGACGATGGGCGGCGGCGTCGATGTCGATGCGACCGGCATCGCGGCCTCCCGCGCGGGCGCCGCGGCCAGCGCCACCGGCACGCCGGGAGAGGGCCAGTCGAACCAGGGTCCGAGCGCGCAGCAGAGCGCGGACCAGGGCGTCGGCACCGCCAACAGCCGCGGCGGCACGAGCGGAAGCTCCCCCGACACCTCCACCTCCAAAGGCGCCGTGAGCGTCGCCGCGGCGGTGGCGGTCAACGTCTCGCTCGCTCAGGTCGAGGCCCGGATCGCGGGCGGCGCCGGAGACCCGGCCACGGTGAATGCCGGCGGGCCGGTGCGCGTGCAGAGCGCGGCCAATATCGATTCGGCGGCCGACGGCGACGGCACGGCCGTCACCACGACGGGCGGCACCTCGGTGGGCGCGGCGGTGGCCGTGAACGTGGCCGAGGCGGAGAACCTCGCCACCATCGACAACGCCACCGTCACCGGCGACGGGATCTCGGCCGACGCGGTGATGGCGGAGCGCGAGACCGAGATCGAGGTGACCGAGCGGCAGGTGGTGGACACCGACGCCGACACGCTCTTCCTCGGCGCCCAGGACGACGCCTTCACCACCGGCGAGGAGGTCGTCTACCGCAATGGCGGCGGCGGCGACATCGAGGGCCTCACCGACGGCGACACCTATTACGTGATCGTCAAGGACGGCGGCTTCATCCAGCTCGCGGCCAGCGCGCAGGACGCCACCGACGGCGAAGCGATCGAGCTTGAGAGCGAGGGCACGGGCGACGCCCACGTGATCGAGCGCACCGGCGCCGACGACGTGACCTTCGACCCGGACGAGAGCCGCTTCGAGATCGATCTCGAGAACACGAAGGGCCTCCTGACCGGAGACGAGGTGGTCTACTCCGCCAGCGGCACGGCCATCGGCGGGCTCACCGACGGCGAGACCTACTACGTCATCGCGGATGGCAGCGGGCAGTTGAAGCTCGCGGCGAGCTTCGAGGACGCCTTCGCCGGCGAGGCGATCGAGCTGACCTCCGCGGGCAGCGGCGATCATGTGCTGACCGACGCCACCCATTCCGCGGGCGCCTTCGCCGCCGCGGGCGCGGGCGGCGGCCAGACGGGCGTGGCGGGCTCCGTCGCCATCAACATCGCCCGCGGCACCAGCGAGGGCCGGTTCGGCGATACCGCGGTGCTGACCGTGACCGGCACCGGCGGCTCCTCGATCAGGGGCGAGGCGGAGACCTACGTGCTCACCCTGGCGCAGCCCTCCGAGGCGACGACGGGCACCAAGACGGGCGTCGGCGTCTCCTTCGCGCTCGGCATCGCCGGGCACACGGCGGACGCGCCCCTCGCCGCCGGCGCCACGCTCGCGGGCGCGGCCGACCTGGAGATGCGGGCACGCGGCGATCACGGGATGATCACGCTCGCCCAGGCCGGCGTCGCCACCGGCGGCGGCGGCACCGCCGTGGGCGGGGCCATCGCGCTGGCCGTGGCCGAGAACGCCACCCGCGCCACCGTCGCGACGAGCGCGAACGCGCTGGACGTGGACGGCAATCTGACCGTCGCCGCGGACCATGCGCTTCGCATGCAGACGGAGGCCGACGCCGACACCAAGGGCGGCAACACGGGCGTGGGCGCGGCGGTCGCGCTGTCCTGGGCCGAGGACGACACCTCGGCGCTTCTCGACCGCGACGTGGCGACCGGCGCGGCCGTGGCGGGCGACGTTTCGGTGACCGCCGACAGCGCGGTGAGCGCGGTGACGCTCTCCACCGGCAGCGCGCAGGGCGCGCGCTCCCAGTCGAGCGGCGGGCAGAGCACCGACCAGCGCACCTCGCAGGAGACGAGCTTCGTCGACACGCGCTCCAACAGCAGCCTGCAGCAGCCGCAGCCCTCCGCGCAGGTGGCGAGCGCCAACAGCACGGCCCAGAACCAGACCTCGAACCCCGGCGGCCAGGGCGGCCAGACGCAAAGCTCCACGACCCAGACCTCGGGCGGCAGCGTGCAGGTCGCCGCGGCCATCGGGGCGAGCGTCCTCACGCCGACGGTCTCGGCGGAGATCGCGGACGGGCGGACCGTGGACGCGGACGGCGCGCTCACCGTCCGCGCGATCAACGACGTGGACGCGGACACCCAGACCACGGGTCTCGCGCTTTCTTCCTCGGGCGGCACCAATGTCGGCGCGGCCGTGTCGCTCAACGTGGCGCTGATGGAGACGACGGCGCGGATCGGCGACGGCACCACCACGGCGGGGTCCGTGGCGGTCGAGGCCGGAACCTCCGCGGGCGAGACGAACGACTTCCGCACCCTCGCGCTGGCCGGCGCGGGCTCCACGCAGAACTCCTCCGGCGGCGGGTCGAGTTCCAGCACCTCGGTGGCGGGCGCGGCGGGCGTCAACGTCGTCACCGGCGACACGCGCGCCGAGATCGCGGACGGCGCGACGGTGCAAGCGCTCTCGGGCGATGCGACGGTCACGGCCCGGCAGGATACCGGGCTTCAGAACATCGCCGGCGGCGGGGCGATCACCCTTGGCGGCGGCAACTCCGTGGGCGCCGCGGTCGGCGTCAACGTCGTGGACGTGGACACGAACGCGGTGGTTGGCGCGGGCACCGACCTCGACGCTTCGGGCAGCGTGGCCGTCTCGGCGGCGGCGTCCCTTACCCCGCTCGATTTCGAGATCCCGATCGTGGGCGACGCGATCGAGATCGACGCCTTCAACCAGCCGGTCACCAACCTCGCCGTGGGCGCGGGCATCGACGGCGGCACCGGTTCCGGATCGGGCTCGGGCGGTGCGGGCGGCGCAGGCTCGGCGGCGATCAACGTGCTTCTGTCCGACACGGTGGCCCGGATCGGCGCGGGCAGCGACGTGGACGCGGGCGGCGACGTCTCGGTTCTGGCCTCGGACCACAGCACCGTGACCAACATCGTCGGCGCGGTCGGCGTCTCGCTCCAGGGCGAGGGCATCGGTGCGGGCCTCGACGTCACCGTGATCGAGAAAACGACCCATGCCTATGTCCCGTCGCCGGACGCGCCGGGCGAGACGACCTCGATCACCGCGGGCGGCACCATCGCCATCCGCGCTGACAGCAGCGAGGACGTGTTCGGCGTCGTGCTGAACGTGGGCATCGGCGACTCCACCGCCGTCGCCGGCAGCGCCTTCGTCCTCGTCGCCCTCACCGAAACCCACGCCTATGCCGGCCATGACGACGACATCATCCCGGCCGCGGCCGGGAACGTGGCGCTCGACGCCGGCGGCTCGGTGGTGGTGACGGCCGACAGCGTGACGAAGTCCGACGCGCAGACCGGCTCGCTCGCCGTCTCGCTTTCGAATGACAGCATCGGGGCGGCGGTCTCCGTGGTGGTCGACATCGACGATACCATCGCCTTCATCGGCGAGGACGCGGTGGTCACGGCGCTCGGCAACGGCGCGGCGGTGGACGTCAACGACGGGATCTTCGACGGCGACGGCAACCAGGGCTCGGAGTCCGTCCGCGGCCTCGCCATCGGCGCCACCTCTTTCGAGGATCATTTCCTGCTCGCCATCGGCGGCAGCGCGGCGATCGATTCGAACGCCGTGGGCCTCGCGCTCTCGGTCTCCGTGGGCGTGATCCAGGGCCGGACGCGCGCGACCCTGGGCGCGGGCGCCACCGTGAACGCCGACAACACCGGCGCGAACTCGGGGCAGGGCGCGCTGCTGCGCGCCTCGGATGAGACGAATGTCGAGACTATCGTGGGCGGCCTCGCCATCTCGGGCTCCACCGGCATCGGCGGCGCCGTCTCCGTCGCCATCGTCTCGAACCAGGCCCATGCCGAGGCACTCGGCGCCAACGCGATCACCACGGCCTCGGGCGGGGTCACGCTCGACGCGAAGTCGAAGACCGACATCGACGCCCTGGCGATCGCGGTCGCCGGCACCGTGTCGACCCAGAGCGGCTCGGGCGGCGGCGGCTCCGCCGCGGGCCTGTCGTCCTCGGCCACGGGCCGCGGCGGCACCGGTGCGGGCGCCTCGGGCAGCGGGCCGGGCAACGGCGGCGGCCAGTCCTCCAACAACTCGATCTCCTTCGCCGGCGCGGGCTCCGCCGCCGGCAACACGGTCGATAACTCGGTGCGCGCGACCATCGGCGCGGGCAGCACCGTGACCACCGACGGCGACGTGGCGCTTTCGGCCACGGATGCGAGCGCCATCACCGCCGACGCGGGCGGCGTCGCGATCGCCATCGACACCAGCGGCGACGATCCGGCCGCACTGGGCGTCTCCGTCGGCATCAACTTCGTGACGCTGGGCATCGAGGCGTCGATCGACGACAGCACCGTGGTTGCGGGCGGTGCGGTGAGCGTCGAGGCCGCGAGCGCGGCCTCCATCGACGTGCTGACGGTCGCGGGCGCGGCGAGCGTCGGCACCGGCGGCAGCGGCGGCAGCGGCACCACCGCCTTCGGCGGCGCGGGCTCCGGCTCGGGCAACAAGATCACCCAGCGCGTCGAGGCGCTCATCACCGACTCCACGGTGAACGCGCAGGGCGGCGACCTGAGCCTTTCCGCCACCGACGACAGTTCGATAAAGGCGGACGCCGGTTCGGGCGCGCTGGCGATCTCCACGGGCTCCGGTTCGGGCACCAACGCCTCCATCGCCGCAGGCGCGGCGGCGGCCACCAACGACGTGCTCGGCACGATTCATGCCCGGGCGCTCGACAGCACGCTTTCGGCGTCCGGCGACTTCGCGGCCGAAGCGATTTCCAACAGCACGATCACGACGGTGGCGATCGCCGTGTCCGGGTCGGTGTCGAATTCCCAGGGCTCCTCCGTGTCGATCGCCGGCGCCGGGGCGGGCAACGGCAACCTGATCAGGAACTCCATTCAGGCCACGCTGGAGCGCAGCGACGTGACGGCCGGTGCGGTCACGCTGACGGCCCGCGACTCCGCGGCGATCACCGCCACGGCGGGGGCCGTCGGACTTTCGGTTACGCTCAGCCAGGGCACCAACGTGGGCGTGGGCCTCGGTATCAACGTCTCGATCAACGAGATCGAGAACGAGGCCATCGCGCTCGTCGACGACAGCACGGTCGTCGCGGGCGGGCCTGTCACCCTGATCGGCAGCTCCACCTCCGAGATCCAGGCGCTGGCCTTCGGCGTCGCGATCTCCGTCGGCGTCAATTCGGGCTCCGGCGTCACGGTGAGCCTGAACGGCGCCGTGGCGGTCACCGAGAACACCATCGCCAACACGACGCGGGCGGCCATCGAGGACAGCGATACCGCGACGGTCGAGACCTTCACCGCGGGCGGTCCGGTAAGCCTGTCGGCCAGCGACAGCGGCATGATCAAGGCCGATGCGGTCTCCGTGGCCGCCGGGCTGAGCGTCGCGTCGGGCGGCGGTTCCTTCACGCTGGAGCCGAGCATCGCGGTGTCCTACGCGGACAACGAGATTTCCAACACGACCGACGCGCGCATCGACGGGGTCGATACCTTCGCGCAGGGCGACCTGTCCGTCACCGCCGCGTCCACGAAGGACATCACGGCCGCCGTCGTCGCGGCGTCCGCCAGCGTGGCCATCGGCAGCGGCTCCTCGGCCACGGTGTCCATCAGCGGCGCCGGCGCCGTTGCCGACAACACGACCGTCAATTCCGTGCTCGCGGTCATCCGGGACGCCGAGGTGGTGGCGGACGGCGGCAACCTGACGCTGGCCGCGACGGATACCGGCGCGATCACCGCGACGGTCGTCGCCGCGTCGCTCAGCGCGGCGGTCAGCTCCAGCACGGCCACCGCGGGCCTGTCGGTGTCGGTGACCACGGCCGACAACTCGATCACGAACGTGACCCGTGCCTCCATCGAGGATGGCGCGACCGTGACGGCGGACGGTTTCGCCGACATCCACGCGATCACGACCGGCGCCATCAACGGGACCGCCGTCGCGGCATCGGTGAACGTTTCGGTCGGCAGCGGCAAGGTGAACCTCGGCGGCGCCGGCGCAGTCGCGCTGGTCGACAACAAGATCGCCAACGAGATCACCGCTAGGGTCCAGAACGGGTCCAGCGTGACGACCACTTCCGGCGGAAACGTCGACATCCTGGCCGAGGATACCGCGGGCATCACCGCGTCGGTGACGACGGCCGCCTTGTCGGTGACCGCCGGGTCGTCCAACGTGACGCTGTCGCTTGCGGGCGCCGTGTCCGTCGCGAACAACGCGATCGAGAACACGGTTCGCGCCGCCATCGACGATTCGACCGTCGTGGCGGATGGGGCGGTGGCCGTTCAGGCCTTCTCGAACAAGACCATCTTCGCGACCGGCATCGCCGCAAGCATCTCGGTCGGAGTCGGCGCGAGCGGAGGTCTGACGCTGTCGGGTGCGGTCGGCGTGGCGCAGGCGATCAACTTCGTCGGCGGCAACGTCGAGGCGGTCATCGTGGACGCCGATGCGCCGGACACGCAATCGGTCGCCGCTGGCGGCGCGCTCACGGTGCGCGCGGACAATTCGAGCGATATCGACGCGGTCCTCGTCGCGGCCTCCGCCTCTGTCTCGGTCAGTGGTGGCGGCCTGTCGCTCTCCCTCGCGGCGGCCGGGGCCCTGACCGAGAACACGACCGAGCCGGCGACGCTCGCGGGCATCCGCAACTCCGAGGTGACGGCCGGCGGCAACATCGACGTTCTGGCCGACACCAACAGCACCATCGACGCGGTCACGGTCGCCGTGGGCATCAGCGTCGCGGCGGGCTCGGGCGTGTCGGTCTCGGGCGCGGCGGCCGCGAGCAGGGCGGACAACCGGATCGGCGGGACGACTTCGGCGCTCATCGACGGCGGCAGCGCGGTCGCCACCCCCGCCGACCTTCAGGTGCAGCTCACCGACGGCTCGGTCATCAATGCGGCCGCCGTCTCCGCGTCCATCTCCTTCGCCGGCGGCACGACGGCCGGCGCCTCCCTGGCGGTCTCGGTCACGCTGGTGCGCAACGACCTCACGGGCACGTCGCGGGCGGCGATAGAGGGCTCGACGGTTTCGGCGGATGTCGTCACCGTGCGTGCCGACACGGCCAATGCCATCGACGCCGTCGGCGTCGCCGCGGCGATCAGCATCGGCGCCAGCGGCACGCTGGCCCTGTCGGGTACCGGGTCGGGCGTGGACGTCAAGAACACGCTCACGAACACGGCCGCAGCGGAGGTGATCGATTCGACCGTCGCGGCAACCGGCAACGTGACGGTCGCGACGGAGGACATGTCCACGATCACCGCGCGGGTCGTGTCCGCCTCCGTCGCGGTATCGATCTCGGGGTCGGCCGCGCTGACCGGCGCGGTCGCGGTCACGCTGGTCGAGAACGAGCTGAGCGGCACGCATCGCGCCCGCGTGGCGGGGTCCGATATCGCCTCCGACGATCTTTCCGTCACCGCGCTCTCCGACAACACGATCGACGCGATCGGCGTCGCGGCCAGCATCGCCGTCGCCGGGTCCGGCGGGCTCGGCGCCGCGGGCGCGGGGACGGGCGTATCCGCGCGCAACGTGCTTTCGAACACCACGTCGGCCACGATCGAGAACGGCTCGACGGTCGCGGCGAACGGCGCCGTGACCGTGTCGGCGACGGATACATCCACGATCAAGGCCGAGCTCATCGCGGCCTCGGCCGCGGTCGCCATCTCGGGCGGCGTCGGCGTGTCCGTGGCCGTCAGCGTCACCCTGGCCGAGAACGTCGTCGGCAGCACGACCACGGCCGGCATCTCCGACTCCACGGTGCTGCCGAGCGACAGCGTGAGCGTCACGGCGCGTTCCAACACCGAGATCGATGCCCTGGGCGTCGCCGTCGGCATCTCGGTGTCCGGCGGCGGCGGCGCCGCGGTCGGGATCAGCGCGGCCGGCGTGATCGCAACCAACAAGACGACGAGCCGGACGGAGGCCGGTATAACCGGCAGCACCGTGACGTCCAGCGGCGCGGTGCTCGTGGATACCAGCGACGGCTCACGGATCACCTCCGACATCGCGTCCGCCTCGGTTGGGATCGCCGTGAGCGGCGGCCCGGGCGTGTCCCTTTCGGTGGCCTTCAACGACGCCGAGAACATCATCGCCAACGAGGTCCTGGCGACGGTGGACGCATCGAGCGTGACGGCGTCCGACGTGGACGTGCTCGCCACCAACTCGGCCGAGATCGATGCCCTGGCCGTCACTCTTGCCGTGAGCGTGTCGGCCAGCACGTCGGTCAGCGTCGGCGGCGCCGGCGCCGGCGTGAAGGCCCGCAACGAGATCGCCGGGTCCACCGAGGCAAGCATCCGCAACGGCGCGTCGGTCGTCAGCGGCTCGGACGTCGACGTGATCTCGCTCAACACGAGCCAGATCAAGTCCGATATCGCGACGGTCGCGGCGGCGGTCGCCGTGTCCGTTTCCGGTGCCTCGCTTTCCTTCACCGTGGCGGTGACGCTTGCCGAGAACGTCATCACCAGCGACACGCTGGCGCAGATCGACGACAGTACCGTGACGGCGGACACGGTGACCGTGCGCGCCACCAGCGCGACGACCGTCGACGCCCTAGGCCTTGCCATCGCGTTCTCGGTGGCGGCAAGCGGCGCGGGCGTCTCGGCCGCCGGCGCCGGGGCGGGTGTGGAAGCCAGCAACGAGATTGGAAGCACGACGCGCGCTCTGGTCAGCGGCGGCTCGCAGGTCACCACGACCGGAGCGGTGCTGGTCGATGCCGACGACGCGTCGATGATCAAGGCCGAGAACGTCGCGGCGGCCGCAGCGGTCGGCGTATCCGCGGGAGGCTCGCTGACCCTCACGGTCGCGGTGAACGACGTCACCACCACCCTGACCGGGGCCACCGTTGCCGGTATCACCGCCTCCGCCGTGACCGCCGGCTCCGTCACGGTCGATGCCGACAACACGATGAACATCGACGCCATCGGCGCGGCCATCGCGCTGTCGGTCACGGCCGCGGCGGGCGGGGCCTTCGGCGGCGCCGGCGCCGTGGCCTTGTCGCGGAACACGGTCGCCGGAAGCACCGAGGCCATCATCGAGGGCAGCACGGTCGCGGCGACGTCCGGGGCCGTGCTGGTCACCGCGACCGACGCGGCCACGATCGACGCGACGCAGGTCTCGGCGGCGGTTGCCGTGTCGGCCGCGGCCGGAGCGAGCTTCACGCTGACCGTCGCGGTTTCCGTTGCCGACATCGTCATGACCGGCGAGACTCTCGCCCGGATCGACGACAGCGTGGTCACCGCCCCCGGCGCCGTGACCGTGGAAGCCACCAATTCCTCCAGCGTCACCTCCACAGGCGTCGCGGCGGCCGTGGCGATCTCGGGCAGTGGCGGCGTGAGCGCGGCGGGCGCCGGGTCCGGCGCGGACTCGACGATCACGATGACGAACCTCGTGCGGGCCATGGTCGACAACGGCTCCAGCGTCACGGCCGGAACCACCGCGGCCGTGGCGGCGTCGGATGTCTCGACGATCCGGGCCACCAACGTGGCGGCGACGGTGTCGGCGTCCTTCTCGGCGGGGGGCTCCGGCTCGCTGGGAATCGCCGTCTCCCTCGTCGAGGTCAACTACGGCTCCCGCGTTCGGGCGATCGTCGACGACGCGACCGTCCGGGCCCCCGGCAACATCACCGTATCGGCGCTTTCAAGCGGCGTGATCGACGTCGATGGGGTCGGCGTGAGCGTCTCCATCTCGGGTGCGGTCGGTGCTACCCTCGCCGGAAGCGGCGCCGGCGTGCGCAGTTTCGTGAACGGCACGAACGAGGTGCAGGCCCTGATCCGCAACGGAGCGGACGTGGAATCGACCGGCGGGTCGGTCGTCGTGAGCGCTCTCGACGCGCGCCAGGTGACGGTCGATTCGCTCGGCAGCTCGGTCGCCGTCTCGGCCGGGACCGGTGTTTCACTCGGGGGCGCGGCGGTCATCACGGAAGCGACGACCGGTCTGGAAGGGCTGGTGCGCGCGCAGATCACCGACAGCCGCGTGGTAGCCGACGACAACGTCGCTCTCGACGCGCGCCCGGTGACGGTCGATTCGCGCGGCATCTCGGTCGCCGTCGCGGCCGGTACCGGTGTGTCGCTCGGGGGCGCGGCGGTCGTCACGGAAGCGACGACCCGTCTGGAAGGGCTGGTGCGCGCGCGGATCGCCGACAGCCGCGTGGTGGCCGACGACAACGTCGATCTCGACGCGCTCAGCACCGTCAGCTCGGCACTCGACGCAACGGGCGTTTCGCTCGCCTTCTCCGGCGGCGCGGTCGCGGGCGGCCTCGCCGTCGCGGCGGGCGTCTCCGTCAACGAGATAAGCCAGACTGTCGAGGCCGAGATCACCGGCGCGAGCGGATCTAACCGTCTCGTCGGCGCGGGCGGCGACGTCACGCTGAACGCGGCGGACGACGTCACGATGACCTCCATCGCGCGGGCCATCTCCGTGACGGCGGCGGCCGGCCTGGCCGCCGGCGCGATCTCGGTTTCGGCGGCCGTGGCCTCCAACACACTGGGCGGCACGACCCGGGCGCGGATCGCCGGCAGCACCGTCACCGCCGAGTCCGGCGTCGTCACTGTTGATGCCGATACCCGCAGCGATCTCTCGGCGACGCCGATGGCCCTTGCCATCTCGATCTCCGTGTCGCCGGCCGGCTTCGCCGCCGCGGGCGCCGGGGCGTCCGGCACCAACACGATCACGCGGGCGGTCCTGGCCCGGGTGGAGGGGTCGACGGTCACGGCCAGCCAGGACGTCGACGTTGTCGCCAACGACAACATGACGTCTTTCGTCGACGTGAACGCGCTCGCCGTGTCGGGGGGGCTGACCGGCGTGGCCTTTGGCCTCGCGCTCGGCAGGAATTCTGTCGAGGCGACGATCTCGGCCACCACCGAGGACAGCGCGATCACGTCCGAGACCGGCGATATACGGATCGAGGCGCTTTCTAACCACAGCCGCCCCGTCTTCGTGGATACCGACGCCGACATGGAGGCCGACACGATCGTGCCGGGCACGATCTCGACGGTCATCCGTTCCATCAGCGTGGCCGCCACGCTCGTCGGTGCCGCCGCCGCGGGCGCGTCGGCGACGGTCGATGTCTCGACGGACGTGATCGCGGGGTCGCGCAACTCCGACCTCGATGCCGACGACAGCGTCATCATCAACGCCAACAGCACCCATTACGCCGATCCGTTCGTCTTTGGCCTCGCGGTCGCGAGCGGTATCAGCGTCGCAGTCACGGAAGCCGTCGCCACCATGGAGGGCGCGACGCGCGCCTTCATCGACGGCGGCTCGGTCACGTCCGCCGACAGCGTTCAGAACATCACCGCGACCAGCCTCGCCCATGCGCGCCCCGACGGCGCGTCCAGCGCGGTTGCCGCAGGCGCGGCTGTCGCCGTGGCGAAGTTCGAGGCGACCGTAAACCGCGACACAGAAGCCTATGTCGGTGCCCAGGCGGACGTGGCGGCCCCCACGGACACGACGTTGCTGAACCTCAACGGCAAGACACTCGACCTGACCTCCGACGCGACGCTCATCGCGGATGCGAACGCCACCGCGGTCGGCTTCGCGCTGGGTGCTGCCGGGGCCGGCGCGGTGACCGACGCCACGGTCGAGGGGCGCACGCTGGCATATGTGGGGCAGGGCGCGACCGTAAACGCGGGAGACGTCAACATCACGGCGACGAGCGTCGACGACGCCAACGCCAACAATCTCGTGATCTCGGCCGCGGCCATCGCCGCCCGCTCGGCCGAGGCGAACGCACGCGTCGCCAGCCGGACCGAAGCCTTCATCGGCGCGCTTTCCGGGACCGAGGCCACGAACATCGCAACCTCGGTCGACACCGGCGGCGGTGCGCTCACCATCGACGCGGCCGCCACCCAGACCGCCGATGCGACGTCGAAGGGCGGCGGCGCGGGCTTCGTCAGCCTCTCGATCTTCAAGCCGAGCGCGACGGTGGAGGGCGAGGTTCGCGCCTATGTCCGCGACGGCGTGGGGGTCAACACCGGCACGCTGTCGGTCGCGGCGGACAGAAATGCCGCCGGCGACTCGCCGGTTGTGCAGAAAGCCACCGCGACTGCCTTCGCGCTCGACTTCTCGCTTCTCGGATCGGGTCAGGATCTCGCGCCGACGGCGACCACGAACGGCACGATCGAGGCCTTCCTCGGCACGTCGTTCGACACGGACGCGACCGGCGACCCGGATGCGGAGATCGTCGTGACCCAGGCCAGCCAGGTCGTGGTACAGGCCAAGTCGGACATCGACGCGGTGTCCACCACGACCGGCGGCTCGCTGTCGCTCGGCGTGTCGGTCTCCGTCTACTCGCCCACGGCCGACGCCGGCGGCACGACCCGTGCCTTCGGCAATGGCGGCCTGAACCTCGTCGGGCCGGATCTGCGGCTTCTGGCCGATGGCGATGCTAAGGCGGACGCATCGCTGACAAGCATCTCTCTCGGCCTTCTGGGCGCCGTCTCCGCCCTGCAGCCGGTCTCGCGTGCGAGCGCAGTGACGGAGGCCTATGTCGGGCGCAACAAGGACGCCACAACCGGCAATCTTGCAGAGATCAGCCTCCTGAAGAGCGATCGCGCCACGCGCGCGGATATCGACGCCGACGCCCTGAGCCGGACCGAGGCGATCGCGACCTCGCTCGGCGTCGCGATCGGAGGCGCGTTCTCCGTCTCGATCACGGGCGCCTCGGCGGAACTGTCGGGCGGCACCTACGCCTATCTCGGCAACACCACCGATCTCGAGGCTGGCAACGTCAATCTTTTCGCCGACGAGGTCGAGGCCTCGGCCGTCTCCGACGTGACGAGCGCGAACGTCGGCGGGTTGGTCTCGGTGAGCTCGCTCACCTCTTCCGCGACGGCCGCGCGGGAGACGGAGGCCTTCGTCGGCGATGGTTCCACCATCGACCTGTCCGAAAACCTCGATGCCACGGCGCAGACGCTCCTGCCGGTCGGGGCCCCGTCCGACGCGGACGCAGACGATCCGGCGGCGAACCCCAGGGGTGCGATGGCCTATTCCGAGATCACCAGCGGCTCCGGCTCCCTCGGCGTGAACATTGCGATCCTCAACGCCGATGCGACGATCGGGACCGGAACAGGCCAGGACTCGGCGACGCGGGCCTATATCGGCAACAACACGGTGCTGAGCGCGAACGACGTGACCCTAACGGCCGATGCGAATACGACCGCCCGCGCGCGCGCCTTCGCCGGGGGCGGCGCGGGTCTCGTGAACGTGAGCTCGACCACGGTCACCGGGAAGGCGGCCCACGACACGGAAGCCTATGTCGGCAACGACAGCACCGTGACGCTGGGCGGCGATCTCGTCCTCGACGCCGATGCGACCACCACGGCCGACCCATCGTCCTTCCGCGCGGGCGGCGCGGGCGCCTTCGACATGGGATCTGCGGACATCCGGACGCTTATCGACAGCGACACCAGCGTGGGCGTGGGCGACCGGTCGAGCGTGAGCGCGCGAACGGTCAACATGACGGCGGATGCAACGCATGACGCCGATGCGCAGACCGACTCGATCGGCGGCTCGCTTCTGGTGAGCGTTCAGGATCTCGAGTCGCTTGCGAACGACACCGGGAGCGTCGGCCTGAACGTCGGCAATTCGGCGAGCATCGTCGCCAACGGGACGAACGGGAACGTCACCGGCAGCGCCAGGCTCGTCTCGCAAGTGGATGCGGCCGGGGACGCGAAGGCGTTCGCCCTGGGCGGCGCGGCGCCGCTGACGAAATCGTCGGCGCTCAACAACGCAGAGGCGAACGCCGATATCGGCAACAACGTGAACATCGTCTCCGAGAGCGGATCGGTCGATCTCGACGTGGAGCTTGACGGGCGCGCCGTGGCGCGGGCGACGAGCGCCGGCGGCGCGATCGTGGCCACCGCGACGTCGCAAGGGGTCGCGGAGTTCAATTCCGGCGTGACCTTCGACATCGGCGACGACGGTCTCATCTCCGGCGCTGACGGCGTGGATATCAGCGCGCGGCTGAACCACGACGGCAGCGGCTTCCTCGACTCCGACGACAATCGCGGCGCGATCGCGGCCGCCCAGACCACGAGCGGCGGCATCGCCAACATCGCGGGCGTCACGATCTCGGCGACGTCGAAGTCCACCCTGTCGGCGGAAATCGGGACGACGAACTTCAACTCGTCGGGCGGCGGCATCAACATCGAGGGCCTCCACGCCACCATGGCGCGCGCCAGCGGCTCCTCGGGCGGCGGCGGCATCGCGGACGTGCAGTCGGGCAATATCCGGGCGACCATCGGTAACGGCTTCAACGAACCGCCGAACGACCCTGTCACGGTCATCTCCCCGCGCATCCAGACAACGACGATGAGCTTCCTGGGCAGCGTCGAGACCGATGGCGGCATCGGCGCCCAGTCGCTTTCCGTGCGGGCCGAGACCGAGTCGCTCGCCGACGCGGCGGCCAGCAGCGCGGGCGGCGGCGCGGTGTCCGTCGGCACGGGCACCGTGGCCGCGCGCAACGTCTCCACCCAGAACATGACCTTTACCGGGTCGGACTCCGAGATCTTCGTGAGCGGCGACGTCGATGCGCTCTCCAACATCACGTCGGACGCCGATTCACGCTCGCGCACGGCCGGGGGCGGGTTGGTCCGGATCTCCGACATCAACCCGTCCTCGCGCGCCGACAGCAGCACTGACCTCACGGTTGGTCAGACCAGAGAACTGGTCGCCGGCGGCACGGTCACGATCAGCGTCAACCATGGCGCGGCAGGCCAGCAGGTCTCCGACGGAACCATCGTCGGCATTCAGCCCACCGATGCGGGCGGCGGCGTGAACCCGGGCGGCACGAACTTCATCGACTTCGGCGCCCCGCACCAGGTCACGAGCGGTTCGCGGATCAGCTATTCCGGCCCCAATGCGGGCGGGCTGGAGAATGGCCGCGAATACACCGTCGTAGAGCGGTTCGGCGCCTCCGAGGAAGAGACGAAGCGCACGGTTCATCTCGGTGCCCTGATCCAGCCGACGGCGCAGCCGGGCGTGGCAGTGGATGAGAACAATCCGACGGCATCGCTGAACTCGGCCGTCGATCCGACCCGCGACACGATCGTGATCGAGAGCCACGGCCTCGAGACCGGGGACCGCGTCTTCTACTACTCCGGTGGCGCGTCGACCATCGGCGGGCTGTCCAACGACGACGCCTACGAGGTGTTCGTGGTCGACGAGGACACGATCAAGCTGCGCGCACCGGGCGTCGCACTGCCGGGCCTGCCGAACGTCGCGATCAATGCCGTGAACAACGGTACCGACGCGATCAACGTGGGCAACAACTTCTCCGATCCGAACCAGCCGATTACCTACCGCGTGAAGGCGCCGAGCGAGTTCCAGTCGAACCTGGTGGACGCGAACGTGACGCCGGCGGCCGACGACAGCCTGAATGTCACGGTCGACTTCAGCAACCGCATCTACGTCCCGGATCACGGCTTCCAGGTCGGCGAAGCGGTCGTCTACCGCGCCTTCGACGAGAACGGGAACCCGGCCACGGGCATCTTCGCCTCGGGCTTCGGCAACCTGGTGGACGGGGCCACCTACTACGTCGCCGGCGGCGGCGCCTTCGTCGGGGCGCCCGGCGGCGTGCCGCAGGGTTTCGCGAGCAATCCGGACTACATCCGACTGGCGGAAACGCCTCAGGACTCGACGGGTTCCTTCCAGGACACCGACAACGACACGAACACACCGGACGTCTATGTCGGCCCGCAGGTCTTCGACCTGGTGAACAACGGCAGCGAAGCCGCGCTGGAGATCGGGCACACGCTGCGCGCGCTCAACGACGAACCGATCGTCGGGCTGGTGGATGGCGGCGTCTACTACGCGGTGGACCGCACGCCGACTTCGTTCAAGCTGGCATCGACGCCTGGCGGCGCGGCGATCGACCTCGACCGCGGTTCGCGCACGGGCGGCACCCACTACTTCGTCGCCGAAAGCCTTGATCTCACCAGCGAGGGACCGCTCGGCACCCAGCGCCTGATCCTCGACATACAGCCCGATACCGACGGCAGCCCGACGACACTGGCCGGCTCCTTCTCCGGGATCGGCGGCGCGGGCGGATTCACCGACCCGAGCGCCGGCGACGGCACCGTCACGTCTTCGGCCACGGGGGCGGGCGGCGGTATCGTCGAGGTCGGCAGCGCGGCGTCGGTCGCCGTGCAGGACGTGCGGACGAGCCTGAACATCGAAGGCGTCGCCGCTGGCGTCGCCGGGGCCAACATCCGGGGCGCGGACGTCATCATCGAGGCCAACAGCACCGGCGGGTCGAGCGCGGTCTCCGACGGCGACGCGGGCGGCCTCGTCTCCGTGGGCGGCGCGCAGGGCACGGCCTCGGGCAACAACCGGGCGACCATCGACATCGGGCGGGACGCCCAGATCACGGCGGACGACGACCTTTCGGTGCGCACCGATCTGATCACCTCGGTGACCTCGCTCGCGGAATCGAGCCGCGGCGGCCTCTTCGCCGGGGCCGGCGGGACGGCCAGCTCTACGCTCCGCTTCGGCACCAACATCACCATCGACGGGGATCTCGTCGCGGGCGACGCGCTAGACGTGGCGACCAACGTGGCCAACAACGCCGACTCCGTGGCGAAATCCTACGCCGGCGGGCTCGGAGCCAGCACCACCGTGCGCGCCACCAGCGACATCGGGCGGATCAACAGCGGCAGCCTGAACGGATCGCGGATCGTCCTCGGCGACGACAGCGCCCTCACCGGCGGTGTCGTCACCGTGGCCTCGGTCGTCGACCGGCAGGTCAGCCGCGCCTACACGGACACGACCGCGGGCGGCGCGGGCGGATCGGCATCGGCCTACTCGACCTCCAACATCCGCAGCAACAACACCATCGACATCCTCGACGGCGCCAACATCACCGGCGGCCAGCAGATCAACATCGCGGCGACCTACGAAGACACCGACAACTTCGCGCGCGCCCATGGCCGCCTCTACGCGATCGGCGGCTCCTCGCGCGGCGACGCGACGGCCAACATGACCAACGCGGCCCGCGTCAACGGCGAGTGGGAGGCCGTTCTCAAGACGGCCGACCTGAACGTCTCTGTCAACGACGACATCCGTCCGGGCTCCGAGCATCGGACGGACGGAAACGGCGGGGGCGCTTTCATCGGGCCCAAGCGCGACATCAACAACCGCAACACGCCGACGCTCGGGCGCGACATCTTCTGGGAAAGCCACGTGATCCTGCTCGGCTCGCCCAACCCGGAACTCGTCGTCGACAGCACGGGCACAATCCAGCGGATCGTGAACGTGAACCTGGTGGGCATCCCGCCGAGCGACCAGGAGGTGGGCGACACCCTGACCGGCCCGATCGTGGTCGACGACCTGATCTACGGCGCCGGCGGCACGGCCGATTTCACGGCGACGCAAGTGTCGGGCTTCGCGAGCAACATCTGGGGCAATCGCGGCCTCTTCGAGGTGCAGCAGACCTGGGACTACGTCCGGCTCGTCAACGAATCCGCACTCGAGATGCGCGTGAACGAGATCGATCCGGTCGCGCCGCTGAACGGGGCGGATGCGGGCACCATCACCGTCTCGCTCAACAACATCCCCGGCCCGGTGAACAACCCGGCCAACAACGTGTCGATCCAGAACGACCCCGAACCGGGCGTCACCTTCGAGTTCGACATCCGCAACCGGTTCGCCCGCACCGTGGTCGAGATCCGAAACGTCCAGACCGGCACGACCGGCGACAGCGACGTCATCCTCGACGGGGTGATCTACAACCCGGCGGGCGTGACCCTGATCGAGAACGAGCGCGGCGACATCCGCGTCGACACCAACGACGGGCCCCAGCTGATCCAGACCAACGAACTCTACATGCACGCCGACACGGGCAGCGTCGGCGAGACCTCGATCGCGGGCACGGCGGACGACGACACCCAGCGCCGCGCCATCGCAATCGAGCTGATCCGCTTCACCGGCACCGAGGGTCTTCAGCCCCAGACGCCGAGCGACGCGATCTACGAACTCGAGATCGCGGGCGTCACCGGGCCGGGCGGCGAGCTTGGCCGCGAGACGCTCGACGTCGATCAAGTCTACGACGCGGTGGCCTACGACACGGTGATCCAGCTCGACGCCGGCGTCGATATCGCCGCCGACATCGGCTATACGCTGCGCGACGGCGTGGCGCTGGCGGCCGGCGCGGTCGTTCCCGTCGCGGTCCAGCGGATCAGCGCGAAGGACGACGTGGATGTCGTGATCAACGACACGCGCGAGGGCAACGCGACCGGCGGCGTCGGGGGCGTGCAGGTCACGTTGCTCAGACCGTCGAACGGCAGCGTGATCAACGACCCGCCGGGAACCGACCCGATCACCAAGTCGGGCCGCTACGTCTCGCATTTCTCGCCCGACACGACACCGGCGCCGGATTACACGGACATCCTGCGCGCCTTCGGCACGGACGTTGACAGCGACGACCGCGAAGCGACCTACACCTTCGACCTCGTGCGGGCGGGCGACGATATCGACATCGGGCATGTCGACGGCGATGCCGTGGGCGGGGAGCCGCGCAGCTATGCCAACAACACCACGGACGGCACGCCGTCGCGGATCAACTTCATCGTCAACACCGACGTCGCCTGGGATATCCCCGGCGCCTCGACGGACGGCGTCGAGCAGATCTTCCTCACCACCAATGGAGACATCACGGCGACGGAACTCGTGGGCGACATGCAGGTGGGGCACATCCACTCCACCGAAGGCGACGTGACGCTCACAGCACCGCGGCTCATCACGGATGCGGACGGCGCGCCGACGATCGACGTGACGGGCGACAACATAACCATGACCGCCGGCGCCGTGACGGCCGGCACGCCCGCGCCCAGCCGCTCGGGCATCGGCGCCGCCGACGACTTCCTGGAGATCAACGGCGACCGGAACGGCGCCGGCGGCGTCGTCAACGCCTTCGACACGAACACCTCCGACAACCGCGGCATCTGGCTCGACGAACTCGTGGGCGACCTTCGGGTGGATCAGATCTTCTCGGACGCGGACGTGTCGCTGCGCACCGTCGGCGGCTCGGTGATTGACGCCCGGAACGACACGCTCGTGAACCTGCGCTCCCAGGCGCTCGACATCGACGCGAACGGCGCGGGCGCCGAGATCGGCGACGCGCTCAACCCGCTCGAGGTGGACACGTCGCGCGGCGTGGCGAACCCGGGAACCGGGGCGGGCGGCGTCGATGTGGGCCTCGAGGCCACGGGCGACATCACCTTGACCGAGGTCGCGGAGCATCTCCGCGTCGTGCTCGCGCACAGCTACGAGGGCGACATCGTGCTGCGCGTGCTCGACAGCCTGCCGCAGGGCGAGGACTTCGTGCTCGTCGAGAGCGGCACCGCCCGCTTCGCCGAGAGCGCTACGCGCGATCCGGGCCAGCAGGCCGACGCCCCGCGGGTGATCGACCACGGCACGGTTTTCGCCGAGCAGGGCCAGGTGGCAATCTTCGCGGGCGACGACATCGATCTGGACAGCAACAGCCGGATCCACGCGGCGGAAGACATCCTGCTCGCCGCCGATCTGGGCGTGGCCGATCCCGATTTCGGCGCGACGGTGGACCTGCGTGGCCGGATCATCGCCGGGGGCACCCTGGTCACCCCGGGCAGCCAGTCGGGCGGCGATCCGCTGGGCGTGATGGAGCCCACCTACACCGCGCCACAGCACCGGACGACCGTGCAGACCGGCCTCGACGTGGACGTGATCCGCTTCGGCGACGCGGGCGGCGCGGCGGGCACCACCGGCTGGGGCGACCCGGGCTACATCTTCCTCGGCTCGGAGACCGACGTGGCCGCGGGCGGCAACGAAGACCTCGTGCAGGTCTACTACCTCCAGGACACCGCCACGGTGACCTCGCCCGCCCAGCTCGCGGCGCTCACCGCGCTTGGACGGCAGGCCGCGCGCCACACGCTGACCCTCGACGGCGAGGGCGGCACGGACACCTTCGAGGTGTTCACGCTCGGCTCCAACGGTCCCGACCAGCACAACTACATCGTCAACGTGCTCGACACGGGCGACGAGAACGGCGGGGTGGACGAGCTCTTCGTCTACGGCTTCGACGCGGCGCAAAGCGGCACCGACCCCGTGACGGGCGAGCCCTACGCCACCGACGACATCTTCCTGCTGCGCCAGGCGGCCGAACTTCCCGGCGAGACGGCGGACCGCCCGGCCTACGTGGCGATCCTCCACGGGGAAGAGGATCCATACCGCGACGTGACGACGGGCAACGAGCCCTTCGCCGAGGTCCAGCGCATCAGCTACGACCGCGGCATCAACGGGCGGCTGACGGTCGAGGGCCGGGGCGGCAACGACGCCTTCTTCTCCGACGATACCAGCGTGATCACCACACTCGACGGCGGCGCGGGCGACGACCGCTTCCAGTTCGGCCAGATCTTCGGGCTCAAGCGCTCGACGGCCGAGGCCGGCCTGCTGCCCGAGGACCAGTTCCCGAACCTCGTGGCGACCACGCGCGGCTGGCTGTCGGCGGGCACGAACTCGCCGGTGGTGGCCCAGGGCGGCACGGGCTCGGACGAGTTCACCGTCTACTCCAACCAGTCCGAACTTCGCCTCGAGGGCGGCGACGACGACGACATCTTCACCGTGCGCGCCTTCGCGCTCGCCGCCGTCTCCTCGCAGGACTGGGACGGCGACGGCGACATCGACGCCGACGACCTCGACGCGGTGAACGTAGACACCAACGGCGACGGCGTGATCAACCGCGCGGACGCCGACGCGACGCCGGGCGACATCTCCGACGACGTGATCGTGCTCGACGAGGACGGCGTGGCGGTGCCGATCATCGGCTCCGACTTCTCTGTCGGTGTGCCGGTGGACGTGCGCACGGGCGGCGGCAACGACGAGGTGCGCTACAACGTGAACGCGCCGGTCTCGATCGAGGGCGGCACCGGCTTCGACAAGGTGGTGATCCTCGGCACCGAGTTCGCAGACGATTTCGTGATCACCGACAAGGGCATCTTCGGCGCAGGCCTCAACGTCCGCTACAACACCGTCGAGGTGATCGAGATCGACGGCCTCGAGGGCGACGACGAGTTCTTCGTCCAGTCCACCGCCTTCGGCGTGCTCTACCGCGTCATCGGCGGGCTCGGCTCCGACACGATCAACGTGACGGGCGACGTCAACGAGGACATCGTCACGCGCGAGCTCGAGGGCGCCTCGGGCGCGGTGAACCACCTCGTCTCCTCGGACGACCCGTTCTACGACGGGCTCCTCGTGGATGGCTTCGACTACAATGTCGCCGCGGGCGAAGAGGGCCTCGTGGTGATCGAGGAGAGCGGCGGCTTCACCGGTCTCCTGGAAGGCGGCGGCGAGGCCGCGACCGACAGCTACACCGTGCGGCTCGCCAAGGAGCTCGAGGTGGGCGATGTGGTCTACGTCACCGTCTCGGCCGCGCGCTCCACCCAGGAGGAGGAGGACAACAGCTTCCTCAACCCTGCACCGCTTCCGAGCGGCCCGGGCGACAGCATGTGGCTGTCCACCACGGCGCCGGCCGACCCGGCGAACCCGGTGGACGGCGACTTCCAGCGCAGCGTGACGGTGGATGGGGCCGCGGTGCCGGTCGAGAACCGCTCGGTGGTGCTGACCTTCGATCACACCAACTGGGACCAGCTGCAGGAGGTCTTCCTCTACGCGCCCGACGACGCGCGCGCCGAGGGCGACATCCGCGTCGTCTCGCAGCACAGCGTCATCTCCAACGTGGCCGAATACGACGGTATCGACGTGCGCAACGTCGAGGTGGAGCTCCGGGACAACGACACGCCGGGCGTGCAGATCTTCGAGATCGAGGCCGGCAGCTACGATCCCGTGACCGGCAGCTTCGTGGAGGACGCCGACACCACGGTGATCGAGGGCGACGCGACGACGGGCCTTGCCGACCAGATGCTGGTGCGCCTCTCCAAGGCGCCCACCGACACGGTGGTGGTGAAACTCGGGCTCGATCTAGAGGCCGACCAGGAGATCAAGCTCTCCAGCGCCGACTCCCGCGTCTTCACCGGCGCGGACGGCGAGCTGCGCATCGCGTTCGAGCCGGGCGACTGGGACGACTATGTCGTGATCGACGTCGAGGCGCGGAACGACGCGCGGGTCGAGGATCCGGACGGCGTGGCGATCTCGGTAGAGCGCGACGACGCGCTCACCCTCGACGCGGATTACGTGTTCCCCAACCTCCGCTCCGGCCCGAGCCTCTTCGAGGTCAACGTGCTCGACGACGACACGGCGGGCGCGCTGGTGCAGGAGAGCGGCGGCGACACGCAGCTCATCCGCGACGAGCTCGACACGCCGGCCGACGAGACGGTGGGCGACAGCTACACCCTGCGCCTGACCGGGTCGCCCGAGGCGGGCAGTTCCGTGGATGTGGCCGCAATCACCGACGGGCTGGCCGACGTGGTCTCGATCGATGGCGCCCCGGTGACGCCGGCGGATTACGACGAGATCGGCGGGCTCCGCGCCACCCAGAAGTTCCAGGGCCAGGCGGTCGCCGAGAACCTGGGCGGGCAGGGCGCGTTCACCCGTGACGGCGTGGCGCAATCCTTCGGCTCCTTCGTCGACGAGGGCTTCGAGGCCGGCGACCGGATCCGCGTGGCCAACCTGGGCGCGGGCTTCGACGGGGATTACACCATCGCCGCCGTGAGCGACCTCACGATCACGCTCGAGGAGGCCTTCGCCGGGGCCGGCCAGGCCAGCGCCGAGGACGCGGTGCTCTCGGATCTCGCGGATGTGGGCATCTTCGAGGGCGTCGTGCGCGCCGACGAGGACCTCGATCCCGATTTCGGCGGCGAGCAGCTCGTGCGCGTGGACGGCACCGGCTGGCTGACCGACGGGTTCCTCGAGGGCCAGTGGGTGCGGATCATCGACCTCGACAACCCGTCGAACGAGATCGAGGTGAAGATCGAGCTCATCCGCGGCGACAACGACACCAAGGACGAGAAGCTCCAGATCACCGAGGGCGCCGCGCTGCCCGGCTGGCTCACCGACGCGGCCGACGACACCGTGCGCGTCGTGCGCATCGCCCCCGTCGTCACCTTCACCGACGCCGATTACTGGGTCGAGCGCGAGATCGGTCTCGAGGCGGATCCGAACTTCGACACGCCGATCACGCGCGCCGGCGCCAAGGTCTTCCCGGCGCAGTCGCATCTTCTCTCGAAGCTGCGCGGGCCGCTCCAGGTGGAGGGCGGCGTCACCGGCGCCGACCGCTCGCTCCAGAACGGCCTCAAGTTGCCCGGCGAGGCGGACGACTTCCTGATCGCCATCGGCCAGCAGCCGCCGGAGAGCCAGCAGATCGACGTGCTCAACATCTTCAACGACTCGAGCCAGGAAGACGGCTCGGGCGTGATGACGGAGACGACGCTCACGGGCTTCGGCATGGCGGAGGAGCTCGATTTCGGCCCCGCCTCGGCCAACGACTTCGGCGAGCCCACGGTGGTCCCGGGCGGCATCAGCTGGGGCAAGATCACGCTCACGGGCGGCGGTTTCTCCACCGACGCGGGCAAGAGCACCATCGAGGTGGTGAACGTCATGCTCGGCGAGGGCAACGACACGATGGACGTGCAGGGGACCCTGAACCCGGCACCCGCCGTGCAGGCCACGGGCGCGTTCACCGCGACGCCCGACGCCGGCGGCAGTGGCGTCACCCTCTCGCGCGAGGGCATCGACTGGCTGGCGCTCGGATTCCTGCCCGGCCAGTTCGTCGAGATCGAGGGCCTGGCCGGCAGCTGGACGGTCGAGGCCATCGACGACGCCGTGACGCCGGAGGGACAGGACCCGAACGACAATTCGATCCTCGTGCTCTCGGGCGATCCTCTGCCGGCGCTCGCCGGCGAGGTGACGGTGACGGCCACCGACCCGCTCGTGGAGGTGGCGGGCAGCTACGCCGTCGCCACCACCGGCAACCAGACCCGGGTCACGCGGTCCGACGGCGGCGACTGGGCCGAGGACGGCTTCCTGGAGGGCCATCTCGTCCGCGTCGTGGGCGACGGCCAGGACCAGTCCGTGCGGCTCGTGGCGATCGAGGACGGCGGCGAGACGCTGGTGCTCGAGAACGCCACGCTTTCCGATGCCGCCGCGCTCGATCTCGAGCTTTCGGTGCAGGGGCCGCATGGCGGGCTCACCGTGCTCCACGGCGGCGGCAACCGTCCGCTCTCGCTCTGCGTCGAGATGCTCGGCGAGACCGTGGCCGGCAACGTCGAGCTTACCCGCGGCGACGGGCTTTCCTGGGCCGACGACGATTTCGAGGTGGGCGACTACGTGCAGGTCGACGGGGAAGCCGAGACGCGCCAGATCCTCGCCATCGAGAACGCCGACCCGGCGCTCGCGCCCGCCGACGCCTTCGAGGGCTGGGGCACCGGCGCGGTGCTCGTGCTCGACGGACCGGCGCTGCCCGCCGACGGCACGCTCGGCACCTGCGACATCCACGTCTCCGAGCCGCGCCGCGTGACCGGCGAGGTGGAGCTCGACCTCGACTGCTGCGACAAGGGCGAGGGCACCATCGACCTCGTGCTCGAGACCGGCGGCTGGGAGGAGCGCGGCTTCTTCACGGGCCAGGAGGTCACGATCGAGGGCCTGCCGGGCTTCGCCACGGTGGCGTCGATCGACGGCGGCACGATGGTGGTCGAGTATGACCGCGTCGGCCTGGCGATCGAGGGCACCGTGACGGTGGCGGGCTTCAACCCGCGCCTCGACGGCGGCACGCGCATCGGCGGCGACCGCTTCGACATCACGGGGGGCGCGGGCCCCGACAGCCCGCTCGTGGTCTACGGCGACACCAGCCAGGACGGCGTGTGGTACTCGGGCCAGCCCTACAGCGTGCTCGGCGCCGATTTCGGCGAGAAGCCCTTCGATCCGTTCCCGCTGCTCGCCGACGGCGACAACGAGGACGACGAGTGGGTGTTCCCGCTGGCCAATCCCTACAGCTTCGCCGGCAACGATATCATCGACGCGAGCGCGCTTTTCGCCGGGCTCGACTCGGCCGACCTGCCCAGCGTCGGGATCACCGCCTATGGCGGGGTGGGCGACGACCTCATCATCGGCAGCCAGGCGGGCGACCACCTCGCCGGCGGCTCGGGCAACGACACGATCGAGGGCCAGCGCGGCACCGACCACATCTACGGCGACAGTGGCGTGAACGTCGATATCCTCACCCGCGCGCTCGACATCGCCACGCTCGATCTCAGCCCGCGGCCGACGCTCGATCCGACCGTGGCCTCGGACGGCACCACGCTCCAGCCTGCGCCGTCGCCGGTGCGCGACGACCTGACGGCCGGCGACGACGTGATCTACGGCGACGGGCCGGGCAGCGCCGATGGCGGCGCGACCGCGCCCGACGAGATCTTCCGCGACATCATCTTCGGCGACCACGGGGTCGTGATCCAGAACGTGGAAGACCCGAACCTGCCGCCCGAGCCGCTGCAGAAGATCCAGACCACCGATCTGGACACGGTGACCGAGATCATCGGCGTCGGCTCCCAGAACGGCGGCAACGACCAGATCTTCGGTGGCGAAGGCCAGGACATCCTAATGGGCGGCCCGGGCGACGACGTGATCGACACCGGGATTCTTCAGAACCTTCGCGACGTCGTCTTCGGCGACAACGGCCGCGTCACGCTCAACGGGTCCGAGACCTTCGACGGGCCTTCGGACGACGACGGTTGGGGCGAGGAGTTCACGACGCTCAGCTTCAACTTCGACAACCGTCCGGGCCAGGCCGACGTGAACGGCCTCGCCGGCACCAACGACTCGATCTCGGTGAACGGTCTGCCGGCGCCGCGCGAGGAGAACTGGAACAACCTGCGCACGCCGTCGGGCACTCTGGGCGACGACGCAGGCGAGTTCGTCGAAACCGATGCGGGCCTGCACCTGCCGGGCGTCTTCGTCGGCTGGCGCCAGAAGGCCGAGGACATCCCGATCTACGACGACCCGGACCGCACTGACGGGTTCGGCTACACCGATGCCGATTACGCGGGCGAAGACATCTTCTGGGACGAGGACGACTACCGCGACGACCTGCGCTACTTCGGCGACCAGCGCGCGCGCTTCGACACGCACAACCAGCTCTTCAACGGGGACGATCCGGACAGCCGGCTCTTCGAGGGCATGGTCTGGGTGCCGCGCAACCAGACGATCGAGATCGTGGTGGAGGGCCTCGCCGATCACTTCGAGGAATACGACGTCTACATCTACCTCGACAACGACAACGGGACGAGCCCGGCCACGGGTCCCGGCACCCGGATCGTCAAGGTCGGCTCGGACGACCCCTTCTACGTCAGCGATCCGCGGCGCGTGCACTTCGACGGCACCTACATCCTGTCGGACAGCCAGGATCCGAACGCGCCCGCGATCGGCAACTACGTCGCGCTCGGCGGGCAGAACGAGGATCGCCTCGTCATCGAGATCAGTCAGCCGCGCGGCGCCGAGGCCCGCACGATCCCGACCATCGCCGGCTTCCAGATCGTCGGCCGCTCGCACCCCGTCGACCGGGCCGAGAGCGTCGATCTCGAGGTCGGCGGCAACGACGCGATCTATACCGGCGGCGGGGACGACGTGGTCTTCGGCGGTACCGGCAACGACTGGATCGAGACGCAGGGTGACGCCGATGTCGGGCATCTCGACTACGACGCCGTCTTCGGCGACAACGGCCGCGCCACCTTCCTGCTGACCGAGCCGATCGCCACACCGGCGCAGGACCGCATGGGCGAATTGCGCAACATGCAGGCGCTGACGATCTCGGAGGTCTTCTCCTTCGACGACGTGATCATGACCGGCAACGGCGACGACGCGGTCATCGGCGGGCAGGGCGAGGACTGCATCGAGACCGGCGACACGGGCGCGCACAACGCCGTGGACGATGCCCTCTCGGGTGCCGATGTCCGCTCCGTCGGGATCAACTTCGGCTCCGGCGTCTCCGAGGGCTTCGTCGAGGGCCAGCTCGGCTACGTCTCGCACGAGGGCTGGAACAACATCGATACCCAGGACCTCGGCGACTACGACGACCCGACCGACGGGCTGAACGACGAGAACGGCTTCAAGGGCACCGAGGAGGAAACCTACACCCTGGCCGAAGGCGTGCGGGTGACCATCGGCCGTGAACTCGGCACCCTCGAGGCGCGCCGGACGAACGTGGCGGACAGCGTCGATCTCGACCCCGACACCCAGAACGGGCGGCTGTTCAACGGACGTGCGGAAACCGGCAATCAGTTCTTGCTCGGGGTGGATGTCTCCGACCTCGATCAGCACTACGGAGAAGGCGAGGTCTACGATGTCTACCTCTACATCGCGCCCGACCTGAACTGGCGGCGCTTCGCGCCGGACGTGCAACTGGTCGCGGCCGACGGCACCGTCTACACGGTCGAGGATTACCGCCCGGCGGCCTTCGACGGCGAATTCCACCTCTATGACGCGGCCGATCCCCTGGCCAAGTCCAACGTCCTGGTCTTCAAGGACGTGGTCGGCGACGACTTCAGCGTCCGCATCGTCGGACACGAACGGGACGGCAAGCCGGACAACCGTTACCAGCCGCAGATCTCCGCGCTGCAGATCGTGGGCGGCGCGGACAAGGACGCGATCGTGCCGCAGGGCGATTTCGACAGCGACCGCGTGCTCGGCGACCAGGGCGAGATCCGGATCTTCCAGCGCGAGGTCTTCGAGATGACCTCCACCCCGCGCGGCATCCTGGAAGCCGCGGACAAGATCTCAACGGGCGTGGACGGCGACGTGGTCGTCGGTGGCGACGGGGCCGATTTCGTCTATGGCGGGGACGGCGACGACGTGGTGGCCGGCGACAATGCCCGCGTGCGCCTCTTCGACGGAGAGGTCATCCAGATCAACATCGAGGACGAGGCCAAGCGCGATCCCTCGGCCCGGCTGGATGCGCCGAACTTCGATCCCTTCGCCGTGACGGGCCTGACGCTGCTCGATCCGGCGACGGGCTTCGGCGACACGATCGATCTGGGTCGCGGCGACGACTGGGCCTATGGCGGCGCGGGCGACGACAACTACGTCTTCGCCGGCGAGCGGCTGGGCGAGAACTTCCTCGTCGAGGCGGGCACCTTCACCGACACCACGAACCCCGACGACGATGGCGACGGCGTGCCGGGCGTGGATGTGCCCGCGGGCCTTCCCAACGATACCGGCGACGCCCTCGACTTCACGAATTTCCACGGGCCGGTCGAGGTGTTCCTCTTCGAGGCGGAGTTGCAGGCCTTCAGCGATCGCACGACGCTCGGCGACAAGGACGGCAGCGTGAAGCTCTGGTCGGGCGACGCGTTCGAGGACATCGCCGGGTCGCAGTTCGCGGACAACCTTCGGGCCAACGATCGCAACAACGCGATCAAGGGCCTCGGGGGCAACGACACGATCAGCTCGGGCTACGGCCATGATTTCGTGGACGCAGGCGATGGCAACGACCTCGTCTGGATGGGCATCGACGCCTCGCTGGGCGACTACGAGTTCCCGGCGGTCTACCCGTCGACCCTGTGGCGGCATGTCGTCCTCGGGGGCGAGGGCAACGATCGGCTGTTCCTCGCCAACGGCATCGACCTCGCCGATGGCGGGCCGGGCGACGACGTCATCCTGGGCGGTGGCTACGAGGGCGAGTTCGGCACCAGCCTGCAGCCCGGCGACCTTCTGTTCGGCAATGACGGCTCCGACCGGATCGAAGGCGGCCGCTCGATCTTCGACACGCTGGTGGGCGAAGGCGGCCCTGACTTCCTTCGCGGCGGCACGAACGACGTCGAGGTCGAGGCCAGTCTCGACCCGGCCGACCGGGATGCGCGCATCGCGGACATGCTCGGGCTCTTCCAGAGCGCCGCGGCCCGGAGCGACTTCATCTTCGTGCCGGCGACGGGCGAGCCGCTTCGCGGCAAGGTCCAGCCCTTCATCGACACCATCTGCGCGCCCGTGCCCTGCCCGCCGGAGGCGCCCCAGATCACGCTCAACCTGACCGCGGCCTATGCGCCGACCGGGCCGGCGCCGGCCGGAACGGACATCGACCAGGCGACCGCCGAGACGGTTCTGGAAGCCGCGCGGGAGACTTGGATCGCCACGGGCCTTCTGGACGCCGAGCAGATCGAGGCGCTGGACGACGTCTCGGTGACGGTCGCCGATCTCGACGGGCTGCTCCTGGGCGAAACGGCGGGCGAGCTGATCCTTGTGGATGTGGACGGTGCGGGCCATGGCTGGTTCGTGGACGTCTCGCCGGCAGAGGAGGCGGGCTTCGTCGAGGATGGCGAAGGCGTCTGGCGCGCGGAGGCGGGCAGCGCCGCCGAGGATCGCATGGACCTTTTCAGCGTGCTCCTGCACGAGCTCGGCCATACGCTCGGCTTCGACCACATCGAGAGCGTCGACCCCGCGCATGTGATGAACGCCACGCTGGAGCCCGGCACCCGGTTCGACGATCCCGCCACGCTGGTCTTCGACGAGCGCACCGGAACCTTCACCGATCCGGACACGGCGCGCGGCCTCGCCGCCCTGCCGCAGGTCTCCGAGACGCCGGCCGAAGCCGAGGCGGTGGCCGCGCCGCCGCGCGACGCCGGGCAGGGTCGCGTGCAGTGGCACGAAGCGGCCAGTTCGCTGATGCAGCGTCTTTCGGGCCTATTCGGACGGTGACGCAGGGTCATCGCGACGGTATGCTGCGGGCATGAGCGGGAGTGCAGAGGCAGAACAGGGCCAAAGCCGGGAAAGCGCCACCTCCAGCGTGGCGGTTCTCGACCAGTCGCTCTGGACCCAGTTCCATGGCGCTGGGTCCGCGCAGGATTTCGTGCGCGCGTGGCTCGGTCTGCAGTGCCGGCACATTCCCGGGGCCGCCGCGGCGGCGGTCGTGCTGGGCGAGCCGGAGACAGGGCCCTTCACCCCGGCCGCCACCTGGCCGCGCAGCGAGGAGGTGAGCGCGGAGGCGCGCCTCGCGGTCGACCGGGCCATCGAACAGGGGCAAGGCGTCGCGATCTCCGGCGCCGGACGAGGTCCCGGTACGGTCGCCCATCCCGTCATGGTGGATGGCCGGCTTTACGGCGCGGTCGCCGTCACCCTTGCCGCGCAGGGCGCCGCCCCGGCCGAGGCGATGCGGCAACTTCAATGGGGCATCGGCTGGCTGGAGGCGCTGCTCCGGCGGGAGCAGGGCGCGTCCGACGCGGCGCTGCATGACCGGACCGAGCGCGCGCTCGCCATCCTCGCCGTGGTTCTGGAACAGCGCCGCTTCCGCAGCGCGGCCTCGGCGCTCGTGACGACCCTTGCTGCGCGCCTGGACTGCGGCCAGGTCGCGATCGGCTTCCGCCGGCGAAAGCGCAGCCGCGTGGCGGCCCTCAGCCACGCCTCGGGCTTCGGTCGAAAGATGAACGTGGTGCGTGATATCGGCCATGCCATGGACGAGGCGCTCGACCAGAACGACATCGTCCTTTACCCGCAGCCCGGGCACTGGGACTACCGCGTCACGCGGATGCATGAAGAGCTTGCCGACGCGCAGAAGGCGGGCTCCGTGCTCACCGTGCCGCTTCAGGCCAACGGCGACCTCGTCGGCGCGATCACCTTCGAGCGCCCGAAAGGCCGCCCCTTCGACGAGGAGACCGTGGAACTCGCCGACACGGTCGCCAGCATGGTGGGTCCCGTCATCACGGAAATCCGCAAGAACGACCGGAAGCTCCTGACCAAGGCCGCGGAGGTGGTCTGGAACCAGGTGACGGCGATCCTCGGGCCACGCTACATCGGGCGCAAGCTCGCCACCGTCGCGGCCGCCGTGCTGATCTGGCTCGCGCTGACCGTGACGGGGGATTTCGAGGTCGCGGCGCCTGCGAAGCTGGAAGGCGCGATCCAGCGCACCGTGGTCGCCCCGTTCGAGGGCTACATCCAGTCGGCCACCGTCCGCGCCGGCGAGACCGTGGACGAAGGCGAGCTTCTGGCAACGCTGAACGACCAGGATCTTCTGCTCGAGCGCCTGCGCTGGCAGACCTCGCGGCGCCAGCGCGAGATCGAGTTCGACCGCGCGCTGGCCGAGGGCGAACGCGCCGAGGCCAGCATCATCCGCAGCCAGATCGCGCAGGCCGACGCCCAGCTTGCCCTCATCGACGCGCAGGTCGAGCGGACGCGGATCGTCGCGCCCTTCGACGGCATCGTGGTCTCGGGGGATCTTTCACAATCCATCGGCGGTTCGGTGGCGCGGGGCGAGGAACTGTTCAAGGTGGCCCCCGTCGGCGACTACCGCGTGGTGATCGAGGTCGACGAGGCGGATCTCGCAGAGATCGCCCCCGGTCAGACCGGCCAGCTGCGCCTCGCGGCGCAGCCCGACGCGCCGCTCGGCTTCACCGTCACGGCGATCACCCCGGTCGCAAGTCAGGCGGACGGCAGGAACTTCTTCCGGGTGGAAGCGGCCCTCGACGGCAGCGACGCCTGGCTGCGCCCGAGCATGGAGGGCGTCGCGCGCGTGTCCATAGACGAGCGCCTCGTGGTCGAGATCTGGACGCGCCGGATGGTGAACTGGCTCCGCCTCGCCACCTGGCAGTGGCGTCCCTGACGGGAAGAGCGCCATGGCCGAGAGTTTTCACAGCAGTTCGTGGTATCGGGTCGCCGAGAAGCGCCCGAGGCTCAGAAGCCATACGCGGTTCTTCCGCACGCTTTATCGCGGCGAACTCTGGTACGTGCTTCAGGACAGGACCTCGGGCCGCTATCATCGCTTCTCTCCGTCGAGCTATTTCGTGGCCTCGCTTCTCGACGGAAAGAGGACGCTGGAGGATGCCTGGCAGATCGCGCAGCGCCAGCTCGACGACGACACGCTGAGCCAGGACAAGATCATCGAGATCCTGGGCCAGCTTCATGGTGCGGACGTCCTGCAGGGCGAGGGCGTGCCCGACATCGCCGAGATGGTGGATCGGGGCGAGCGCCAGCGCCGGAAGAAGACCGTCAAAAGCGTGATGAACCCGCTCGCGATCCGCCTGCCGCTGATCGACCCGGAGGGCTTTCTTCGCGTGACGATGCCGCTGGCGCGCCCCTTCTTTTCGGTCGCGGGCCTTCTGCTCTATCTCGGACTTCTGGGCTACGGGATCACGCTCGCCGCGGTTCACTGGGACGAACTGACATCGAACGTGCTCGACCGGGTGCTCAGCACCGAGAACATCGTTCTGCTGCTTCTCGTCTACCCGCTCGTCAAGGCGATCCACGAGCTCGGCCACGCCTACGCGATCACCCGCTGGGGCGGCGAGGTCCACGAGATCGGGATCATGTTCCTGGTGTTCATGCCGGTGCCCTACGTGGACGCCTCGGACAGCCTGTCCTTCCCGAGCAAGTGGCGACGGGCCTTCGTGGCGGGCGCCGGCATCCTGGTAGAGATCGGCCTCGCGGCCATCGCGATGATCGTCTGGGTGAACGCCGAAAGCGGCCTTGTCAGCGCCTTCGCCTTCAACGTCATGCTCATCGGGGGCGTGTCCACGCTCTTCTTCAACGGCAACCCGCTTCTGCGGTTCGACGGCTACTACGTCCTGAGCGACATTCTCGAGATCCCCAACCTGGGACAGCGGTCCAACCGCTACATCGGCTACCTGGTCCAGAAACACATGCTCGGGATCGAGGAGGCGAAGAACCCCGCCACCGCACCGGGGGAGGCGGGCTGGTTCTTCGTCTACGCCCTGGCGGCCTTTGCCTACCGCATCTTCATCACGGTGGTGATCGTTCTGCTGGTGTCCTCGATGTTCTTCTCGCTCGGCATACTGCTCGCCGTCTGGTCGGTGGTGCTGATGTTCGGCGTGCCGCTTGCCAAGCAGGTGTGGTTCCTGTTCGCGAGTCCGAAGCTGCGCCGGCGTCGCGGGCGGGCGCTCGCCATCATGGGCGGCACGCTCGGGGCGGTCATGGCCGCGCTTCTTCTGGTGCCGCTTCCCTATTCGACCATCAGCGAGGGGGTCCTGTGGGTTCCCGGCGAGGCGGCGGTTCACGCAGGTACCGACGGGCTGGTGGAGGAGGTCCTCGTCGCCCAGGGCGAGACCGTGGAGGCGGGTGCGCCGCTCGTGCGGATGGCGGATCCCCTTCTGATGTCGCGGGTGCGCCTTCTCGAAGTGACGGGGGAGGAATTGAACCGGCGCCGCGACGCGCTGCTCTTCCAGGATCCCGCGGCGGCACGCATCGTGGAGCGCGAACTCGAACACGCCGCCGCCGATCTTGCCCTCGCCCGCGACAGGCTTGCGGCGCTCGACGTGCGTGCGGAGACGGCCGGCCGCGTGGCGCTCGAGCAGACCACGGACCTTCCGGGGCGTTTCGTGCGCAAGGGCGCGATTCTCGGCTACGTCAGCGATCCCGAGGCTCCGCTCGTCCGCGCGGTGGTGAACGAGCGCGACAGCGATCTCGTGCGCCGGGCCAGGCGCATCGACGTGCGGTTCGCGAGCGATCCGGAAAGCGTCTGGTCGGCCCATGTGACCCGGGAGATTCCCTCCCTCGTCGCCGAACTTCCCTCCATGGCGCTCGCCACGATCGGCGGGGGGCGCGTGGCGCTCGATCCCGCCGCCCCGGATCGGGCGTTGGCGAATCTCATGCATCTCGAGCTCGGTCTCGATGCGAAAATGCCCTTCGAAACAATCGGCCAGCGAGCCTATGTCCGTTTCGTGCATGACCCCACCCCGGTGGCCGAGAGGGTCTATCGCCGGGTCCGGCAAGTCTTTCTGCGTCATTTCAAAATATAGGCTTGGCGTGACGCGGTCATTTCTGGTTCACTCTACGTCAACTGGAGCGGACGGGGGTGCGCTCGCGTGTCCCTGGGGACCTGCTGGTGGCCGCTTCCGAGCAAGACCTAGAAGCCTGACCGCATAGGAGAGTGCCATGGCGACGCAACTACTGTTTTATGACAACGCGGTGCCGGTGAGTTTCAAGCGCCACGCCAAGACCAGCGTCAAGACCGGAGACAGCTACGCCTTCGCGAGCAAGGTGAACTCCGTTCCGCTGACCGCGTCGGAGTTCGCCGACGCCGGCGCCGAATACCCCATCGTCTTCGCGGGAGAGGGAGAGAACGTCATCCCGACCGCGATCCTCGGCGTGGCCGGCGAGCGCAACGCCTTCGTGTCGTCCGACGGCGTCTGGGGCGGGCGCTACATTCCCGCCTTCGTGCGTCGTTATCCCTTCGTGTTCGGGCATCAGACGGAGGAAAACCAGCTTGTCTTGCACATCGACGAGACGTTCGAGGGCGTGAACCAGAACGACCGCGGCGAACGTCTTTTCGATTCGGACGGCAACCGGACCCAGTATCTTAAGAACGTCCTGAGCTTCCTTCAGGACTACCAGGCCCGGTTCAACCGAAGCCGCGCCTATTGCAAGCGTCTGGTCGATCTCGATCTGCTGCGCCCGATGCAGGCGCAATTCACCCTGCCCAACGGCGAGCGCCGCTCGCTCACCGGTTTCATGACGGTGGACCGCGAGAAGCTTAAGGCGCTCGACTCGGAAACGCTGTCGCAGATGATGGCCACGGACGAGCTCGAATGCACCTTCCTGCATCTCGCCTCGCTGCGCCACTTCGCGGAGATCGCCGAGAAGTCGGCCGGTGACGGAGCGGGCGACGACTCGGCGCTCACCTTCCAGAGCGCCAAGGGCGGCAACGGCGCTATCGCGGATGCGGCGGAGGCCGGCGAGGAGGCGAAGGCCTCCGAGACAGCCGACTGAGCCGAGCGGCGCGCACCATGTCTCTGGCCGCGCCGCTTGCGGGCGTCGACGCCAGGCCGGCGTCGATGCACGTCTTCCCCGAACGGGAGGATGACCGGCAGAACGGGCTCGAACGCAAGGCGCAGGCGGCACTCGCCTGGGCCTTCGGTCTGGCGGGGCCGGGACGGCGCCTGCGTCTGGCGCGCCGAACGCAGCGTACGCTCCGGCTCGCACAAGAGATCGGCGCCCTCGACGAGCGCGCGCTTCGGCTACGCCTCGTTGCGGCGCGCAACGCCACGATCCGGGACGGGCTGCGCAGTGGCGCCATGCCCGAACTTCTGGCCGTCACGCGCGAGGCGGCGCGCAGGTCGCTCGGGATCGTGCCCTACGACGTGCAGGTTCGCGCCGCGTTGACCATGCTGGACGGGTGCCTCGTGGAAATGGCCACGGGAGAGGGCAAGAGCCTGGTCGCCGCGCTGACCGCGGCGACGGCCGCGCTCTCCGGGACGCCGGCCCACGTCGTAACGGTGAATGATTATCTCGCCCGGCGCGACGCCGATCTCATGCGCCCGCTGTTCGACTGGCTGGGTCTCTCGGTCGGTTGCATCGAGCATGAGACGCCGCATGGCGAGCGGCCGGCGATCTATGCGCGCGACATCGTCTACGCCGCGAACAAGGAGATCGCCTTCGACTATCTTCGCGACAGGCTGCGCATGGGGGAGGACGCGTCTCCCACAGCGCTCAAGCTCGAGCGGCTCTGCCGCCGCCCGGGGGGCGGTACGCGGCTGCCGGCCATGCGGGGGTTGCGCTTCGCGATCGTGGACGAGGCCGACAGCGTTCTGATCGACGAGGCGCGCACGCCGCTCATCCTTTCGCAGGAGACGGATGCCGCGGCCGAGCGCGCCTGGGCCGAGATGGCGCACGCGCTTGCCGATCGCTTGCGGGAGGGGACCGACTTCCGCCTGTTTCGGGACGAGCGGCGGATCGAGCTTCTGCCGATGGGCAAGACCCGGCTGGAACAGCTTGGCGCGCGGCTTGACGGGCCATGGCTGATGCGCGTTCAGCGGGAGCAGGCGGTCCGCCAGGCCCTCGCCGCGCGGCTCTTCTACCGCCGGGACGAGCACTATGTCGTGCAGGAGGGCAAGGTGGTGATCGTGGACGAGTACACCGGTCGCCTGATGCCCGAGCGCTCATGGAACGACGGGCTGCACCAACTCGTTGAAATGAAGGAGGGCGTGGAGGTCACGCCGCGCAAGGTGGCCTTGGCGCGCAACACCTACCAGCGCTTCTTCGGGCGCTACCTGCACCTGTCGGGCATGACCGGAACGGCCCGCGAGGTGCGCCGTGAGATCGCGGCGGTCTACCGGATCGGCACGGTGGGCGTGCCCACGCGCCTGCCCGTCCGCCGCCGCGATCTCGGCACGCGGGTCGTGCGCGACGAGGACCGGAAGCTCGACCGGATCGCGTCGCGGGTGCGCGCGCTGCAGGCGGACGGACGCGCGGTGCTGATCGGGACGCGCACGGTCGCCGCGTCGGCGGCGATCTCGGCGCGGCTGGAGGCCGACGGCGTGGTGCACCGGATGCTGAACGCCATGAACGACGACGAGGAGGCCGCCGTGATCGCCGGTGCGGGCCAGCCCGGCCGCGTCACGGTCGCCACCAACATGGCCGGACGCGGCGTGCACATCGAGGTGGCGCCGGAAGTGCTGGAGAAGGGTGGACTGCACGTCATGCTGACCGAGCGTCACGATTCCGCGCGGATCGACCGCCAGCTCCTCGGCCGCACGGCGCGGCAGGGTCAGCCGGGCAGCGCCGAGGCCGTGCTCGCGCTCGACGACGCGCTTCTGCGCACCGTGTCCGCGCCGTTCCTGCGGACGTTCGCACGATGGGGCGGGCCGTTGGGTCAGGCGCCGGGACGCCTGCTTTTCCGCCGCGCGCAACGGGCGGCCGAGCGACAGAATGCGCGGGCACGTCGCGCGCTGCTGCGCGTGGACGACAGCCTTCATCAACTCCTCGCCTTTGCCGGGCGCCCGGAGTGAGCCCCGAACTGGATACGAGATGACCGTGCCTCCCCCTTCGATCCTTGTCGTGGTCTTCGCCGGCCCGCTCGTCGCGCTGTCGGTCCTTGCCGTTCCCGTCGCCGCTCAGCAGGAGGAGCGGGGTTTCGAGTGCGTCATCGAGCCCGCGGTGGAGGTCTCGATCGCGAGCCCGGCAGGCGGCCTCCTCGCGGAAATCAGCGTCGAGCGCGGCGACGTGGTGCATGCGGGACAACCCATCGCACGCCTCGATTCCGGGCTCGAGGAAACCACCGTCGCGCTTCAGCGCGAAAGGGCGGAGAGCGATGCCGAGATCGAGGCGGCGCGCGCCCGGTTGCGACTGGCGCGCAGCCAGGCCGAGCGGCTCGCCACCCTCGTCGAGCGCAGCATCGCGCCGCTCGGCGACCTGGAGGAGGCCGAGGCAAGCGTCGAGGTGGCGTCGAGAGAGGTCTCCATGGCCGAGATGCGCCAGCGCATCGCGGCACTGGAGCTCGAGCGCGCCGAGGAACTGCTCCGGCAGCGCACGATCCGCAGCCCGCTCGACGGAGAGGTGCTGGAGCGGCGTCTTTTCACGGGCGAATACGCCAGCAGCGACGTGGTGATCGCGCGCATCGCGCAACTCGATCCGCTCCACGTGGAAGCGTATTTGCCGATCGAGATGTATCGCGAACTCGAGCGCGGCATGAGGGCTGTGGTCCGTCCCGGCTCACCGATCTCGGGCCGCCACGAGGGCACGGTGCCCGCCATCGACCGCGTCTTCGATCCGGCGAGCGGCACCTTCGGCGTGCGCGTGGAGCTTCCCAATCCCGACCTCGCCATCCCGGCCGGCCTGCGCTGCCTCGTCAGTTTCGCGCCGGAGGGCTGACGAAGGACCCTAGCCGCCCGGGGCGAAGCCGGCGAGCAGCCGGTCGATGAGGGGAACGATCTGGAAATTCCGTTTCACCGCTTCGGACCGTATCAGGTCGATGTCGGCACGGAGCCGGGAAAGATCGGGTGAGGCAGGGCCTTCGATGGCGCCCTTCGGGGGCCGGAGAGCAATATCGAAATCACGCGCGAGCGCCTTGCGATCCCTTGCGAACTGAGCCGCAAGGTCGGACACCGTCGCCGCGTCGACTGGAATTCTGCCTTGAAAGGTCGGGTCGAAGAGCGTGAGGCGGCTGAGTTCGTGCTGAATTCTGCTCGTGAGCGCTTCTCTCGAAGACACGAGGTTCAGTGCGCGTTTCAGGAAGAACAGGTTCCCCGCGAGGCTCGGGTTGTTGGCCCGGCCTGTTTCGGAAAGCTTGGCCTGAGCTTGAGGGAAAACGCTGCTGGCGAAGTCGGACACGATGTCGGAATTAGTCAGTGCGGCACGATCATAGAGACGCACCACTAGGTTCTCCGATCCGTATACACGTGCCCAGCCGTCGAGAATCGAGTGAAAAGCCTTGCGATTAAGTTTCCTAAAGTCTGAAAAATCCAGAGAGCTTGGTGTCGAGTGGATGTACTGCTGATACCACGACACCAGATGCGACACGTGTTCTCTCAAGTAGACGACCACCCGCGTCTCGCCCGGCGGGAAGAGCGTGGCCGCCATTGCGGGGTCCGGCATGGTCGCGAAATCCTCGCTCGACACGAGGCAGGTGGGGCAGCTCTCGGCCTCCGCGAGGAAGGCCTCCCGCCACGCCGCGGGCAGGCCAAGGCGCTCGGCGGGCATTCCCTTCAGCGCGCGCGAGAGGTCGTGATGGGCGGCGCCGCCCCCGCGGCCCGTTTCGGGATAGCAGATGCCCAAGGCCCGAAGCGCGTCGGCGTTCTCCGAGAACGTCTTTTGAAGGCTCGACGTGCCGGTCTTGTTGATCCCGATATGGAGAATGAAACGCATCTGCCTGCCCTGCGTGTGCCTCTGCCGTCACGGCTGCGTGCGGGAGCCGTCGACATGCGTCTCAGGCCAGTGTCACCCGTTCCACGAGCACACCCAGCGCGCGGTGGTCGACCGACCCCATCGTATCGCATGGGCGCACGAGACGGGGCGTGTCGAAGGTGATCTGCAAGGGCCCCGCAAAGCTTTCAAGCGCAATATCCCATGTCCACTGGCACTCCGTGCCGTTGCGTGCCGCCTCTGCCACACGCCCACTGCGCAGTTCCCGCACGCTCAGCATCTGCCCGTCGCCGGCTTCACGAAGGGACGACGCCGTCACGCAGAGCGAGTTCGGCCCCTGTTCGCCGGCGTTCAGGAAGAGCGCCGCGTGCTTTCGCGCCGTCCAGATTCCGATGGTTTCGGGTCCGTGGAATCCGCAAAGGCGAAGCGCGGGGTCGGATTGCGCGCTTCGGATGCGCGCCAGCAGGTCGTCTCCGAGGCAGGCCGGCGCGCAGCGCGAGAGTTCCTCGAGGTCCGGCCGCTCCAGCCAGTCGAACACGTCCTGGGGCAAGGGGAACGCGCGCCCTTCGCGGAGCCATGTCCTCATCGCGGCGCGAAAGCCATGACGGTGGCTGGCCTCGACCAGCCGCGCGACCTCTTCCGGGTCGCCCGGTTGGCCGAGCGAGGCAAGAGCCAGAGGAACGGCGCGCGCGCCGGGAAGCCGGGCGAGGATTTTCCACACGGCCGGGTTGCAGCCCAGCGGGCGGAGCGTATCCGCGAGATGGTCGGGCGCGGCCCCTCCGCTGGCCTCGAGGCGCACGCAGGACACAAGGTCCCCAAGCACGCGGCAGGTATCGACGGCGTCCAGATCGTCGAACACGCGCCCGATCTCGGCCTCCTCCTCGGGCGTCGTGCGCGCGTCCAGAAGGTTCAGCGTGACGTAGCGGCCTTTCGCCTCCGCAGAGAGGCCAGGGAAATCGGCGGGTGTGAGCAAGGTGCCGTCGAAAAGCCCCCCGATCGCGCGGCGCGCCCCCATCGCCGCGCGCAGCCAAGCGGCATCGGCGCGGTCGGGGTCTGGAAGAACGCCGCGCTTGCGCGATCCGAACAGATCGATCCGGCGTTGGAAGACGGGAAGCTGCGACCGCAGGAATTCCATGAACGCGGTCGCGTAACGCTCCGCGGTTCGCTCTTCGACGCTGCGCCGGGCCGCCGCGCCGCGTGCGGCCAGCGTTTGGCGATTGGCATCGATGTTGTTGAGAAGCATGATCAGCGCCTCCGCGCCGGACGACCGGTCGAGATGGAAGACGGCATCCTCGGGGATTTCGGCGAAGCAACCGCTTCGGTAGGCGATCACGGTCCTGCCATGCGCGAGTTGCTCGACAAGCGAGAGCGATGCGCCCTCGGTGTTCGGGAAGCGCAGGTTGTAGAACAGATCGGCGCTCGCCATGATCTGCGCGAACTGGCGCTGGTTCGGCGCGACGCGCAGGTCGATCGTGCTTTCGAGGCCGGCGCGCTCTATCTCCTGTCGGAGCCCGTCAAGGAAGCCCGTATCGCTCGCGAAGCCCGCGATGGTGACCCGGAAACGCTCGGCCAGCGCGGGTGCGAGGTGAAAGGCTTCGACCAGCCGCGAGAGGCCCTTGGTGCGGCCGATGTGGCCCGTCGCGGCGAGGTGCAGCCGCCCGTCCCGCATACCCTCCGTCGGCGCCGGCTCTATCCCGGACGGGCGGGGCATGAAGAGCCGCGACACCGGCCCGGGATAGTCCCGACCAAGCCCGGCCTCGGCGAAACGGGAATGTACCACCGCGCCCAGGGCAAGCCGTGCAACCCTGTCACACAGTGGTGTTTCGGCGGCCCAGCCCGTGTCCCAGGGCGTGAAGCGCACCGCGCCCCGGTCGCAGGCAAGCACGCCGCTTTCGGCAAGATAGGCGAACGCCTCGGGCCCGCCTGCCTCGTGAACCAGCGCCCCGAAGCTCGGGCCGACATGACCGTTTCGCAGCGAGGCGCCGGCCAGGTAGTGCTGGTAGGTGTGGTCATGCATCACCGCCACGCCGGGATGGCGCAACAAGGCGGCGAAGATCGGACCGTGGTTCAGGTCGTTGTTGCCGAGGTGGTAGACGGCGATGTCGAACAGGGCCTCGAAATCCGATCTCAGCAGCCCGTCCGAGATCTCCACCATCGGAAAGGGCATCCGCAGGCAATCGGTGTCCGTCGCGGGGTGGAATACCACGACCGACACCTCGTCGGGTGGATAGAGCCGCGCAATTTCGTGGAGAACCTGTTGCGAGTAGCTCGCGATGCCGGTCTCGGCCGAGATCGGCGTGAACCAGCCGATCCGGATCATGCGATGGCCTCCGCTTCGAAGGCGCCGAGCGCCTGTTCGAGTTCCGCGGCATTGGCGCGGCGGAAATTCTCGAGTTCGGGGTTGCCGGCGCGTGCGCTGTTGCCGAGAGCCGTGATCCGTCGCGCCATGCCGCTGATTGCCGTTGCGAGATCGTCCTGAGGCGAGAGCGTCTGTGCATAGGAGCGTTTGGCGACGATGGCCGTAAGCCGTTGACCGGCAAACTGTCTCGCCCCGTCGCGCGTCGACTGGACGATGGTGTAGAACCCGCTCAGGATGCTGTCTTCGGGCGAGAAACCGAATACAGGCTTCGTGTGCGCGTAGTTGGCGTGCACATGCAGATCCGCTTCCGGAAGATCCCGCGGCGCGGTCGCGTGCGGGGCATCGCGCTGAAGGTCGATGACCTCGAAGCCGGCGCCCAGCCTGCGTGCCAGCGTCTCCGGGATGCAGGCCGCGGCGGTGTCATCGGCCGCGCCGTGATCCACGAGAAGAAGCCGCAACTCGGGTGCGGGCGGCGAGGAGGGCACGGGAATTTTCACGGGAAAGCCGTCGACGAGGCGGAACGACGTCCACGGGGCGAATCCGAGGCTGTCGGCAAGATCGAACCGATCCAGGAAGATGGCGCGCGTGTAAATCCCGACGACGCCTTCGACCCAACGGATGTCGCGGGTCGCCGCCTCTGCGCATCGCCCGGCGAGTGCCTTGAGTTCCGCGCCGAGGGCGCGGGTGCACACGATCAGCGGACGCGTTCGCACGAGGTCCTCATGCGCCACGAGGCCGATCGAGAGCAGGGGCGGACCGTGTCCCGCCGCCGGAAGAAAGGCGAGGTCTCCGATGCGGGACAGCGATGCCGGATCATCCTCGACCACCTCTATCCCCGCGATGCGGTCCGGCGCGAGCAGGGAGAGATGCGCCGCCACCGACGCTCTGAGCAGCCGCTCGCGCAGCGGTCCCTGCGTGGGATCCTCGCGCGGCATCACGGCTTTCCGGTGCAGGCCCGCGCTGTTCTGTTCCCTAAACTGCATGCCAATCCTGCCATCGTTCGGCGTAGCGCAGAAACCGCTTCCCCGTTCCCTCCGCGATCCGCTTGATATCCTGAACGTCCTGCCCGAGCGTGGCGAAATCGGGAACCGCAAGGCCGTCGACCCGGCTTGGCAGCGCGCCGAGCGGCAGGCCGCGCTCTTGCAGCGCGCGGATGTCGTCCCCGAAGATCTTGCGAACGACTGACGCTTCGCGCTCCGTGATGGCGAATCGGCCTCTGAAACCGGGCTTGACGTCGGCGAAGGCGCCGAATTCGTCCGGGATGGGGGGCGCGGTGGCCTCTTCGAGCGTCATGTAGTTGTTGAGCAGGCGCTTGAAGAAGAGCAGGTTTCCCGAGATCGACGGGTTGCTTTCCTTCTCGGGCAGGCGGATCGCTTCGGGATCCACCCCGTCGATCAGCCTGACGAAGTCGCGCCGCACGTCGCCATCGGCGAGCGCTTCGCGCTGGAAAAGTCGCAGCGTCACGTTCTCCGCGCCGAAGACGGCGTCCCAGCGCGCGAGGAACCCGTTGAGCGGCTGCGAGAAGAGGCGGACGTAATCCTCGAAGCAGGCCGTCAGGTTGCGCTCCTGGACAGCCTGGGCATACCAGCTCGACATGTAGGACAGGTGATCGCGCAGGTAGATCGCGATCCTTGTCTCGCCCGGTGGAAACACGCGCGCGACCCGTTCGGGATCGACGAGGCGGAAGAAGACTTCGCTGGAGAAGATGAAGCGCCTGCGCGGGTCGGAAATCAGCGCCTTCAGCTCGCCTTCCCAGTCGTGCTGCAGTCCACGTTTCAGTTCTCCGATCGAGTAGGCGAGCGGGTGGTGGGCGTCGTAGCTCCTGTGAAAATCGGGATACACCCAGCCTGCCGCGGCGAGGGGGCCCGGGTTCGCCGCGAGCATTGTCTGGATCGAGGACGTGCCCGTCTTGTTCGCCCCGATATGCAGGAGAAACCGCTTGTCGTGACCCATTCGACCAACCTTCACGCTTGGTTAACGAATAGTTAACGTTGCGTCATCGCGCAAGTCTCGTCGCACGGCGCGCCATGCTGTCCGGTCCTGAAAAATGGCGCTGAGCCCTTTTGCCGACACTCCATCTCCGATTGCGCGGGATGAAGGATGCGCCGCGCGGGCCTCGGGCTTTCCCGTGAAGACCCAACCGGGCGGACATGTCCGATTTCCGCGATCCGAGTTCGGCCCTTCCGTTCCGCGGAACGGCTTGCATGGTGCCTGACGCTCGGAGACCGGTTCGGGAGGGGCGCGCGTCCACGGTGACGTTCTGGCCGGCAGGCCCCGCATCCAGGCTCCATCACGCACGTTCCGCGACGTGTCACGGTCTGGCCGGGGGCGCGCCGCATTGCGGCCTGCTTCGTCTGTAGTATTGTTCGAAGTGACGAGTGAGATGTCCGCCCTCGGGCGGAGAGGCCGGGGGGCCTCCGCCGCCGCGCCCGCGAAAGGCGCGGCGGCGCAGTATAGGTCCGAACCGGGTCGTGTCGGGACGCCGGTGCGATTGGCCCGATCTTCCGTTCCGCCGGGCAGACACCGTGCCCTGACATCGCGCCGACGGTGCGCTCCGTCGCTTGACGCGCCAGAGCGCGGCTTTCCAACGGTCACGCGCGGCACGGCGGTCCCTTCTCCCATCGCGCCAATCGGCCCGCGACAGGGAAGGCGCGCGCCTTGCCTCGTCATCCAGCGCCCTGTCGTGTCCAGGCGAGGAAGGGGTTGCGACCGTGCTTGCCCGGATGGGCCGCCTCCGCCGTGCCGCGCGTGCCCGCGCAACGAAAGCCCTCCGACACTCGAAGCGTGCACCGCCCATGGCTGACGCCCGGCCCGGTCGCGCCGACGGCTCAGGGCGCGAAGCGCAGCGTCACGGTGAAGGGGTAGCTTTCGGAGGAGAGCCCGTTCGGGGCGCGGGGCAGGCGCGCGCGCTGGACCGCGGCCACCGCGGCCCGGTCGAGTTGCGCGTTGCCCGAGGAGCCCCGAACCGAAACCCCGGCGAGGCGGCCGGCGGGGGCCACCAGGATGGCGAGGCGCACGCGCCCCGCGGCGCGCGTGCCCGACGGGTAGCGTTTCTGGCGTTCGATCGCGGCGACGATCTGCCCGCCCCACCGCGCCACGAGCTTCTGCCCCGACGCGCCCTGGGCGGCCTGTTCCGTCGCGCGTGTCCGGCCCGCGCTTGCGCCGCCGCCCGCGCCTTCGGCCTGCTGGGACTGGGGCGCGGCGCCGCGGCCACCGGTCGGCGCTTCGGGCGGTGCGGGCCGCGCGGCAGGTGCGGGTGACGGCCGCGCGGCGCTGCGTGCGGGTGCGGTCTCCAGCGTTTCGGGTCTCGGTGCCGGGCGGCGGGACAGCCCGGGCGCATGTGGCGAGGACGGGATCGCCGCGCGGGTGTCCGGGCGGGGTGCGGCCTCGGCCGCGGGCCTTGCGGGCGCCGCGGCGGCCGCGCGCG